>CALCCG010000010.1 GCA_937899785.1 uncultured Erythrobacter sp. | reverse complement strand
TCCTACAACTTGGTCTATTTTTAACCACGTGGCACGAAAAGACGGATGCTCAGCAGGGGTCTGACAAAGCGAGGTCGACGCAAGAAAGGTTAGGGAAAAGTGAGTACATCCACGACAGTCCCGGCGCTGAGCGGTGAGCAGAGCCTCAATCGCTACTTGTCGGAAATCAAAAAATATCCGGTGCTTACGGCTGAGCAGGAATACATGCTCGCCAAGCGCTATGAAGAGCATGAAGACCCCGAAGCAGCCGCGCAGCTGGTCTCCAGCCACCTGCGCCTCGTGGCGAAGATAGCGATGGGCTATCGCGGCTATGGCTTGCCGGTCTCCGACCTCATCTCCGAGGGCAATGTGGGCCTGATGCAGGGCGTGAAGAAATTCGAGCCCGATCGCGGTTTCCGCCTTGCGACCTACGCGATGTGGTGGATCAAGGCGAGCATGCAGGAATACATCCTTCGTTCGTGGAGCCTTGTGAAAATGGGCACCACCGCGGCTCAGAAGAAGCTGTTTTTCAACCTTCGCCGGATGAAGAAACAGCTTGAAGCCTACGAGGACACAGACCTGTCGTCGGAAGACGTGACCAAGATCGCCACCGATCTGGGCGTGCCTGAGCAGGAAGTCGACAACATGAACCGCCGGATGATGAAGGGCGGCGACGGCTCGCTCAACACTCCCATGCGCGGCGGCGAAGAAGGCTCTGGCGAATGGCAGGACTGGCTGACCGATGATCGTCCACTGCAGGACGAAACCGTTGCTGAGGCGCAGGAAGCCGAAGTGCGGCACGAAATGCTGCAAGAGGCGATGGACGCGCTGAACGAGCGTGAACAGCACATCCTCACCGAACGTCGCCTGACGGAGAAGCCGCAGACGTTGGAAGAGCTTTCGCAGGTCTACGACGTAAGCCGCGAACGCATCCGCCAGATCGAAGTGCGCGCCTTTGAAAAGCTGCAAAAGGCGATGCAGCGGATCGCTGGCGAGAAATTGCTGCCGGGCGTGGCGTAAGGGCTAAATCGGCAGACGCTCCAGCAGAGCGTCAAGCAATGAAACATCGAAGCGCCGGGGGCTTGCCTCCGGCGCTTTTTTGTTGAGCTCGGCCAGCAGCGCGTCTTTATCGCGAAAGCCGAACTCAACCCTGCCTGGCAGAACCTGTGCCAACGCTTCAAACCAATCCATCAAATGCGGTTGCAGCGCGAGATGCGTCTCAAAATTGCTTCGGCTGCGCGTGGCATCGCCTTCCTTCTGGCGGCGCGCGACTTCAGGCGCGATCCGTTTCACAAGGTAGAGATCGGCAAAGCCCAGGCGTTCTGCCCCAAAAGACGCGCGCGCCATGGGCATGGCTGCGTTGAACACATCCATCGTTGTGAAGCCCGCTCGCGCCATGCACCAGTCGAAATGCGATTTGAACGGATCGGTGTCACAAATCGCGTATCCGTGTTCAGCCTCGACTTCGAGCGCGCGAGCAAAGCGGCGCTCGTTATGCGCGATCCAGTAGGCGGCCTTTTCCTCGGCCGGGCTCTCTACCGCGGGCGGGGTGCCTTCTTCCTCGAACTCAGGCACCCAAGTCGCCTCACCCAGCAAGCGCGCATACGTGCTCTTGCCAGCGGCGCTGATCCCTTCAACGACGATGATCATGCGCGCCCCCTATGGCGCAGCGCCTTCAGCTCGAAGGCGCAAGATCCAGCACCGCCGCGATCATCGCTCTTGTGCCCAGAGTTACGCTCTCGCGCGGGGCGATCTTGAACAATGGCGAGTGGTGCGAGGGAACGCGCGCGCCGCCGGCGTCTTCGGCGTCAAACGCGGCTTGCGGGGTGCCACCGACCGCAAAGTAGTATCCGGGCACGCCCAGATCTTCCGCGACGAAATAGGCAAAGTCTTCCGCGCCCATTCCCTTTTGTTCGAAGGGGATAAAGGCCTCTTCGCCCAGATCGCGCTTCATCACGTTGTTCAGACGCCGCGCCAACCCCGGATCGTTATAGGTCACAGGCGTTCCAGCGATGTGCTCCACCTTAACCGGCAGATTGTCGGGCAGGCCATGCGCTTTGCCGACATTGACCGCGACGCGCTCGATCGATTCGAGCAGTTGCGCGCGCACCGCCTCGTCGTTCGAACGCACGGTGAGCTGCAGGTTCGCCTCATCGGAAATGATGTTGTGCTTGGAGCCGGCGTGGAACGACCCCACGGTGATAACCGCGGGTGAAAGCGGCATGACTTCGCGGCTGACGATGGATTGCAGCGCGGTCACGATCTGGCTGGCGATATAGACCGGATCGCGACCCCGGTGCGGGCTTGCGCCGTGCGCGCCGATGCCGGGCACGGTGATATCGAGCGAATCCGAGCTGGAATACTGGATGCCTTCCGCCGCCGACACAATGCCGGTCGGCAGCGGGCTGGCGACGTGGAAGGCCAGCGCGTAATCGGGCTTGCCGAACCGGTCGTAAAGGCCATCGGCGAGCATCGCTTTCGCCCCGCCCACACGCTCCTCAGCGGGTTGGACGATAAACATCAGTGTGCCCGACCATTTGTCTTTCATCGCCATCAGCCGGCGCGCGGTGCCCACCATGCTGGTGATGTGCACATCGTGCCCGCAGGCGTGCATCACCGGATACTCCTTGCCGTCCTGGCCCACTTGTGTGGCGATGGACGCGTAATCGAGGCCCGATTTCTCCTGCACCGGCAGCCCGTCCATATCCGCGCGCAGCATGATCAGCGGGCCCTCTCCGTTGCGGACCATGCCCACAACGCCGGTGCCTCCCACATTCTCGGTCACTTCAAGCCCAGCGTCGCGCAGCTCGCTTGCCATGCGCTTGGCGGTTTCGTTCTCAAGGTAGGAAAGCTCGGGGTTCTTGTGAAAATGCACGAACAGCGGAGCAAGATAGCTGTCGTAATCGGCCTCCACGGCGGCGTTGATTTCTTCCATATTGGCCATGGCGGGCGCGCTTAAGGCGGCGGTGGCCAAAGCGATGGACGCGGCGGCGGTGCGAAGGATGCGCATATTGTCTTTCCCCGGCGAGTCTTGAATTCGTATCGAAGCACGCCGCCGCGCGCTGCGCAAGACCGGCGCGATTGCTCTTGGCCCGCGGCCTGACTAAATCGGCAAACATGCAACGCATCGCCACCTTCCTCCTGCGGCTGACCGCGCAGATCATCCTGTGGTTTGTCGGGCTGAGCCTCGCTCTGGTGATTCTGTTTGCCTACGTCCCGGTTCCGATCACCGCGACCATGATCCTCGACAAGAATGGCGCCACGCGCGACTGGGAGCCGCTGGAAGAAATTGATCCCGACCTGGTCGCCGCCGTGATCGCGGCCGAGGACGCCAAGTTCTGTCAGCATGCCGGGTTCGACACTGAAGCGATCCAGCAAGCCTATGAGCAAAACCAGAAGGGCGGTCGCATCCGCGGGGGCTCAACCATCAGCCAGCAGACCGCCAAGAACGTCTTTTTGTGGCAGGATGGCGGCTACACACGCTAAGTGTTGGAAGCGTGGTTCACCTTCTGGATCGAAAACGTCTGGGGCAAAAGGCGGATTATGGAGGTGTATCTGAACGTCGCGGAAACCGGGATCGGCACCTACGGGGCAACGGCGGGAGCCCAGCGTTATTTCGGTCAGTCCGCCGCCCGTCTGACCCCGTCGCAGG
>CALCCG010000009.1 GCA_937899785.1 uncultured Erythrobacter sp. | reverse complement strand
CGATCAGCATGGCCGAAGCGTATCTGGGCGACCAGAAGCGCATTCTGCCCTCAGCCAGCTTCGTTGAAGGCAAATACGGCCTCGACGGTCTGTATGTCGGCGTCCCGACCGTGATTGGCGCAGGGGGAACCGAAGACGTGGTCGAGATCGAACTTACGCAAGAAGAGAAAGCCAACCTCAAGGTCAGCACCGACGCGGTCGAAGAGCTGCTTGAGGCTTGTAAGGGTCTGGATAGCAGCCTTGCGTAAGACCCTGCCCGTTCTGTGCGGTTTGTCGGCGCCGCATTTGGCGGCGCCGGCGCTCGCGCAGGATTCGGCGGAGCCGAACTGCGAGTTGCACGTCTGGGCGATACGCTACGTGCCGCCGGCCGATGGCGCGGCGCAAAGCAACGCCCTCGTTCGCGTCACTCCGGCCAATTACGCTGATCCGCATTCGTCGGGCTCGTTGCTCGACCCGCGCCAGCGCCTGCCCGAGATCAACGCGCCCGAAATGCTCGAGCACTTTGGACTTAGCCCGGACTACAAAGTCGTCATCCACCCAGAAGGCTACATCGCGCCAAAGGTGTTCAAGAAAGCCTCCACGCGCATGAGCGACAGCGCGTCTGAGTGCTACATTGATTTTGCCCTGTTTGGCCGGACTCACACGGCGGGCAAGGGTTCGTTCAATTACGACTGGTTCTTCCGCGACTTTGGCGCTGACGACACCGAAGACCTTTACGTCAAAGGCAGCAACAGCGGTGATCTGGTGCGCTACAAAGAGGAAGATAAGGGCATCCAGACCGAGGCCGCCACCAATCAGATTATCATGAACGCTGGGCGCAAGATAACGCGCCGACGAAAACGCTAATCCGCTTCAACCCATCCATTGCGATAATCCCAAAGGGAAAACTCACATATGTCGATCCTCATTAACAAAGACACCAAGGTCATCACCCAGGGGATGACCGGCAACACCGGCACCTTCCACACACAGCAGGCCATCGATTATGGCACGCAAATGGTGGCGGGCGTTACCCCCGGTAAGGGCGGAACCGAGCATATCGGCGTGCCGCAGTTCAACACGGTGGCCGAAGCCAAGGCCGCGACCGGTGCGACGGCCTCGTGCATCTACGTGCCCCCGCCTTTTGCCGCTGATGCGATTTGTGAGGCTATCGATGCGGAAATCGAACTCATCATCTGCATCACCGAAGGGATCCCCGTGCTCGACATGGTCCGCGCCAAAGCGGCTCTCACCGGCTCCAAGTCGCGCCTGATCGGGCCGAACTGCCCGGGCGTGCTGACGCCGGATGAGTGCAAGATCGGCATTATGCCGGGCTCGATCTTCAAAAAGGGCTCGGTCGGCGTGGTCTCGCGTTCGGGCACGCTCACCTACGAAGCCGTACACCAAACGACGATGGTCGGCCTTGGCCAGACCACGGCGGTCGGCATTGGCGGGGACCCGGTCAACGGCACCAACTTCATCGACGTGCTCGACCTGTTCCTCGACGACCCGGAAACCACCTCGATGATCATGATCGGCGAGATTGGCGGCAGCGCTGAAGAGGAAGCGGCCGCATTCCTCAAAGCCGAAGCCGCCAAGGGACGCAGCAAGCCAACCGTTGGCTTTATCGCGGGCCGCACGGCGCCTCCGGGCCGCCGCATGGGCCACGCAGGCGCGATTGTGTCGGGCGGCAAAGGCGGCGCCGAAGACAAGATTGCGGCGATGGAAGACGCTGGCATTCGCGTCTCTCCCTCACCCAGCGAGCTGGGCACAACGCTTGACGCAATGCTGAAGGAAATGGCCTGACACGCCCATCCGGGCGCGCCGGCTGCATCGCCGGGGCGCCCTTTCCTCCCCAAGGACAAACCCATGAACGAGCAGAGCAAAAACTTCATCCCCGACCTCACCGATCAGGAAGGCCCGCAACCGGGCCCCTCGTGGGGGAACGCGAAGTGGCTCGAAACGGTGGCGGGCGCGGACGCGGACCTTGCCAGCGCGATGGACCCGACGCAGATGCGTCTGGAGGTGGAGAAGGCGGTCAAGAAGGCCTCCAAAGACGCGGGCAAGCCCACCGATAAGCAGTCGCTCCAAGACGCATCGGACTTGTCGAACAAGGCGATGACGCTGGTGCGGCTCTACCGTGTGCGCGGGCATATGGCGGCCGATCTCGACCCGCTCGGCCTGTCGGGGCACGAGCATCCGGCGGACCTCACGCTCGAGTTTCACGGCCTGGCGGGAGCGGAGGATGACGAGGTTTTCGTCGGCGGTGTGCTGGGCATGGACTGGACCACAATCGGCAAGCTGCATCAGCGCCTTAAAGAAGTGTACTGCGCCAAGGTTGGCCTCGAATACATGCACATCGCCGACACCGAAGAGCGGCGCTTCCTGCAGGACAAGTTCGAAAGCCCCGGCGACACGATCCAGTTCTCACCCGAAGGCAAGAAGGCGATCCTCGCTGCGGTTATCCGGGGCGAGCAGTATGAGGAATTCCTCGGCAAGAAGTATGTCGGCACCAAGCGCTTTGGCCTGGATGGCGGCGAGTCGATGATCCCGGCCTTGGAAGCGGTGATCAAGCATGGCGGCTCAGCCGGTGTGCGCGAGATCATCTATGGCATGGCGCACCGCGGGCGCCTCAACGTTCTCGCGAATGTGATGGCCAAACCTTACAAGGTGATCTTCCACGAATTTTCCGGCGGCAGCGCCAACCCCGACGATGTCGGCGGGTCGGGCGACGTGAAGTATCACTTGGGCACCAGCACCGACCGCGAATTTGACGGGATCAGCGTCCACATGTCGCTGATGCCGAACCCGTCGCATCTCGAAACGGTCAACCCTGTCGTGCTTGGCAAATCGAGAGCGCAGCAGGCGATCCGCGACGATCTGGAGAAAAAGCAGCAAGTGCTCCCGGTCCTGATCCACGGCGATGCGGCCTTTGCCGGGCAAGGCGTGGTGTGGGAAAGCCTCTCTTTGTCGGGCGTGGACGGCTACGACACGGGCGGCTGCCTCCACTTCATCATCAACAACCAGATCGGCTTCACGACCTCACCCAAATTCGCGCGCTCCTCGCCCTATCCCAGCGATGTGGCGAAAGGCGTTCAGGCGCCGATCCTGCACGTCAACGGCGACGATCCCGAAGCGGTGACCTTCGCCTGCAAGCTGGCCGTCGAATACCGCCAGAAGTTCGGCCGCGATATCGTGATCGATATGTGGTGCTATCGCCGCTTTGGCCACAACGAAGGCGACGAGCCCAAGTTCACCCAGCCGCTGATGTATGAAAAGATCAGCAAGCACCCCAAGGTCAGCGTCCATTACGAAGCGCGGCTGATCGCCGAAGATGTGGTCGGACAGGGCCATCGCGACGCGGTTGCAGCGGAGTTTGTCGAAGAGCTCGAAGGCGAATTTCAGGCGGCCAAGAGCTACAAAGCCAACGAAGCCGATTGGTTTGGCGGCCGCTGGTCGGGCCTTAGCAAGCCCGCCGATCCTGAGACCGCGCGGCGCAACATCGAAACGTCGATCGAACCCAAAATGTTCGATAGCCTGGGCGCGACGCTCAGCACAGTTCCCGACGATCTCACGATCCACAAAACGCTGGGCCGCGTGCTGGGTGCCAAGGCCAAGATGTTTGAAGCCGGCGCCAAAGATCCCAAAGCGGGGGGCTTTGACTGGGCCACCGCCGAAGCGCTCGCTTTCGGCAGCTTGGTGATGGAAGGCTATGGCGTGCGCCTGTCGGGGCAGGATAGCGGACGCGGCACCTTCTCACAGCGTCACGCGGTGTGGGTCGACCAAAAGGATGAGCGCAAATATGTGCCGCTCTCGACGCTGCCGCATGGCAAGTTTGAGGTCTATGACAGCACCTTGTCCGAATACGGCGTGCTGGGCTTTGAATACGGCTTTGCCATGGCAGACCCAAAAAGCCTCGTCATGTGGGAAGCGCAGTTTGGCGATTTTGCCAACGGCGCGCAGATCATGATCGACCAGTATATCGCGGCGGGCGAAGCCAAGTGGCTGCGCGCCAATGGCCTCGTTCTGTTGTTGCCGCATGGTTACGAGGGTCAGGGGCCCGAGCACTCCTCAGCGCGGCTCGAACGCTTCCTGCAGCTGTGCGCGGACGACAATATCCAGGTCTGCAACATCACAACGCCCGCGAACTACTTCCACGTGCTGCGCCGCCAGATGCTGCGTTCGTTCCGCAAGCCTCTGGTGATCATGACGCCCAAATCGTTGCTGCGTCACCCGCTGGCGAAGAGCCCGCGCGAGGAATTCCTTGGCGACTGGCAATTCAAGCGGATCAAATCGGACCCAGCGATGGAGCCAGACAGCCCCGCCGATGACAAGATCAAACGGCTCGTCCTGTGTTCGGGCAAGGTTGCTTATGACCTTATCGAAGAGCGCGACGCCAAAGGGCTGGACGATGTCTCGATCGTCCGGATCGAACAGCTTTATCCCTTCCCCGGCGACCCGCTGGCTTTGCGCCTGTCGCGCATGAAGAATCTCGAAACGCTCGTTTGGTGTCAGGAAGAACCCCGGAACAACGGTGCGTGGTTCTTTGTCGAATGCCAGATTGAGGAATCGCTCACCAAAGGCGGCCATGCGGGCAAGCGCCCGGTCTACGC
>CALCCG010000008.1 GCA_937899785.1 uncultured Erythrobacter sp. | reverse complement strand
AAATTACCGAATATGCTCCGTAGGGATCTTCACCGACCTCGCTACTGAACCATGAGACATCGGATCACCTCCTTTCGCGCTTTTAAGCCAAGACCCATCTCGCATCACCGGGGGCCGAGCCTTGCGTGTACCGCTGGCCTGACCCTGTTTTGAATCATGTGATTCGCTGACACAAGACTTGAATTATTCTTTTCCCACGTCACAATGCTGGGCCTTCCCGACATGGCTGTGACGTGACGTCCCAAGCGGCGCGCCCGCGTCTTTCGGTAATCCCTTAGGATTGCGGCGAAAGCGCGCGCCAGACTGTGGATAAGTCTGTGCGAATCGCGTGGGAAATCTGGGGAGAGGGGGAGGCGTGTCGGTTTGTGTTCGCCCATCCGCAGTCTTTGTTCCCCCACCCTCCTGCGGATGGGGGAGCGCAAAGCAAACCCAAAACCACCTAGCCGCGACAATCCTCGATCACCCGGCTCACCTCGACCCAGGCGGGCAGGTAGAGCGGGTCTTCGCCTTCAACATCGATCATAAAGCGGCCTTTGGTGATGGCCATCGCGTCGAGCAGCGGATCGCCCGGTTGAAGATCGGCGGCGAGGATGATTTCGCGCCCGGGTACAGGGCCGGCCTCAAGCTGGCTGGAGACCGTTTCGGTGACGACGTGCAAAACCTTGGTCTCGCTTTGCGGGGTCTCCGTCACCCGGCCCAGAGACACCACACCATCGCCGCAGCGCACCAGGAAGATCGGCTGGCGCGGGTTCACCCCGAACAGCGCCAGTTTCTCGCCCGGCTCATCCTCATACTCCCACGTCCCGGGCGTTTGCGGGGCGTCGAGATAGGTCTCGTCTTCGGTCGCCTGCGTCATGGCGGTCGCGATTTCGTCGGGCTGCGCGTCGTCGGCGCAAGCCGCCGTGGTGAGCGCGGCGGACAGGCAGGCGGCAAAAGCCGCGCTTGTCCAAGGGGCGGTGGTGAACGGATGAGAGCTCGCTTTCATGGCGCACCAATGCGCGCTAACGCCTTAGCCGTCCATGACTAAGGCTCAAAAAACTTCAGAGGGCAAACCCGCCAAAAAAATCCGCATCGATCACTTGCTGGTTGAACGCGGCCTGGCCGAGAGCCGCACGCGCGCGCAAGCGCTGGTGATGGCGGGCACGGTGTTTGTGGGCGAGGCCAAGGCGGACAAGCCCGGCCAGCAGGTGGCCGGTGACGCCGCGATCGAAGTGCGCGGGCGCGATCACCCTTGGGTCAGCCGCGGCGGGATCAAGCTGGCGCACGCGCTGGAGCGTTTCGCCATCGATCCGACCGGCGCGGTGGCGATGGATATCGGCAGTTCCACCGGCGGCTTTACCGATGCGCTGCTGCAAGGCGGCGCGGAGCATGTCTTTGCCGTCGACAGCGGGACCAATCAGCTTGCCTGGAAACTGCGCGAAGACCCGCGTGTGACCGTGCTGGAGCAGACCTCGGCGCGGCTTCTGACACCGGACTTGATTGATCGGCCGTGCGACATGGTTGTGTGCGATGCGAGCTTTATCAGCCTTGCCAAAGTGCTCGACGTGCCGCTCAAACTGGCCGCGCCGCAATGCCGTCTGGTGGCGCTGATCAAGCCGCAATTCGAAGTGGAAAAGCACGAGGTCGGCAAGGGCGGGGTGGTCCGCGAACCCGCCTTGCATCAACGCGTATGCGGCGAGGTTCGCGAATGGTTAGAAGGGCTTGGCTGGGACATTGAAGGCATTGTCGAAAGCCCGATCACCGGGCCCAAGGGGAATATCGAGTTCCTGGTAAGCGCGGTGCGTTTATAGCGTCGAATAAGACCCGTGCTCGAGCGGCCTTCGGCTCTTGTTTGCCGACATTCCGCTAGCGACCCAGGCTCAGACGCTTGTGCCAGCCAACTACGAATTTCCCAATCGTGAGATTTAGCGCTTTGGCCACTTCCAACTGATGTCGCATGGGTCTGCTACAAAGGTCTCACCATGATCTTTGTGAAGTTCAATTGCTCTACTCGAGGCTTCTTCGTCTAACGCGGCCACCAATTGCCTTGAATGGGATACAACAATGATCTGGCTTTGTTTGGATGCCTTTGCGAGCAAGCGTGCCAGCGGTTCAAGCAGATCCGGATGAAGGCTCCCCTCTGGTTCGTTCAAGATCATCAATTCAGGAGGTCGTGGTGAGAGCAGCGCGGCAACAAGCAGGATGTAACGGAGAGTCCCGTCCGAAAGTTCCGCTGCACTGAGAGGGCGCAGCAACCCATATTGCTGCATCTCTATCTGAAAGTGTTCTCCAACCTGCAATGAGGCGCCGTCAAATGCGTCTGAAACCGCTTCTTCAAGCGCGGTGGCATCGCCAATTTCGATGATCGTCTGTATCGCGGCGCCTACATCTGACCCATCGCTCGCGAGAATGGGAGTAAACGTTCCAATTTGCGGTTGACGCGCCGGTGCCTCGCGGTCTGTTCGAAGATCATCATAGAACCGCCAAGCGCGCATCCGTTCGCGCAGGAGCAGCAATTCGAGCCCATCAACCGGATCAGCGCAATGGGTCATCATGCTGTCCGACGCTGACAAATCCTTCATGCTTTCGCGCCAACTGCCAGTCTCGTTGCTGCGAATGCGAACGAAATTGCCACGCCGTTCCGCTAAGAGGTTTGCAGGCTTCAACTGGATGCCCGTCCAAAGTGCCTCGCTCTTGATTTCCGGGTCATGACCGAACCGCGTAGGAGACGGTCTCGGGAGGCCAAGATCGATCGCATAACCATAGTCTTCTGATGAAAAACCAAGCTTAAGGCTTACCGGTTCACTTCTTACTGTGCCCTGGACTGGCACCTCCCCGGAGCGCATTCTCGCGCTAATTTTCTCAGGACCAGCCCACAGGGTCGACGCAAGCCCACCTTCCGCAGCTAGCGAGGCAATCGCCCGCCCTTGCGCAATCTCAGAAAGCAAACGAAGTGACCGGTATAAACTCGATTTGCCACTTCCGTTTGCTCCGGTCACAATATTCAATTGGCCAAGTTGGAGCTTTACATCGCGAATCGAACGATATCCCGAGATAGCAAGGCCAGTGATCATGTTGCAGCACTAGCGTTTCAAGCTACTGCGAACTAGAGCCTAGATTTTAAGCCAAGCAAAACTGGCTATCTGTCTCGATCTTTTATGTCCGCTCCCCACCCCCATTTTCGGTCATTGCCGGGTAGGTTGAACTCAACCGGAAACGGACCTTGCGCTCTTTCCGGGTGCTTTTGCCGTTAGCCTCACGCCTCTTCCAGCTCCAGCGCGCTGATCTTGGCGTCCAGATCGATCGGGATCTGCGCCAGGACATCGACCCCGCTCGCTCTTTCATAGGCCGTCTCGCCGTGTTCCGCGACCAATTCCGCGTGGCGCGCGTCGCGCTGGTGCAGGAGCTGAGCGATCTCATCCTGGTAGAGCGCGACCATCGCGGTGACGAAGCGGTTGACCAGATCGTCTTCCTTGGTGTCGTCCACGTTAAAAGCGGGCAGGTGATCGATCATCACATCAGCGGGGTACAGAAATTCGTTGGTGACATACCGGTTCACCGCAAACCAGGAACGCGGAATGCCCAGCGTGTTGATCGACAGGCCGATAAGGTGCGTCACATGCGCCTTGGCGTCCTCGCCTTGCGGCGGCCAGACCTTGGGGTCCAATCCCTCGGGCAGTTGGGTGCGGTGCAGGAACAGATGGAAATGGCCGTGCTCGTCCTCGTCCCGGTCCCCCGGCGCGTGGACGTGATAGTACCAGCGCGCCTTGCAGCTGGCGGAGCGCGCGTCGCGTTTGGGGTAGTGCGTCCAGAACGTCGCCCCGTCTTCGGGGACCACGCGCAGCATCAGCGGCTTGCGCTCCGCAGCCATGGCGGTGATGGTTTCGATAACGGTCAGGGCGGCGTTCTCGGGTGTCATGATCGCGGGATTGGAAACTCACATTGGGGTCTGCGCGTGCGCGAGCGCGCGTTTGAGCCCATTCGCTCTTCTCGAACAAAAAAGGCCGGTGGCAACCTGTTCGTCGCCACCGGCCCTTTTGTTACACGCTCAAAAGAGCGCGGCTACCGCGCCGATTACTCGGCCGCAGCGCAGCACTCAGTGGCTTCGCACTCGGTGGCTTCGCACTCAGTGGCTTCGCACTCTGTCGCTTCGCACTCAGTGGCTTCGCACTCAGTGGCTTCGCAAACCGGCGCTTCAACCGAGGTTGCATCGGGCTCGGTGGCGGCTTCTTCAGCGGGAGCCGAGCACGCAGCGGTGGTGACGGCGAGGCCGCCGGCGACGGCGAGCATCGAAGCAAAGTTGGTCTTTTTCATAGTGAGTGTTCCCCTCATTGGGCCCTGAACATTGGTGGGGCGCGCATCGTCTGTCCCTTGCCAAGCGCATCCCCGAATCGCGGCAAGATTGTGGCAACGCTAGCACAATGAAGGCGGAACGCTATTCCAATTCTCGATTCTCACACAAAACGCGTTGGCGTTGTCGCTGTCTTCCCACCCGGCCTGCGTGAATTCCCCGCGATTTCCCGTCGATTCCCAGCGATTCCCCACGATTCTTCACCGTCTGGCTGGCCGGGCAGCCGAGGCTCTGTGTCAAAATGGGGCTGACCTGGCCGCTTGGGAGGGACGCAAATTGGCGCGGCGGGAGCGCGCGTGTATCGCCACGTCCACGCAAGTATGTGAACCCCGATTCTCTCGTGTTGTCCGGTCGAGATGTGAGAGGGAAGGGCGTTCTGGTACGGAGGGATCATGAATTTCCTGGCATCCAAGGATCAGCTGCGCGGCAGCATGGTGCGCTGGTCACTGTTCTGTGTCCCGCTCGTTGTTTTGCTCGGCTTTCTTGGCGGACAATTGGGCGGTCCGAACACGTTTTGGTTTCAAAGCCTGAACAAACCGCAGATTTTTCCGCCGCCGGCCGCGTTCGGCATTGTGTGGTCGATCCTTTATGTCATGATCGGGTTCGCGCTTGCGCTCGTCATCAGCGCGCTTGGCGCCCATGGTCGGCGCGGCGCTGTGGCGCTGTTCGCGCTTCACTTTGTGTTTAACGTCGCGTGGACGCCGGTGTTCTTTGGTTCGCAGAACATGGTCGGCGGGCTCGTTGTGCTGGGTCTTGGCCTGGTCACCCTGCTTCCCGTCCTGTGGACGTTCTTTCGCGTGCGCCCGGTCGCGGGGTATCTGCTGCTGCCCTATTTCGGCTGGCTGTGCTTTGCGACCGCGCTCAACTATCAATTCATCGTCGTCAATCCGGATGGCGGCGCGGCCTATCAGAACGGGGCTGCGGTTGAGGTGGAGCTCTAGCGGCAAACGCTCTGGACAAGCCGCCTTGTGAGGACCACATAGCCTCCATGCAAAGCGAAAACCCGATCATCGCCGACTTTGTCAAACTCGCCAACAGCGCCGCTGGCACCATGGCCGGGATGACGCGCGAAGCCCGCGAAAGCGCTCGTGAGCGTATGCGAGAGGCGATGGGCGGCATGGATTTCGTCTCACGCGAGGAGTTTGAGACCGTCAAGGCGATGGCGCAAAAGGCGCGCGAACAGGCGGACGCTCTTGAGGCCAAGATCGCTGAGCTGGAAGCCAAGATTTCGGGCAAATAGGCCCGGTGAGGCTATGAGATCGTGAGGCTGTGAACCTCTCCGCCCCGGCCATCCTCGTTGCTTCGCGCCCCCACGCCGAAACCGCCGCGATTGCGCGGCTGCTGACGCAGGAACAGGGCCTGGTCGCAGGCTATGTGGCGGGCGGGCGTGGGCGAAGGCTGCGCCCGGTGATGATCCCCGGCAATCTGGTCGCGCTTGAACTGCGCGCCCGGTCCGCCAGCCAATTGCCGTTCGCACGCCTTGAGTTGATCGAGAGCCGAGGCCCGTGGCTGTCCGAACCGCTTCCGGCGGCGGCGCTTCAGTGGGCCTGCGCGCTGACCGCAAGCGCTCTGCCCGAACGCAACCCGTATCCGGGCCTGTTTCAGGCGCTTTGCGGGCTTCTCGACGCCATCTGCAAGGCGCCCTCGGCGCGCGGTTGGCTCGCGGCGATGGTCCTCTATGAGGCGATGCTTATGCGAGAGCTGGGCTATGGCGGCTCCAAGCCGGACGCCGGCGCGCCCTTCGAACAGCAATTCGCGACCTTTCGCGCGCTTCACAAGCCTTTGGCGCGCTATCTGCTTGCTGACGCACGAACCGATGTTATGGCCGCGCGCGTGGCGTTGGGTGAGCGATTGGCCCGGATGATGGCGTGAGGAAACAGGCGTGAAGATTGCGGTTTTGGCGGGCGATGGAATTGGCCCGGAGGTGACGGCCGAAGCGGTGAGGGTGCTCGAAGCGCTGGAGCTGCCCGGGCTCTCGCTTGCCCACGCCGATGTTGGCGGCATCGCTTACAAGAATCACGGCCATCCGCTTCCGCCCGAAACGCTTGCGACCGCGCGCGCGGCGGATGCGGTGCTGTTTGGCGCGGTGGGCGATCCGGACTGCGACGCGCTTGAGCGCCACTTGCGGCCCGAGCAGGCCATTCTGGGGCTGCGCAAGGAGTTGGAGCTGTTCGCCAATCTGCGCCCTGCACGCGTGTTTGAGGGGCTCGAACATCTTTCCCCGCTCTTGCCTGAGATCGCGCGAAGCCTGGATCTGCTGATTGTGCGCGAGCTCAACGGCGATGTGTATTTTGGCGAGAAGGGTATCGGCGAGACCGCCGCGGGCGCGCGAGAGGGTTGGGACAGGATGTCTTACAGCGAACCCGAAGTCCGCCGGATTGCCGGGGTGGCGTTCCGCGCGGCGGCTCAACAGGGTGTGGGGCTGATGAGCGTGGACAAGGCCAACGTGCTGGAAACCAGCCAGGTCTGGCGCGACACGATGATCGAAGTGGCGCGGGATTTCGACCAGGTCGAGCTTGGCCATATGTATGTCGACAACGCCGCCATGCAGATCATCTCAAACCCCGCGCAGTTCCGGATCATGGTCACCGGCAATCTCTTCGGCGATATCCTTTCCGATCTGGCGAGCGCGGCGGTCGGCTCGATCGGGCTGTTGCCCAGCGCGTCGCTCGGCGCGCGGCAGACCGATTTTGGCACGTACGGCCTGTTTGAGCCGATCCATGGCTCCGCGCCGGATATTGCCGGGCAGGGCAAGGCCAATCCCATGGCCACCATCCTGTCCGCGGCCATGATGTTGCGCCATTCCTTCGGGCTTGAGGCCGAGGCCGCGCGCGTGGAATCGGCGGTTGGGCGCGCTCTCACTGATGGTGTTCGCGGCCTTGATTTGGGCGGCGAAGCTGGCTGCGAGGCCATCGGCGCGGCGGTGCGCGATCGTCTGTAAAAGAATGCCGCTCAACGTCGCGATCATTCTACCCACGCTCAATGAGAGCGGCAATCTCGCCCCGCTGGTCGACCGGATCGAGGCGGCTCTGGGCCAAGAGAGCTGGGAAGTGCTGATCGTCGACGATGACAGCAAGGACGGCACCGCGGATGAAGGCCGCGCGCTGGCGCAGACGGACACCCGCGTGCGTGTGATCCAGCGGATTGGTCGGCGGGGCCTGGCGAGCGCGGCGATTGAGGGTTTTTGCGCAACCGCTGCGCCGTTTGTGGCGGTGATGGACGCCGATCACCAGCACGATCCGGCCTTGCTGCCCGCCATGCTCGCCGCGCTTCAATCGGGCGAGGCGGATATCTGCGTGGCCAGCCGCTTTGCCGAAGGGGCCAGCACGGCAGACTGGGCCAATCCCGAACGCGAACAGCTCTCGGGTTTCGCCAACGGTGTCGCGCGGCGTCTGACCGGGGTCGAACTGACCGATCCGATGAGCGGCTATTTCATGCTGCCAAGCGCCACCGCGCGTGCGCTGGTTCCGCGTCTGTCGGGGATTGGCTTTAAGATCTTGCTCGACCTTCTGGCGACCGCTGATGCGCCGATGCGTGTCCGGGAATTCCCCCTCAAATTTGCCGCGCGCCGCGCTGGAACGAGCAAGCTGGACCGCGCCATCCTGCTCGACTTTCTCGCCGGGCTTTATGACAAGACGCTGGGCCGCCTCATCCCTACGCGCTTCGCTTTGTTCGGCACGGTGGGCGCAGCGGGTGTGATCGTTCACATGGCGGTGCTGGCCAGCCTGTTGTTTGTCTTTGAGGAAGGGTTCACCATCGCGCAGGCGATCGCGGTGCTGAGCGCGATGAGCTTCAACTTCTGGCTCAACAACTGGCTGACCTATCGCGACAAGCGCCTTGTGGGCTGGGGCGCGGCGCTGAGGGGCTGGGCGGGCTTTTGCGCCACCTGCGCGATTGGCGGGTTCGCCAATGTGGCCGTGGCGACCTTGCTGGAGACGCGCGGGCTGTACTGGGCGCTGGCGGCGCTGTGCGGAATTTTGATCGGATCGGTGTGGAACTACGCTCTGAGCAGCCGGTTCGTCTGGGGCCGGTTTTAGGCCGCCCTTGCCCATTGGCGAAAGGGGCGTTGCGCGCGCGTTTGCCCTTGCGCGGGCCCGGGCGTGTGGCCCTCAGCGCCACCCCGCAAGCCAGGTCCATTTGGCAAAGCTCATCGGCCCGTCCAGTTCGCCGGCCGTAAGGATCGGGAAGAACAGCGCAAACAGGCCAACACTGCCCGCCAGCGTTGTCCAGGAGATCCACCGAAACCGCCTGATTGCGTGCAGATCGTGGAGCGACAGCGCCAACGCCGCGAGCAGGAAACAGCTTGGCATCATATAATGGTAGTAGAATTGCACCGGCTTGGGCGCGATGAGCCAAAAGCCCAGCGCCACGCCGTATCCCACAACGACGCCCAGTCGCGCCCAGTCGGTGCGATACAGTCCGATCCACAGGCACCACAGCAGCGCCGGAAGCCCCAGCAGCATGGTCAGCGGGTTGCCAATCAACAGCACTCCGCGTTGCGCGTTGTCGGTGAACTCGTAGAGATACCATATACCGCGAGTGTTGGTGACCCATTGCGCCCAGGTGCTCTGATAGGCGTGAGGGGCCAGAACCGCGCCTTGCAGCTCAAGAATTTCGCTGTGGAGCCCGATCAACCCGCCTTCGACCAGAGGCGAGGGCCGCAAGGGCGCGCTCAGCCAATATCCGGGCGCAAAGGTCAGCGCGTAGATCAGCAGCGGCACCACGCCGAGCCACACAAAGGCTTCAGCCAGACTGATGCCCGGCACGGGTATGCCCCGGCGGCTGAAGATCAGGCGCCGACGCCCGGCGGAAAGCCGCGCGGCAAAAAACGTGAGCCCTGGCACCATGGCGAGCGGCACCGCGTTCCACTTTGAGCCCATCGCTGCGCCCAGCGCGACACCGACCAAGATCAGCCGCCAGCGACCGGTTTCCGGCTCGCGGCAGGCCGCCGCAAAATGCCACGCGGCGACGCTCAGAAAGGCGGCCATAAAGATATCGAGCATGGCGATGCGGGACTGGACAAAGAGGTGAAATCCGGTCGCCAGCAAAACGCCAAAGGCGATCGTGGCAAAGCGCTCACCGCTCGCATGCCACAAGGCCCGCATGCTCGCCCCGAGCGCCATCGTACCGGCCATCAGCGGCGCGATCCGCCAACCCAGCGGCGTGTCGCCAAACAGATACATGCCAAGCGCAATCAGCTCTTTGGCCAGCAGCGGGTGTTCGCGATTGATATATTGCGCGCCGCCCAGTTCTCCGATTTTTAGAAATTCGCGCGCGGCCGGCAGGTAATGGACCTCGTCGAACAAGGGGCCTGACGGTATGGTCAGCCTGATCGAGGCCAGCGCCGCAAAGATCGCGGGGATGGCAAGACACCAGACCCATGGATCGCTCCCATCCCCTCGCGAAACCGTCTGCGACGGAGCGGTGGTGGCTGTGGGTGGGTCGGCAAGAGAGGCCATGGAGCCCGAGCGCTTAGAAAAGCGCTCGGCGCTCGGCAAGGGGCTTTAAGCAGGCGTGGTTTGCGCGTGGTGTTCAAGCCAGAACAGGCGCGCGCACATGGCAAGCAGGCCGATGCTGGCGGTTGTGCCGACAAGCAGCGCCCAGGGAATGATGTTCATGCCGACGGCCCGCGCGCGCGGCGCGATAAAGAAGAACGCGATCAGCACGCACATGACCAAGTCCCACCACACCTGAATCCCGGTCATATTGCCCGAATGGTTCGTGAAGAACATCATCGGCCCTTCGAAATAAAGCTGAACCGCGGTGTAGGCGCTGAACATCCCGCACAGGGCGGCCGCTATCGAGGCGTTGCCGATTGTTGGCTTGGTGGCAATGATATAGATCCCTGCGAGAGTTGTGGCGCCGAAGACGGCGAAGAAGAGGATTTGCAAGATATCCATTTCGGTGATTCTCCCATTTTGTAGCGGTCGCTACACGGCCTTTTAACGAAATGTAGCAAGTGCTACAAGAGCCTTATGTCGAAGCCCGATCCCAAGCCCAAAATGTCGCGCGAAACGCTGCTTCCGCGGCTGGCGGCGCATGTCATCGAACATGGGCTGGGTGGGGCGAGCCTGCGCCCTCTGGCCAAGGCGGCGGGCACGAGCGACCGGATGCTGATCTACCATTTCGGCGACAAAGAGACGCTGGTGCGCGATCTGTTGGAGTATATTTCGGGCGTTTATTCCGCCGCGCTTGATATGGCGATCGGGCCGGACCGGCCCAAAACCCGGCAGGAATGTTTTGCCCGCATTCTTGCCCTGGGGCGCGGTCCGGCGATGCAGCCCTTTATGACTTTGTGGTGGGAGATCGTCGCGGGTTCGGCGCGGGGGCTGCCCGGCTACAAGGACGCGGCTGAGGCGATGATGGCCAGACAGCTTGTCTGGCTGGAAAGCCAGATGCCCGCAGATGATCCCGATCCCGCGGGCGGCGCGCGCTATCTGATGACCCTGTTGGAGGGCACTTTGATGCTCGGCACGGTGGGACATGCGCGCATGGCGCGCGAAGGTCTGCTTGCGAGCGGGCTTGCGGGCCCCAAGGCAGACGACTAAGCGCGCACCCACCATGAAAAAGACCACCGGAATGGACCGCGCGACGACGCGCAAATGGCGCCCGGCCACTCGCGCGGCGCGCGCGGGCACGTGGCGCAGCGATCATGGTGAGACGTCGGAGGCGATGTATCTGACCTCCGGCTACACCTATGACGACGCGCAAACGGTGGCGGATCGCTTTGCGGGCGAGGCCGAGGGGATGACCTATTCCCGGCTTCAGAACCCGACGGTGGCGATGCTCGAAGAGCGGATTGCGGCGCTTGAGGGCGCGGAGGCGTGCCGGGTGCAGGCCAGCGGCATGGCGGCGATGACCGCGTCGCTGCTGTGCCAGCTTTCGACCGGAGACCATTGCGTCGCCGCGCGCGCCGCTTTCGGCAGCTGCCGCTGGCTCGTTGACCAATTGCTGCCGCGTTTCGGGATCGAGACCACGGTGATCGACAGCGCCGACAATTCCGCGTGGGAGGCGGCGATCCAGCCCAACACCAAGGTGTTCTTCTTTGAAACGCCGGCCAACCCGACGCTGGATATTGTTGATCTTGAATATGTCTGCGGGCTGGCCCGCGCGCACGGCATCACCACAGTGGTCGATAACGCGTTCGCCGGCCCGACGCTGCAGCGCCCGATGGAATTTGGCGCGGACGTGACCGCTTACAGCGCAACCAAGATCATGGACGGGCAGGGGCGGGTCCTGGCCGGCGCGATTTGCGCGAGCGAGGAATGGATCACCGAGACGCTGATGCCCTTCCAGCGCAACACCGGCCCGACGCTTTCGGCGTTCAACGCCTGGGTGGTTATGAAGGGGCTCGAAACGCTCGATCTGCGCGCGCACCGTCAAAGCGAAAGCGCGGTGGCTTTGGGGCAATTCCTTGAACCACGGGTGCAGGCGGTTGGTGGGCGGATGCTGCATCCAGGCCTTGCCAGCCATCCGCGCCACGAAATGGCGGTGCGCCAGATGGAGGCAACGGGGCCGATTTTTGCCTTCGATGTCGGCACCCAGGCGCGCGCCTTTGCGATCCTCGACGCGCTTGAGCTCATCGATATCTCAAACAATATCGGCGATTCCAAAAGCCTGATGTGCCACCCCGCCTCCACCACGCACGCGGTGATGGGCGAAGAGGGCCGCGCCGAAATGGGCGTGACCGACGGCCTGCTGCGGTTCAACGCGGGTCTGGAAGACGCCGCGGACCTTAGCGAAGATCTGGATCAGGCGCTCCGCGCGGCCGGGCTCTGAGATCACCCAACGCGAAAGGCCGAGGCGCCCGGTCTGGACGCCTCGGCCTTAATGCACATTGGCCAAAGGCGAGCGCGTAGAGCGTGCTTACCCCTGGAAACGACAGCTTTTACAAGGCTTTGCTGCCGTTACACCGCAGCCAAGCCGGACACACCGAAGACGCATGCGGTGTACCCGCCAAGAGGCTAACGCGGGTCTATCAGGCTAGGGTAACGCGCAATTTACCGTGTTTTTGCAGTTCACCGACAGCGTTCGGGCGATTGCTATAAATCTGTATTCCAGACTTGCGCGCCGGAGTGAGGCGTGTCACGCTTGGGCGAAAGACAAAGGGAGAGACCTATGGCCCGCCGCGTCGAACTGATCTTCGATTTCGTTAGCCCCAACGCCTATCTTATCTGGTCGCCGCTGCGCGACCTTATCCAGCGCTCCCACGCTGAATTGGTGATCACGCCTGTGTTCCTGGGCGGTATGCACAAGCTGACCGGCAACGCTCCGCCGATGATCCGCGACGCGGATGTGAAGGGCAAGGTCGAATACGCCGGTCTCGAAATGCAGCGGTTCATAACCAAACATGGGCTGACCAGATTTGCGCTTCACCCCAAGTTTCCGTTCAACTCGATCACGCTTCAGCGCATGGTGGTCGCCGCCGCGCAGGACGGGCGCGCGGTTGAGTTCGTCGACGCCATGCTGCCCGCCATCTGGGAGCAAGGCGTCGACATCACCGATCCGCAAACGCTCGCACAGGCGTTGGACGCTGCGGGTTTTGACGCCGCCGATATGCTCGCGCGCGTTCAGACCGACGAGGTCAAGCAGACCCTGGTCGCCAACACCGATCACGCGGTCGAGCGCGGCGCCTTTGGCATTCCGACGATGTATGTCGGACCCAAGGATGGCCCGACCGAGATGTTCTTTGGCAAAGAGCGCCTGGCTCAGATCGAAGAACAACTGATCGCGGATTAATCAAGGTCGCTCAAAGCCGCTGAACAGGGGCTTGTACTTGACTTGAGCTGACCTATTGTCTGCGCTGTGATTCGCAGTCTTGCAGTCTTGTTGGGTTCGCTTCTTTGGCCCTTTCTTGGGTCTATCCTGTTGTTATTGCCCGCGACGGTTTTTGCGCAGAACACTGTAAGCGCTAGCGATCCCGCTCCACTCGAGCTCGGCCACTCAGCGGCGGCCGTCGACGCTATCCCAAAGCTCATTCCGACAGAACATTTTGCCGGCCGCAGCGCCTATCGCGAGTTTCAAGTGTCGCCGGATGGCACGCAACTCGCGATCACGATGAGCGTCGAGGGTAAGGTTCGAATTGTCATTCTTGATACAGCAACGCTTGAGTTGTCGCAGAGCCTGAGATTGCCGGACAAAACGCGGCTTGACTGGATCCGGTGGGCGGGCCGCGATCGCCTGCTTCTGTCGCTTTCCTGGTTGGGGAGGGCTTATGGGTGGCCCGTGCGATTCAATCGCCTGTATGTCCGTGACCTCACCACCGACAATTTTTTTGAGCTCAAGGTGAACAAGAAGATCATCTGGGGCGGCGACCTTGTGCACTTGGCCGAAGACGGCTCGTACGCGCTGATCTCTGTCCAGTCCTCGCTCCGCAACAGTCCGTCGGTTTACCGATATGAATTGGAGCCCGATGGTGATGTTGAAAGGGTTGTCAAATCCAAACGCGGAGTGTGGGACTGGTACACCGACAATTCGGGCGTCGTGCGGCTCGGCATGGGATGGCAAAACAAGCGGTTGAGGGTCTATTATCGCGAGTCCGCCGCCGCCAAGTTCGAGCTTATTGGGAAGCTCAAGGAAAACGATGACCGCAGCCGATACTGGAACGTCGTTCAGATCGTTTCCGGGTCCAGCCAAGGCTACGTTCTTGAAGAGAGCGACGATGGCCGTGTGGGTGTTCGCCTGTTTGACTACTCGACCGGCGAAGTGGTCGACACTTTCTACGAAAATCCCGATTGGGACGTTGATGGGCTTTGGCTCAAAGACGACGGTACGCCGCTTGCAGCGCTTTACACCGATGATCGCGTGCAGATGGAATGGTTCGATGAAGAAACGGCAAAACTGTACGCCAGGCTGAAACGGGCGATCAAACTGGAAGACATCCGCATTATATCGCGTTCTCGCGATGATCACACGATGATCATTTGGGGAAGAAGCGAGGCCGATCCCGGAGCGTTCTATGTTTTTTCGCGTGATCGCAACGAACTCAAGGTTCTGGCTAACTACCGGCCTGAGCTTGAATTCACGTCGCTCGCCAAGCCCAAGCCGGTTCGATACAGATCGCGCGACGGCCTCGAAATCACGGCTTACCTGACCCTGCCTCCCGGTCGAGAACCCAAAGAGCTGCCGCTGATTGTTCTTCCGCATGGCGGTCCATACGGTGTTCGTGACATGCTCGAATACAACGATGAGGTGCAGCTTCTTGCGAACCGTGGCTACGCGGTGTTGCAGCCCAATTTCCGGGGCAGCGGCGGCTATGGTGACGAGTTCTACGAAGCGGGCACCGGACAGATCGGTCGGCGCATGCAGGACGATTTGGACGACGCCATGGATTGGGCCGTGGCGCAGGGCGTTGCCGATGCCGGTCGGGTGTGCGTGGTGGGAAGCTCCTATGGTGGCTACGCCGCCTTATGGGCCGTCCTGCGGGATCCGGAACGCTATCGCTGCGC
The DNA here is from genome assembly GCA_937899785.1 of uncultured Erythrobacter sp. GTDB lineage: Bacteria > Pseudomonadota > Alphaproteobacteria > Sphingomonadales > Sphingomonadaceae > Erythrobacter. Next base: position 9,757 of record CALCCG010000008.1, on the reverse strand, counting down.
GGCAAGCTGGGCGGGTGTGACCGATTTCAACCGAATATTGCGCTATGATCGTCGATATCTGTCGCGCAAGGCCAGTCGCCGATGGCGTGCCAGGGTGGAAGGCGAGGAGGACTTCGATCTCGATTCGGTGTCGCCGGCCTTCTTCGCGCCAAACCTGAACAGACCGGTTTTGCTGGCGCATGGTACGAGAGATTCGGTTGTGCCGTTCTCCCAGTTTGAACGCTTTAAAGAGGCCTCCGAGACGGCCCCGGTACAGCCGGTTACTCTGGTGGTCGAAGGCGAAGGGCATGGTTTTTCGCGCAAGGAAACCGGTCAGAAGTGGTATGACGCGCTTGACCGGTTCCTGGCCGAGCACAATCCCGCTGATCAGGTTGACGAGAATGGGAATTTCACGCCGCCCGTTAACCCTGCGACGGGACCGGCTTTCGACGACATCGAATTGCCGCCGGGCGCCACTGAGTAGAGATTCTCACGGTGATCGGGAAACCTCGACGAAAACTCGCGTTGAGTCCCTTGTCGCGCAGCAACAATTCGCTACTTTGATTGAGATATGAAAGAACTCTTCCAGCACGCCGCCGTTACCGAAGGGGTCACCGTCCGGGTGGCTGTCAACTTTCTTCCCGAGCAATCGCACCCTGAGGCGGGCAAGTGGTTCTGGGTTTACCATATCCGCATCGAGAACAGCTCGCACGAACCCCTCCAGCTGCGCACGCGGCATTGGCGGATCACAGATGCGCGCGGCATGGTGAACCATGTCGATGGCGAAGGGGTCGTGGGCGAACAGCCCACCCTCGCTCCGGGAGAAAGCCACGATTACGTCTCGGGCTGCCCCCTAACGACACCGCACGGTTCGATGGAAGGGTTCTACACCTTCCTGCGCGCGGACGGATCACCGATCGAAGTGCGCATCCCTTATTTCCCGCTCGCCGCGCCAGAGACCGCGGACGGACGCTCCTAAAGCGGCGCTTTGCGCGTTGAAATCACTGGCGGCTTGCCCCTGCGATAAGCCGCGCCTAGATCGGCCCTCGTGAAACGCACCCACCTGCCTTTGAACGCGCTGCGCGTGTACGACGCCGCCGCGCGCCATCTGTCCTTCACCCGCGCCGCCGATGAGCTTGCGGTAACCCCCGCCGCCGTCGGCCAGCAGATCCGCGCGCTCGAAGACCATCTGGGCGTGGTCCTCTTCCGCCGCACCTCCAAGGGTCTGGAGCTTACACCCGAAGGGACCGCCGGGCTCGACGCGCTGCGCGAAGGCTTTTTGCGGTTCGAGGAAAGCGTTGACGCCATGCAGGCCGGTCAGGCCTCTGATCGCTACACGATCGCCGCCCCGCGCGAATTTTACGGCGCCTGGCTTGCGCCGCGCCTTGCCCCCTTCCAGGCCCAGACCCCGGGCGTGCAATACATCCTTGCGCCCGACGACGGGTCAGACTTCACCGAGGCCAACCTTGACCTGGCGATCCGCTTTATCACCGGCCCGGGAGAGCTTGAGGGCGTGCAGCTTGCCCCCGCGCTCAAGGTGACCGTGGCTGCACCCGAGGCGCGCGACGCGTGGATCAACTGGCCCGAAGCCGGCCTGCCCGAAGACACGCGCGCCTGCATCACCACCTCAAACGCGGGCCAGGCCATGACCTCGGCGCTCGCGGGGATGGGACGCACCATGCTGCCCATGGCGCTGGTCGAACGCGCGATCGACCAGGGCCTCCTCGTCGCGCTGGACGAGCCGGTCGAAAGCAAGCGCGCCTATTGGCTGGTCGCCCCGCTGCCGCAATGGCGCTCCAAGAAGGTGAAAGCGCTGGTCGCGCACCTCACCCAGTGACAGGCAACGGCGCAGCGCGCCGCCAGGGTTGACCGTCCGCCCGCAGGCGCCCGCAGCCCGAGATCGGGCGAAGGGCACCGCGCTAAGCAGGCCCGCCCGGATCGGCGAGCGCAAACCCATATAGACGCGCTTGCGGTTTGCCGGGCAAACCGGGATAGGGCTTGCAATGGCTGACACTCCCATCCTTACCACACCGCGCTTCACCCTGCGCCCGCTTGAGCGCGCCGACGCCGCCGCTTTGTTCCCGACGCTCTCAGACCCCGGGCAATGCCTCTACCTCTCGCGCGCGGCGTTCGCTTCGGAAGAGGAGCTGTGGGGCTGGCTCGCCGATCCCACCTGGACGGGGCGCACCTGGATCGCCGAGGACGCTGGGGGCGCGCTGGCCGGGCGCTTTGTCGCCGTGCCGGGCCACGGGTCGAGCGTCGAGGACGGCGCGGTCTTCGAGATCGGCTATATCACGGTAATGGATCGCCAGGGCGAGGGCATCGCCAAGGAATGCTCACGGGCCTTGATCAACCACCTGTTCGAAGGCGGCGCGCGCAAGCTCACCGCTGAGGTGGACGCGCGCAACGCCCCCTCGATCGCGCTGCTGGAGCGGTTGGGCTTCACCCGAGAGGCCACGCTGCGCGAGCATGACGCAACGCATATCGGCCTGTGCGATGTGCACTGGTACGGTTTGCTCGCGCGCGAGTGGTCATCGCCAGGCTGAGAGCGCCCGACCTCCTCACCGCGCTGCTGTCTGCCGGTGTATCAGGTCAAACACATTTACGCCTTGGCGAAGACGCACAATTTGTTGCCTTCGGGATCGCGCGCATAGGCGACGTAATGCGTGCCTTCGCGCACGCCGGGGAGCCCTTCGTCCGATCCCCCATGCGCCAAAGCGGCGGCGTGGAACGCGTCGACTTTCTCATACGCGTCGGTCTCAAAGGCGAGCATCGGGCCGTTTCCGGGCTGGGCGGCTTGCTTGTCATAGGGCGGGGTGAGGGCGACCTTGGGCCGCTCGCCCGCGCGGCCATAGACCGTCCAACTGGGTGAGGTGCTCTCGCGCGCGCCATCGATCGCGCCGAAGACCGCGTCGTAAAAGGCGATCGAGCGGTCCATATCGTTCGTGCCAAGCGTGGAATAGGCGATCATGGTGTCGGGCCCTGTGGGAAGGAAAATCCTCTTGCGGTTTGTGCTTTGGCGCGCTCGGCCCGGTGTTTCAAGTCGCGCCCGGAGCGTTCGGGATGAGCGCGCCGCGCTGACCATCGGCTGGCTGTTGAGACCGATCGCGACTCCTGAAGTCGGGGCGCGCCGCCCGGCCGCGAGTCGCGGCGAGATTGGCGCAAGAGTTACAAAACGCGGCGGCAAAAGGTCTCCAGTTCGCCGTATCCAGCTCTAAAATCAGAATTGATGAAGGCTTTTTCAAAGGCGCGTTCGTGTTGCGAAAGTCAACCGCGATCAACCGGTTGAATGCTGAAAAAAGTGTTTATTTTCAGGATAGAACCATATTGGTTCAAATAGTTAGACGCGTAGGACTAACAATTGTTGCAGGTATGCGTCGGTTACGTATGTTCACGAAGAGAAAAGCAATCGCGGATCCCATTCAACCCATATTTGGGCGTGAACCAGATGAGTCAGGATTTCCAGGAATTGTTCTTTGGCTTTGGGCTTTCCGGCTCCGATCCTGATCAAAGCGTGTTTGAGTCGGGGGGTAACAATAAACTGGCAAGTACTTCTTTTCATTCGAGCGACGACATTCTTGCGGAAGTAGCGCGTAAACGCAGCCCCGCACAAATGCGCGCGCTAGCAGAAAGTCTTCTTCGACAGGCGGATTGTTTAGATCAAGGGTGGGCTCCTGAAACGGTGAAGAACAGGTATCATTGGCCTTCTGAGGCAGCGAAGATCGAGAGGAACGCGATCGAGCTCTCGAAGAAAGCGGTGCTTTTGAAAAGGCAGATTGAGCTGCGCGCGCAAGTCCTTCCTGAGGAGCTGTCCGCCGAGCCGGTCTGGAGCATGCTGCTGGAGCTGTTCGTGCAGTTCGCTGGCGGGGCCAAGGTGTCGAGCAAAAGCCTGGTCATCGTCGCCGCCTGCCCCGCCACCACCGCGCTGCGTTATCTTGACCGGCTTGAGACGGCGGGGCTGATATCGCGCTCCGCCTCGGACGAAGATGGACGCGTGCGGCTGGTTGAGCTGACCAAGGATGGCGTCGTCACGATCGGCCGCTTCCTGGAAAAAGCGTAAGCCCCGCGCGGCCAAGAGGAGCCAGCGCGAACCCCCAAGCGCGCCCGCAGCGCGAACCCCCAGAGCGAACCCCGAGCGCGAACCGGCAGCGCGCCCCCAACGCGCCTATATCCGCGGGCCGACCAGCCGGCCTCTGGGGATAAGCGAGGTGGACGAGAGGTCGCAGGCCATCTGGCGGGGAAGCCGCAGAGGACGCCGCAGAAGGTGAGCCGCAGAGGGGGAGCCGCAGAGGGGGCGATGCCCCACCAGACGGCGCAGGCCACCGCTCGCACCCCACTCACCCGTCCGGAAACTCCAGCACCCCATCCTCCCCCAGCGTCGGCAAGCCCGTGCCTTTCTCAGCGTTGTAGGCGCGCACCTTGGCGTTCCAGTCCTCGACCAGCTCGCGCTTCCACTGCACGATCTTGGCGTCAAGGCTCGCCTGTGTCCGCTTGATTTCTTCCGGGTCGTTCGCCGCCGCAATCCGATCCGCCTCGGCGGCGCGCGCGGCTCTCTCATAAAGCGGATGGCCCGGCCCCACATGCGCAGACGGCGCGTAGCGATCGGCGAGGCGCGTCTTGAGGAAGAACATCACCAGCGCCTCGTTGTGAAAGCGCTCGGTCGCGACCACCTCGCCGCCGCGAATGATCTTGCGCTCCGAGCCCTCAATCGCGCGGGCGAGCGCGGTGTCCTCCAGCCGCTCCACCCCCATCTGCACCGCCCGGTCCCACGCCTTGGCAAAGCCCTGCGCGCCCGGTTTGTGCCGCAGCTTGTAAAGCGCCTCCATCGAGCGCCCGATACGCCGCGCGGCGCTGGCGACGACCCCGGTGGCGGCGAGATGCGCGACAAATTCGCGCTGCAGATCGGGCGTGATCGAGTTCGCGCGCGGCGCGGTGTGGAGATAGGGCTCAAAGGCGAGCAGCGGGTCATTATCGGCGGGAGGATCGCGCTCTAAGGCGACGCGGCTGGTGGCCTGGCGCGCGATGGCTCTGGTGGGGCGGGGTTTGCCCATAGGGATACCTTTCTGGCTGGGTGGCGGAGCACGGGCCGCAGGCCCGCAAGCGCGGAAGCGAAGCCGAAGGCGTAGCTGGCCAAAGGCCACCTGCAACGGCGCCCGCAGGTGCCCCGAAGCGAAGTGGAGGGAATTGCACCGAGGATGTTTCCGCTGATGCGGGAACGCAAAACAGAGACTCCATCCTCACTCCCGCCCCGCGAGCCGCGCAAAGAGCCGTTCGTTCGCCTCGCGCCGAGCGGCGACGTCGGGAGGGCAGGGCGGGTTGTTGCCGATGCGGCCCGCGTCGAGATGGTCCTGCCATTGCTGAACAGGCGAGCGCATCGCCGCGTCCCCCGGAGCCGGATGGGCCCAAGCCTTGGGCGGCCCTTCGGCGCGCTGGATATCGGCGGGCGAGAGGGATGAGATGTGGGTCGGCGGTGTTGTCATCCGCCAGTGTGTGTCAGATTTTTGGGGTGTAGGAAAATGTTGTCCGTTGATGGGCCGATTGCGGAACGACGGCTAACGGCCCGGGCGAGCTCCTTGCCGCCATTCCACTAGCGAACCCAAACGACGGTATATGCGCGACAGTCGACGCGTTTCCATTCTTTGCCGAACTACCTCTCAATGAGCCAAAATAAACGCCCGAAAGCAATTGGGAGTGCGACATTTTGAAGCAAAGCTTGAGAGCGTCCATTCTGCCGCCTGAATGTTGGGGCCATTGTCGATTGCATCGAATAAGCCCAGATCGTTTCGGTGATACTCTTCAGCAAGGACTTCCAGCCATTTCCTGAAGAACTTCAAAGCAAATTTTCCGCGATAGTTTTGCTGACCGTCGAGCTGACGAAACTGCCGGATAAGCTCTCTCATTTCTGCTCTGGTCAATGGACGGGATAGTTGGACGATGTCGTTAGGAGATCTGTTTCCGCTAGATACGTTATTGAGCTGCACGTCAGCCAATGCAGCCAAAGATGAGGAGATCTTTGCGTTGAGTTCAATATTCAGCCGTCTCGCCACAAAGATCCGGAGATTGACTGGCCTCGTTAAAAGCAAAAATGTGAGATAGTCATTTTGGAAGGTTTGACAGATAGTGCTGCGTAGTTCTGGAAATCCATCACAAGGAAATTCATCTCTAAGAATTAGATCTAGCACTCTGGAGCAAACCAAGTGGTTCTCAAACGAATAGGTGGTTGTGCAATAGACTCCTTGTACGTCTTCAAACCCCTCAAGTCCGTCAAAGTCGTGATCAACAATGAAAAGCACCCCGTTGCCCAGATCAGTTCGATCGCGAGCGCACAGATTTTTTAGTGAACGGACACTGCGCTTTCCTCCACATACCAAGGGCTCATAGTCAAAATTCTCATCTATGCCCCTGATCCATTCGCTGTAGACAATTTTGTCATCGCTGCCTTCGAATGCGATGATGCGAATCTCTGGGAAGTTTGATCTTATGAGAGCGAGTCTTGTCTTCAAAACCGAAGGCGATTCTCGAGCTTCCCGTAGCTTTGCGACCTCTGAGGTGCCTGACATCAGACGTCAATCTACTCTTCGAAGTCCAAATCGCCATCGTAGTCGTCAACTTCTTCGTCGAAGTCAAACTCGGCAATCTTGTCTGTTCGACGGGTCATAAGCGACCCTGCAAAGGGATCGAGTTCATTGTCAAAGACGAAGGGCGAGTGCGTGATGGCGATCATTTGACTGCACTGGTCGGCGCTCATGATGTCGACAAGTACTGACCTTTGCCAATCGATCGAGAGGGACAACTCCGGTTCATCGATAAGGAATATCTTTTCCTTTGGATAGAGAAAGAGCTTAGAGAAGATTGAGATCATTTGCTTCTCTCCTGAGGAGAGAGAATCCAATGGGATCTTACGTTCTTCTGGGAGGCTCTCTACCCTCACTTGCAAGGTCACCCGGTCCAGCTTTAGCTGCTTTCCATCCACCATTCTTTCTCGTGTGGAATTCGAGCCATCGTTGCCAGAGATTTGCCCACGAGCCGACAGGTAGCGGTTGCAACGGACAATGAAATCCTCGATCGGCCGCTCGATCTCTCTGGTCCGATCGATAATGAGCTTCAACTTGCCGAGAAAATACTTCAGGAAAACGATCGATTGAGTGGGAATCGATGACTCGACTGCATAGATCCTCTCGAGATCTGGCTCGTCGACTTCCAGAAACGGGCCCATTCTCTTTCGCCCCTCCCTCAGTCGTGAGAAGAAGAGGCTGAGCTCTTCTCGGTCTGGAACTTGAGAAGTGTCCTCGTCGATGTTGGCATATGAACCATCGATGAGATCATTTATTATGTTTGCACTGATATCACGATAACCATTATTTGATTCGAACACTACTTCTTGATTTATCGAGCTGAGGCGATCTTTGATATCGGATAAGCCGAATTGAATTTCGCTTGTGAACAAACTTCCACTTGCAATTTGGAAACGCGGCCTGCTTTTTCGCCTTCGGCGTACATCCCGCTTTTCATCTGCCAGAGGTAATTCAATGCGCCGATAAGTAGGCAGATATACGATCTCGTACTCGGACAGAACTTTTCGGATACCCTGCGCAATGTTAGCAATGCCATCAGTGACATCGAACAATTCCGATCTGAGGCTATCGAGCTCTTTAGAAATCGTCCGACGACTGTATCCAAAAGCTTGGTTGAGCTTTGACACAATCGGGTGATCGTAGATCCCATCGTCGCCAATTATCTCGTCGATGCGGTGTTCACTGATGATGAAGTTAAGTAGGGCACTTGGATCAAGACCTGATCTTGCGGCCATCCGCACCAGCTTTTCGGTTGGCTCTTGCGTAAGGTACTGCACAAGATCACCCTTGGTCAGAACCAGAGGGGCCGGAAACGATCTGAGCCTACAATGTATCTCTGAGAACTCTAGGTTTCTCAACCGGTCAAACTGAAGCTTAAGGAAGGCATCTAGCGCTCCAAGAAGCGTGGTCTTGCCGCTTCCATTGCTAGCGATGAGAATCGAAGCTGCATTGTCCGGACTGCTCGCGATATCCCTATAACCGTGTAGCCCTAGGATCTCGAAGTTTTCGATTATTGAGGGTGCAGCGGCCCGGCTGCTTGCGGCGCTGCTTTCTGACATGTTCTCATTGGTCATGGCCAAACTCCCTAGGTCAATCGCTAACTTAGAAGCAACTAGATGAGAAGCCGGAAGTAGAGATTGCGAATCGAGGTGTTCCGGTCACTGGCCACGACTTAGAATGGCAGCTTCCGTGAACTAAGATCTCGGGTCGCTACGTCTTTGTTTGGGGCGCAAAGCGTACACGGACCTCGCAGAGACTCCCTTGACCCCACCCCCCATTTCCCCTAACGGCGCGCTCATCCGAGGATAGCTCGTGCCAAACGGCACCGCAGCTGCCCTCAAACAATAGAGCTGAACATTGCCGGTTCGTCCCGCAGGTCTCTCTCGCGAGAAGCGGTTGAGACCTTTTCTATTGGGCCTGTGCAAACAGGTGCGGCGGCGTCCGTCAGAGTAACCCGGTGGCCCCCTTTTTTGGGAGCGGGCTGATTGAGCGGGTGGAGCGCTTCAGCTTGCGCTTTGGGTGATATGGTCGCTTCGCGGCGTTGACCCTTTCGCTGGATCCCCGCCTCTCGCGGGGATGACGGTGATAAGCGCGAGCTTTTCTCTCCCTCCGCTGATCGTCTCGATCGTGTCGCCAGCCTCTATGGTCCGGAGCCGAGCCCCTTCAGGAAAAGTGGGCACCGGTTTTCCGCCCGGAAGGGGCGTCTCAAGCGGGCATTCCCGCCCGCTTGGAAAACGAAGGTGAAGAGAAAGAAGTCTATGCCGACGATTAACCAGCTGGTCCGCAAGGGCCGCACTCCGCAGAAGGCCAAGTCCAAGGTCCCTGCGATGGAGCAGAACCCGCAAAAGCGCGGTGTCTGCACGCGCGTCTACACGACGACGCCGAAGAAGCCGAACTCCGCGCTGCGCAAGGTTGCCAAGGTGCGCCTGACGAACCAGCGCGAAGTCATCTCCTACATTCCGGGCGAAGGCCACAACCTCCAAGAGCACTCGGTTGTGCTGATCCGTGGCGGCCGTGTGCGCGACCTTCCCGGTGTGCGTTACCACGTCCTTCGCGGCGTGCTGGATACGCAAGGGGTCAAGGACCGCAAGCAGAGCCGTTCCAAATACGGCGCCAAGCGGCCGAAGTAATTTGTTGGGTGCGCCGACGACATCCGTCGTCGGCTTATGCCAAGCCTGCCCTCGCCCCCGCCCTTCCACCCGGAATTGTATCCTCAAGGGCGGAAGGGCGGGGGCGAGGGCAGGCAAGGCCCCAACGACGAAGGAGTAAGAAAAGATGTCACGTCGTCGTCAACCGCCGAAGCGCGAGATCCTGCCGGATCCCAAGTTCGGTGATCAGGTTCTGTCGAAATTTATGAACAACCTCATGCTGGACGGTAAGAAGGCCGTGGCTGAGGGCATTGTGTACTCAGCGCTTGATACGGTGGAGGCCAAGGCCAAGACCGATCCGGTGCAGCTGTTCCACGATGCGCTGAACAATGTCTCGCCGCAGGTCGAGGTTCGCTCGCGCCGTGTGGGTGGTGCTACGTATCAGGTGCCGGTTGAGGTGCGCCCCGAGCGCGCTCAGGCGCTGGCCATTCGCTGGCTGATCTCGGCCGCGCGCGGTCGTCCGGAGACCACGATGTCGGCGCGTCTGTCGGGTGAGCTGATGGATGCGGCCAACAACCGTGGCAACGCGGTCAAGAAGCGCGAAGACACGCACCG
>CALCCG010000007.1 GCA_937899785.1 uncultured Erythrobacter sp. | reverse complement strand
TGGAAGGGAATCACTCACGTGACATTTGGCTCTACCCCGCGCTTTGCGCGCGCATTCGCTTTGGCCGCCGCTGGTGCCGTGGCTCTTGGCGCTTGCTCTCAAAACGCCGACAACGGCCTTGAGGATGTCGAGATCACCGGCGAGGTGAACATCTACTCCTCGCGCCACTACGACACCGATTTGGCGCTTTATGAGGATTTCACGCGCGAAACCGGCATCAAGGTCAACCGGATCGAAGCGGGCGCGGACGCGCTGAGTGAACGGATTGTGAGCGAAGGCGAATATTCGCCCGCAGACTTGCTGATCACGGTGGATGCGGGTCGGCTTTATCGCGCGGTGGAAGCGGGCGTGCTGGCGCCGATCACCTCAGAAACGCTGTCCGACCGCGTGCCGGAAAACCTGCGCCATCCTGATGGCCTTTGGTTTGGCCTTTCGACGAGGGCGCGCATCATTATCGCGAACGCTGATACGGTGGATACCAGTGGTCTTACCACCTATGCCGATCTCGCGGACCCGGCTTACAAAGGCCAGATCTGCATGCGATCGTCTTCGAACATCTACAACATTTCGCTGCTTTCCAGCGTGGTCGCGCATGCGGGTGAAGAGGCCGCGCAGGATTGGGCCAACCGGATCGTCGCCAATTTCAAACGCCCGCCTCAAGGCAACGACAGCGCCAATATCGAGAGTGTCGCCAACGGGGAATGCGGGATCAGCGTGGTAAACACCTATTACCTTGCCCGCTACGCCGATCAGCCAGAGGTGCTGGACAAGCGCACCATCATCTTCCCCAACCAGGGCGAGGGCGAAACCGGAACGCACGTCAATGTCAGCGGCTCTGGCCTCACCAAGAGCGCGCCCATCAAGGATAACGCGATCCGCTTCTTGGAATATCTGACGACCGACCAGGCCCAGCAGTATTTCGCCAATGGAAACAACGAATACCCAGCGGTCGAAGGGGTCGCGCCGACCTCGTTCGTGGTTGGCCTTGGCGAATTTCGGGCCGACACGCTCAGCACCGCGACGATCGGGGCCAACCAGGCCAAGGCGGTCGCGATTTATGACAAGGCTGGCTGGAACTAGCTTCCGACCTGCGCTGAATTGCTGGTGATCAAGGCGCGCTTTGAACCGCTGGTCTGAAGCGCGTCTTTCAACGCCTATGTTGAAACTACCTTGAAGCGCGGGCGCGAAACGTCCATTTGCGCGCCGAAATCACACACAGCTGACCAATCGAGATCCCCTTTATGAACATGCCCATCACCGACCGTGACCAGTTCACCGAAAGCGCCGCGTTGAGCGTCGAGACGATCACGCATGTGCATCAGTGGAACGATGAGCTGTTCACGCTCAAGATGACGCGCCCGGCAAGCTTTCGCTTTCGTTCGGGTGAGTTTGTGATGATTGGTCTGCCACAGGAAAACGGCAAGCCGCTGCTGCGCGCTTATTCGGTCGCTTCGCCCAGCTATGATGAAGAGCTCGAGTTCCTCTCGATCATCGTTCAGGATGGCCCGCTGACCTCGCGCCTTCAGCACATCAAGGTGGGCGATCCGGTCTATCTGGGCAAGAAGCCGACCGGCACTCTGGTGCCCGACGCTCTGCTTCCGGGCAAGCGTCTGTTCATGCTGTCGACCGGCACGGGTCTGGCGCCGTTTATGAGCCTTGCTCGCGATCCGGAAGTCTACGAGATGTTCGACGAAGTGATCGTCGTGCATTCGGTGCGCCGCGTGGCGGATCTTGCCTATCGCGAATTGCTGGAAAGCAAGCTGGAAGGCGATCCGCTGCTTGAAGACGACCAGCGCGAGCGTTTTATCTATGTGCCCACCGTCACGCGCGAAAGCTTTCGCACACAGGGGCGCATTCAAACGCTGATAGAGGATGGCCGGTTGTTTGCGCAGTCCAAGGGCCCGCCGCGTTTCGATCCCGAAACCGACCGCGTGATGCTGTGCGGTTCGATGGCGATGATCAAGGACCATGCCGCCGACCTTGAAAAGCGCGGCTTTGAAGAGGGCGCGAACTACAAGCCCGGCAGCTTCGTGATCGAACGCGCGTTCGTGGGCTGATCCCTCCCGCCTGCTGCTACCCGGCTGATTGCGCAGCCGGTCAAAATCCGATATTTATGCTTCTGCCAAGGCCACACCTGAAATGGGCCAAGGATGGAGGAGGAGGCTGCGTTGCTGTTCGGGCGGCGCGGTTCTCTGTGTCGGCGGGACTTCCGGCGCGGTCGCATCCATCGGTCCCGGGAGAGACCCTTTGGCATCCCCTCACTTCGCGCTTAGCGCAGCCGACCGGCTGACCCTTCGCCATTTCCGCAAGAGTTTGCCCACGCATCGCCGCGCGGATTTCGATCATTCGTTCTACGCCATAATGGACGCCGAGCGCGTGTTCGCCACCGATCCCGTCACGCAAGGCCATCTGGTGATTGGCGCGTGCGTGGTCAGCGCGCAGCGCGCCTGGATACGCGATGGATTTGAGCACCAAAGCGCCAAAGCAAAGGTAGCCGCGCGCATGAGCACGTTCTTACGTCGCAGCCTGCGCCTGATGATGTGGGCGCTGGCGTTCTTTTCAAAAGACGTGTTCGAGTCGCTGCGGCGCTACACCAAACAGCGCGGCGCCAGCGCCTTTGGCCCAAGTTTTGATATCCGCTACGCCGAAACCGAGGACGGCTTTGTGTCCGAAGTTCACACCTGCGGCTATCGCGCCTTCCTTCTGCGCCACGATGCGGTGATGTTGCTTGATCTGTTTTGCGAGTGGGATCGGATATGGATCGACGCGCTTCCCGATAAAGTCCGCTTTCATCGCCCGCCAACGCAGGCGCATGGCGGGGCGACGTGTCGGTTTGAATTCAAACGAGGCTAGGCCCTCGCCGCCGTCTTGGCCGCTGCGCCGTAGATCGCCTTCTTGATGTCCTGCACAAACCGCGAATGGCGCACGCCCCACAGGAACAGGTTCTGGATCGCGCTGCCTTTCCAGCGGCACGGACGCTTGATCTGGAGCAGCAGGATGTAGCGGTCCTCGTCCGTCTCGTTCCAGACCTCATGGTTGAACATGTCGTCGAAAAGGAAGCTTGTCCCATCACTCCAGGTGAGGGTGTGTTCGGTGTCGCCCTCTTCGAGAGCCATACGGCATTTCTCAGTCTCCTTGGGAGATTTCAAAGCGAGATGATAGGTCAGCATGCCCTTGGTCATGCC
>CALCCG010000006.1 GCA_937899785.1 uncultured Erythrobacter sp. | reverse complement strand
TTCGGCGGGTCTCAGCTGCGATGTTACGATCCCGTCCGCTCAGTCTGGCGGGACGACCGACTCGGTCTCACCCTAAGGCTGAGCCCTTAGGCGTTCACTATGCGTGTTTTCTCCCCTCTGAGACATGCGTCAGCCGCAGCCGCGCTCATTATAGCGCTGCTGTGTCTGACCATGCTTGGAGGGGAGCTTCGCGCGCAAGACAACGCCCAAGACGATACGACCGAGTCGCAAGCTCGGCAGGTCATTCGGACCATCACCAACACGGCTGAAGCGCGTTGGAATTTTGAGGGGAATCCGGCAAGTTCGCTATCCAACGAAGTGACGTTCGATGTCACCTTGCCGCCCCCTGAAATTCGCGCTTTCCGACCGACGGCCCAAGGGCCAACGGAGTTGAGCTTTCAGGAGCCGGTCTGCAGCGCGCTGACCCGGTCCGGGCAAGCCACAGCCACCGTTCCGGCCGTTGCCAACGATCAGACGATCCAGCCGCTTAACGTTACGGTCGAACAGACCACCATCTTGCGCGCCGGGCAAACGCTGATCTTCGAAGTTCAGGCGCTGGCCGCCAACACCGATCCGAACGCGATCGACGAGCTTGAGATCGTGATCACAACCTCGACCGGCGATCGTGAGGTCGAGACCATCTTTGAGACCGGCCCCAACACCGGTGTCTTTGTCGGGCAGATCGACACTGTGCGCATTCCGCCTGCGCCGGTTCAGGAAGACTGCCGTCTGAGCCTTCTGGACGGCTCTTCGATCGCGATTGAAGCGATGGCCCCGGGAAGCACCGATGTGCTGGTGAGCACCGATGTGGAAGTCCTGGCCGATCCGTTCGGTGTGGTGTTTGACAGCGAGACGGGCGAGCCGTTGAGCGGCGCGCGGGTGACCCTGGTGGACGCTGTCACGGGACAGCCCGCCACGGTCTTTGCTGAAGACGGTGTGACCGCTTGGCCCTCCAGCGTGGTTTCGGGCGATCCGGTGACCGACGGCGCGGGCCGCATCACTCAGATGGGGCCGGGCGAGTTCTGGTTCCCGCTCACAAGCCTGGGCCGCTATCGGCTCGTCATCGAACCGCCTGAGCCTTACACGGCTCCTTCTGTCGTTCAGCCTGCGGATATTGCGCAGATCACCCGCCCCGATGGACGCGCCTTTGTTATCCGCGAAGGATCCTATGGCGAGGCGTTTGAGCTGACCGATCCGACCCCCGTCCAGATCGATATCCCGCTTGACCGCGCGAGCCTTGATCTCGGCATTACCAAGACCGCCAGCCGCGCGCAGGTGGTGCCCGGTGACGTTGTGTTCTACGCCATCACCGCGAGCAATTCCGACCCGAGCCGCGCCAAGCGCAATGTGGTCATCACCGACACGCCCTCACGCTGGCTCCGCCTGCGCCCCGACACGATCCGCGTAAACGGCGAAGAAGCGCCTGAAAGCCTCACCATCGCGCCCGATGGCAGCTCGCTGCAGATCGACCTGGGTACGTTGGACGGAGGAGCGAGCGCCCGAGTGACTTACGCCATGAGCGTGCGTCCCGACGCGCCCCCTGGCCGGGCCTTGAACGACGCGGTTGTGACCGATCTTCTGGGCCGTACGGCCCGCGCGCAAGCGCCGGTCGATATCCAGCGCGATACGATCGCGGACCGGATGACGATCATCGGCCGTGTCACAGCTGGAGCCTGCTCGCTCGACGATCCGCGCCCTGGTATTCCCGGCGTGCGGATCATGCTCGAAGATGGCAGTTTTGCGATCACCGACGCGGATGGCCGATATCACTTTGAAGGCGTAGTGCCGGGCACGCATGTAGTCGCGGTGTCGCGCATGACCCTGCCTGAAGGCGCTGAACTGATCGATTGCCACCGCGGCACTCGCAACGCGGGCAGCAAAAGCTCGCGCTTTGTGATCGGGCAGGGCGGCAGCCTGGTGGTGGCCGACTTCCACGTAAAAGTGCCCGAAGGCTGGCTCGGCGCCGTCGCCGACAAAGCCGAGACCCGCCCTGAAGGCGCGACCGCGCGCGCGATCAACGATATCGCTGAAGGCAGCCAGTTGTCGGACGGCTCGCAGCCCCCTGTGCAAGGCTCGGTCGCCACCTCGAGCACGCGCGGTCCGCTCTCATCCGCCAGCGCCGCCGCGATTGCTGCAACGACCAGCGCAGAGCCGGTGCAAGACTGGATTGCGCTGGGCGATGGTCCTGATGGCTGGCTTTCGCCGACGCTCGACGCGAACCCGCGCGCGCCGGCGGTCAAGGTCGCGATCCGGCACCGCAAGGGGCAGAAAATCGCGCTGCGCGTAGATGGCGAGCCGGTCAACCCGCTGACCTTTGATGGAACGCAGGAATCGTCGGGTCGCTACGCTGTCAGCATCTGGCGCGGCGTGCCGCTCATTAACGAGCGCACGGTTCTGGAGGCGGACATCATCAACTCCTTTGGCGTCACCAACACCACGATCACGCGCGAGGTGCACTTTACGAGCGCCCCGACCAAGGTCGAATTCGTGCCCGAGCTTTCCAATCTCGTCGCCGATGGCCGCACGCGGCCTGTGGTGGCGGTGCGGGTGCTTGACCGCAACGGGCGCCCCTTGCGCGAAGGGATCGCCGGGGAATTCCGGCTCAACTCGCCCTATGAGAGCGCCGAGCAGCTTGATCGCCAGCAGTTGAACCAGCTCACCGGTCTGGCGGCGAGTTCGGCGCGCTGGGTGACGCAGGGCACCGAAGGGATCGCGCTTATTGAGCTCGCGCCGACCATGGTTTCGGGCTCGCTGCGCCTCAACTTCCGCTTCAACGATGGCGAGATCACGCGCGAGCAAGAGCTTGAGGCCTGGATCGAACCGGGCGATATTGAATGGACGATTGTGGGCCTTGTCGAGGGCACTCTGGGCGCGCGCTCCGTGGCGGAGAATATGGAGCGCGAGGGCCGCTTTGACAGCGATCTGGGCGATGACGCGCGCGTCGCGCTTTACGCCAAGGGCCGCATTCTGGGCAAATATCTGGTCACGCTGGCCTATGACAGCGCCAAGCAGCGCGAAGACCAGCGGGTTCTGGGCGCGCTCGATCCCAACGCCTATTACACCGTCTTCGCCGATGGCTCGCAGCGCCGGTTTGACGCCGCCAGCCGCGAAAAACTCTATGTCCGCATCGAAACCGCGACGTTCCACGCGCTTTATGGCGATTTCCAGACCGCCTTCGACCAGACCCGCCTTGCGCGCTACAACCGCACCGCCACCGGCGTGCGGGGTGAGGCGCGCTTTGGTCAGATCAAAGCGCAAGCCTTTGCCGCAGAGGTTTCCAGCCGCCTGCGCCGCGAAGAGATCCAGGGCCAGGGCATTACCGGACCGTATGAACTGGCCAGCCGCCGCATTATTCCCAATTCCGAGCGTGTGACGCTGGAAGTGCGCGACCGCTTCCGGTCCGAGCTGATCGTTTCGACCCGCACGCTGACGCGCTTCATCGATTATGACCTCGACGTTCTGTCGGGCACGATCACCTTTGCCCAGCCCGTGCTGAGCCGGGATGAGGCGCTCAATCCGCAATTCATCATCGTCGAATACGAAACCGACGGCGTCGGCCAGGCCGAGCTCAACGCTGGTGTGCGCGCGGACTGGACCAGCGGCGATGGCAAAGTGCGCGTGGGCGCGAGCGCGATCACCGACAAGGGTGATGACGAGCGCACCGATATCGGCGCGCTCGATCTGCGCGCGCAGATTGGCGAGAACACCGAAGTGCGCGCCGAACTGGGCGTCAGCCGGAGCGAGGGTGAGACCGCAACGGGCTGGATCGCCGAAGCGCAGCATCAGACCGGCGATCTCGATCTCTTGGCCTACGCCCGCCAGCTTGATGAAGATTATGGCATTGGCCAGCAAAACGTTGTCGAACAGGGGCGTCGCAAATTCGGGCTCGACGGGCGTGTGCTCCTGACCGAGCAATTGAGCGTGCTGGGCAGCGTGTGGCAGGATGACAGCCTGACCGACACAAGCCGCCGCCGCGCCGCGCAAGCTCAACTTACCCTTCAGCGCAAAAACACCCTGCTGCGCCTCGGCATCGCGCACTTCGACGATCGTCTGGGCGATGGATCGACCGCGACCTCTACCGTGCTCGAAGTGGGCGCAACGCAGCGCCTGTTTGATGCGGCGCTCGAAGTGTCGGCGAGCACCTCGATCGCGCTGGATCAGACTGAGAGCCTCGATCTGCCCGCGCGCCATCGCTTCGGTGTGCGCTACCAGGTGGTCCAGGATGTGCGTCTGGCGGCCAGCTATGAGCTTGCCGATGGCGAAAACTTCAATTCGCGCCAGCTGCGTGGCGGGATCGAGGCGACCCCGTGGCAGGGTGGCCAGATCATCACCACTTTGGGCCAGGAAAGCATTGGCGAGTTTGGCAACCGCTCCTTCGCCGCCTTTGGCTTGGCGCAGAATCTGCAGGTGACCCCCGAACTGACGCTGGACGCGACGGTGGACGGCAATCGCTCACTCAATGGATCGCCGGATGTCAGCGACCTGGTGAACCCGAACCAACCCGCGGCGAGCGGCGGACAGCTCGCGGGCGGTCTTGCGTTTGAGGACTTCACCGCGCTCACCTTCGGCGCGGGCTGGCGCAAGGATCGCTGGAGCCTGACCGCGCGCGGCGAATATCGCGACGGCGAACAGGCCGATCGCACCGGCGTGACGTTTGGCGCGATCCGTCAGGTGGGCGAGGGCAGCGTGGTCGGATCAGGCGCGACCTGGACCCGTGCGGAGAACACCAACGGCTCTATCACCGAGATCATGGACGCAAGCCTCGCGTTCGCTTATCGGCCCGACGTCTCGGAAGTGGCCGCGTTGGGCAAGCTTGAATATCGCAGCGACAAGGTCACCGGCGCGGTTGCGGGCGATGTTGCGGGTGCGGGCCGCACGGCCTTGATCGTCGATGGCGATGCGACCTCGCGCCGTCTGGTCGCCAGCCTTTCCACCAATTGGAGCCCGCGCGGTTGGGACGAGGACGAGTTCGGCATCAACCAGCAGACCCGCCGTGACGAATACACACTGTTCCTGGGCGCGCGCTACAACCTTGATGAGTTCGAAGGCACCGAGTTCAGCGGCACGACCGTGCTTGCCGGCGCCGACGCGCGGATCGGTCTTACCGACCTGTTCGAGATCGGCGCTACTGGCACTGTGCGCGCAAACCTCGACGACGATGTCACAAGCTTTAGCTATGGCCCGATGGTCGGTGTTTCACCCGTCCAGGATATGCTGATCACGGTTGGCTACAATGTGGAGGGCTTCCGCGACGGAGATTTCGAAGCGGCCCGCAACACGCAAGAAGGCGTCTTCGCCGCTGTGCGCCTGAAGTTCGACGCGGAAACCTTCGCATTCCTACGACGGGGATCGTAATGCCCTCTCGACGGCGTTCGCGCCCGCATTTGCCTGAGTTCGCCTGAGTTCGCCTGAGTTTGAGGGATGGTTTGGCCTTTTGGCCACGCTCACACGCGGCAAGATGCTTCGCGTGAAGGGCCATCAGTCTTGACGCGACGGGCATACCTCTGGCCGTCGACGGGGTGCCGCGCATCTTATATCCCCAGCAGAGGGCCATGACAGGCTGTTGGCGAAGCTGAATTCAGGACTTGTCGAGGAAAATTCGGATGCGTCTTGGACGGGCTTGCACTGCCATTTGGTGATTTGGATGCGATGGGAACTGGTCGGGAAGAGAGGATTCGAACCTCCGGCCCCCGCCTCCCGAAGACGGTGCTCTACCAGGCTGAGCTACTTCCCGACTCATCGAGCACAAACGCGGCGCGTTCGTGCGGTAGGGGCGCGCCTATAAGTGTGGATGGCCGGGGTGGCAAGCGGGCATTTGCGCCTTATAGTTTTCGGCATGGCGACGTTGAAGCATCCCGACACGATTCCCTCTCAGCTGCAGGGCCCTGGCCACTACGAGCACCAATATCTCGATCTTATGCGGCGGATCTGGGAGACGGGTTCTGAGCGACAGGATCGCACCGGGGTGGGCACGCGCTCGATCTTTGGTGCGCAGTTGCGGTTCGATCTGGCGGATGGAGCGATGCCGCTGCTCACCACCAAGCGGGTCTACTGGAAGACCGCGACGCGCGAAATGCTGTGGTTCCTCACCGGCGACACCAATATCCGGCCGCTTGTGCTTCAGGGGGTGAAGATCTGGAACGAATGGCCACACGCGGCCTATGTGAAGGCGACCGGTGAGGAGATCACGCTCGACGATTTCATCGCCCGCATCGCTGAGGATGAGGCTTTCGCCAAACGCTGGGGCGATCTGGGCCCGGTCTATGGCAAGCAATGGGTCGATTGGCCGACCTATCGCTACCGGCCTGACGGGCTCTACGAGAAGGGCGAGGGCGTCAACCAAGTGGCCCAAGTGGTCGAAAGCCTGACACATAATCCAGGCAGCCGTCGGCACATCATCGAAGGCTGGAACGTCGCGCAGCTCGACCAGATGGCGCTGCCGCCGTGCCATAAGACCTATCAATTCCATGTGGCGATGAACTCACAAGGGCCCGACCAGCTCAATTGCCTGCTCTATCAGCGCTCATGCGATGTCGCGCTCGGCCTACCGTTCAACCTGTGGTCCGCCGCGCTTTTGACGCGCATGATGGCTCAGCAAACCGGGTACGATCCGGGCGAGCTGGTGTGGATGGGCGGGGACACACATCTCTACCTCAACCACGCCGATTTGATCGACGAACAGCTGACTCGGCAGCCGCAGGGTTCTCCAACTCTTGAAATCGTCAGAAAGCCCGAAACAATTTTCGACTACCAAATCGAAGACTTTCGGGTTGATGATTACGCGCCGCTGCCACCGATCAAGGCCCCTGTTGCGGTCTGATCAAGGCCGCTTGACCGGCCAATTTCGCTGACATACGCCACCTCTCAGACGCACCCACTGGGAGAGCAATCCTATGGCCGATCCGGCCGATCCGAGCCCGACTTCGGGAGACAACCGCCCCGCCTTGGCGCTCCACGTTCCTGAGCCGAAATACCGCCCGGGCGATCCTGTTGACTTCTCTGACATCGATATCGGTCAGCCCGGCGATCAGCCGCGCCCCGATGAGGCGACCAAGCCGGAAGACATGAAGGACTTTGCGTTCGGTCTGGTTCGCGTGCTGGGCGATGACAATAAGGCGCACGGGCCCTGGGACCCCAAGCTTGACCCGGAAACCCTGCGCACCATGCTCGGCCATATGGCGATGGTGCGCGCGTTTGATGAGCGCATGTTCCGCGGCCAGCGTCAGGGTAAGACCAGCTTTTACATGAAGTGCACTGGCGAAGAGGCGACCTCGGTTGCCGCCTCGATGGCGCTGGCGAGCGATGACATGGTCTTTCCCAGCTACCGCCAACAAGGCGTGCTGATCGCGCGCGGCTATCCGTTGATCGAGATGATCAACCAGCTCTATTCGAACAAGGGCGACAAGCTGAAGGGCCGCCAGCTGCCAATCATGTATTCGAGCCGCGAGCACAGCTTTTTCAGCATTTCGGGCAATCTCGCGACGCAAACCCCGCAAGCGGTCGGCTGGGCGATGGCGAGCGCGATCAAGGGCG
>CALCCG010000005.1 GCA_937899785.1 uncultured Erythrobacter sp. | reverse complement strand
TCAGTATGGACGATTGGAAAAGCACCAACGACACCTTTGAATGGTACAACGGTCTCGCGGAACGCGCCGAAGACCCATCAGCATTGCCGAGCTTCCATGTCGTGCTGTCCGATGTTCCTGCCAAGCAAAGCAAAACCGAGCTGGAATTCGAGGATCGCGCCTTCGCCGCGTTCCCTGTCATTTCGAACTTCTTCATGTCCCGGAAACAACACCGGGAAGCATCCAAGGAAGGATTGCTCCACACGCTCGCCCAAGCCAAGCGCAGCGCAAAGAACCCTCTGACGCGGGTCCACGCGAAGCATTTCGAAGAAGCGCTTGAAGAAGCCTCCGCAATTCTCAAAGAAGTGACGGAGGCCGCATAATGCCACGCAAGCAACGCACCAAAATTGAAGGATCGGACCCGAACTACCATTCCGACCTTCCGCGCAAGCCAATTGCAGAGGCAACACCCGCCATTCAGCCAGCCCCAAAGACTGCTGTGCCCGAACAAGCACCAACGCCACGTAAAAAACGCCAACCCGCCGCCAAGCCGAAAATAGTGGCTCCACCCACGCCTGACGCCAAACCCGCAAAGGCGACTGCGCCAAACACGACAACTCGCGAGATACATCTCACTGCCGCAGTCAAACGCGACCACGGAGAGCTCATCGCGAAACTCGAAGCCAAAGGCATCGACCCAAAAGTGCCAGTCAGGCTTGCGGGACGCAAAGCCGTGCAGCTATTTGAGCCGAAACGCAAGTTCATAGAAAAACCAGACGCGGATCGACTGCCACTGCGTGATGGATATCAGACAACAAAGCGGGTCGATGCCGAGTTGATCGACCATCTCCGCGCCGAGAACGATCCATACGGCCTTTCGTCTGACACAGCGATGTTGCGCGGACAGTTCGAACCGCTTTTCTGGAAATGCCTAGACGAAGTTCTTGCAGAACTCTCTTCGAAATGAACAACGAAATCCCGCGACATCGCGGGATTGAGTAGGGCAGGGGTCAACGCACCCTCCGCTTTGCTCTAGGTGCGTCGGCTCCTATCTGCAATGTGATCCGCCTGCCATCCGGCCCCAGCTCTCAACAGGGGTTGTGATGTCGCGCAAGCGCGCCAGCCTCCATGCAGAAAATCGGCACCCCCACGCTGCGCGCGGTCCCCCCAATTTTCCGCCCTCCGGCCCCCTGTCTTCGATCCGGTTCCGGCCGCAGGACGGGCTGCGCCCTCTCTGCTTTGTCCAGTCGAATGGCATGGGCCATTCGGCTGGTCAATTCAGCCGAGGCTTCGCCACTGGCGGAGAAAGGCCCCCGACTGAACCGTCTCAAGAAAGGGACGCCGGATGGCGCGGAAGCGAAAGATCGAGGGCAAAGCGATTGCGCGGATACTCGATGCCAGAACGCAGGAAACGGTTGGATACCTGTTTGAATGGAATACCGGGGAAATCGACCCAAAGTGGAACGATGAAATCCCGCGCGAGGAAAAGGACGTTGTTTATGAATATGCCTAATCTCTACGCTATGATGAACGAAGACGATGAACTCGATCTAGGAACCGTCTTTGCTACTTCAGAACAGCCATTGCGGCTCTTCGGATCTTCTTACATGCGCGACAAGCAATCCGCCGGTTCATTGAAAATCGTAGACCCGCACGGTGTCACAATCGCCACCTTTGACGTCTGGCAAAACAAGTGGGTGAAAACCGCCGATACGGGCGCATAAACTTCCAATTTCAACCATAAAGTGCTAGAATGCCGTCGAAAGGATATTGGCCGATGCGCTTCACCAAACCTCTTGTTTTCATGGCGATTGCTGCTCTTTCTGCGTCTCCTACGCTCGCATGGGAGCTTACGTTTACAAGGGGTCTCGATCTATATTCAGCAACCGACAACGGCGCGACCATTCGGCTCGTATGCGATCCAAATCGCGTTTATGGCGGCACTGAAACCATGGTTCTGATCGTCCTTGGTGGAAACTCCGACCTGAACACAGACGCAACGCTTGCTTTTCCCGGTGGCGAAACTGTCACGGCACCGCTTGTTCATGGCCGCATGTCAAAACGCGATCTTGGCGACGCAACCTGGGCCCGACTCGTTGACGGTTTGCGCAACACGCCAAGCGTGGAACTTACGGTTGGTGCAACCTCGCGCCAATTGAACCTGGGCGAGGCAACAGCATTCACCTGCCTCTGAACGACAAAGCCCCCACTTCCATTTTGGACAGCGGGGGCTCAGGCCGATATCGGCCAACAGGGAGTCGTTTCAGACTATCACAGAAACCGAAACTCTCCTCGGTCTTTCGCGCGGGGCGAAAGGGCAGGGGCCTAAGCGGCCTCTGCAATCTCTCCGGCTTGCTCCAATAGGTAATCAGCGGACCGCTGCGCGGCGGCGGCTGCCTTTACAATTGCTCGCTTGTCGTCGCGCAGAACCTTCAGCCATGATTGAATATAGGCCGCGCTGTCATCGATATGCCCGGGCTGGAAGCCAAGCTGCGCACCCGTCATCGCGGATGAGATTTCAGCAACAAGCTCTTCCATCGCATAGACCGCATTCCCAAATTTAGAGCCAGCCTTTTCCTTGGTGCGGTCACACCGGCGCTTGTGGCCTGTCGCGTGAGACAGTTCATGAAACAGGGTCGAATAGAACAACTCAGCCGCTTTGAACTTCGACACTTCCGGCATATGGACGTGATCTTTCGACGGGATGTAACAGGCACGCTCCCCGCCTTCCTCATATCCCACACCCATGTTTTCGATCATGTTGGCCGCGATATGCGAAAGTTGCTCAATGGGTCGCGTGGCCAATGGCGCAGCTTCGTCAGGCGTTGGAAATTGATCCTCTAACCCGTCAATCTGCTGCACATTGAACACGCGATAGGCTTTCAGGTAACCGCGCGTCTTAGCTTCTTCCTCGCCCTCTGGCGCGTCTTCCTTGGCTTCAAATGTCCCGTACTTCACCACAAGCGACGACTTCTCACCTTTGCGCACCATGCCGCCCAAATCCTTGGCTTGTTTGAAGGTCATCCACACCGGATTCCGATAGCCTTGCGACCATGCTTTAAGGC
>CALCCG010000004.1 GCA_937899785.1 uncultured Erythrobacter sp. | reverse complement strand
CCCTCCTTTTTTTTTTATATGATACTGCTAGCATCGAGACCTACTCTTTTCCCCTACTCGACGCGCTTCGGTTAGCGCAATATCAATCACGGTGCGCCAGCGGTCCGCAGAAGTTTGCGCGGGCTCGATAACGATGCTGCCCGACGCTCCGGCGCTACCAGCCGGCGCGCCTCCCCCGCCTAGGTTTGCGGGCACGTCCACAAGCAGATTTCCCGCTTCATCGCGCCGCAGACTTAGATTGTTCCTCTCGGCGTAAAGCTGCTCCCACTTCAACTGCATATCTTCGAATACGATCTGATTCAGTTGACCGATCGCCAAAGCAACCGGAAGCGCAAACACAATGGCTGCGGAGATCTTTACCCAAAGGGGCCTGGTGTCAAAGAGGCGCAATAGGAACCAAAGGACGACGGTTAGCCCCAAGCCACTGAGCGTAACGATACCACGCCGCCAGGCTAGTTCGATCTGCATCTCGAACCCAGCCACATAGCTGCGCGCGGTGATGATAACGAAGTAGGTTGCCCACAACACCACCATCGAGAACAGCACGGTGCGAAACGGCACACTTAGAGCGGAAGGCGACGCACGCTCAGACGCGGCAAGAGGGGCTTTGGCTGGGGGCATCATAATCCCTCGCGAGATAGCGCGCTCCACGCTGGTTCGCCAATTGCCTGAGTCAGCGTGTCATCGGACAAAGATGAACGTTGGTCGAACAGGACAGGCAAGCGGTGGCCCTTTTGGCGGCAAAAACGCACAGCGCAGCGAATAAAGGAGCCTTAACCCATCGGAAGCCACACCCCAAGAGTCTTGCTCGAAACCGGCTTCAGTTGCGCGGCTTGATCATTTCAGATGGCACGATCCATTCGGCAAACTGCTCTTCGGTGAGAAGACCCAGCTCCAGACCGGCTTCTTTAAGCGTGGTGCCATCGGCGTGCGCCTTTTTGGCGATCTTGGCCGCGTTGTCATAGCCGATATGCGGGTTGAGCGCGGTTACCAGCATCAGGCTTTCGTTCATCAACTTGTCGATGCGCTGTGTGTTGGCTTCGATACCAATGACGCAGTTGTTGGTGAAGCTGACCGCGCTGTCCGACAACAGACGGATCGATTGCAGCACAGCGTAGACCATCACCGGCTTGAACACGTTCAATTCCAGATGTCCGTGCGAGCCCGCGACGCTGACAGTGGTGTGATTGCCCATCACTTGCGCGCAGACCATGGTGAGCGCTTCACATTGAGTTGGGTTGACCTTGCCCGGCATGATCGAGGAGCCCGGCTCGTTCGCAGGCAGCGCGATTTCACCCAGACCCGAACGCGGGCCCGAACCCAGCAGGCGGATATCGTTGGCGATCTTCATCGCGGAAACCGCCACCGAATTGAGCGCGCCCGACAACTCAACCAGAGCGTCATGCGCGGCGAGCGCTTCAAACTTGTTGGGCGCAGTCACAAAGGCGTGGCCCGTGGCGTCGGCCACCTTTTCGGCAAACTTCTCGGCAAAGCCCGCTTTAGAGTTGATGCCGGTGCCCACCGCGGTGCCGCCTTGGGCGAGTTCCAGCACGCGAGGCAGCGCGTTTTCGACCCGTGCAATGCCATATTCGTTCATTTTGGCGTAGCCGGAGAATTCCTGGCCCAAAGTCAGCGGGGTCGCGTCCTGCAAATGGGTGCGGCCAATCTTGACGATATCGGCGAACGCCGTCGCCTTGGCATCAAGCGCTGCGTGCAGGTGCTGAAGCGCCGGGATCAGCTGCTCGATCGTCTCGCTCGCTGCGGCGATGTGCATCGCTGTGGGGAAGGTGTCGTTTGAGCTTTGTCCCATATTGCACATGTCGTTGGGATGGACCGGCTCTTTGCCACCGTGCACGCCGGTAAGGATCTCGTTCGCGCGGCTGGCGATCACTTCGTTGGCGTTCATGTTCGATTGCGTGCCAGAGCCCGTCTGCCAAACGCTCAGCGGAAATTGCGCCGCCAAAGTGCCATCGATGACTTCGCTCGCCGCCTGAACGATCGCTTCGCCCAGCTTCGCGTCGAGCACGCCCAATTCCATATTGGCTTTAGCCGCGCTTGCCTTTTGAACACCTAGGGCTTTCACCAAGGGCGCTGGCATGGTCTCAACGCCGATCGCAAAGTTGGCAAGGCTGCGCTGTGTTTGTGCGCCCCAATGTGCATCGACGGGCACGGCAACTTCTCCCAACGAATCGGTCTCAATCCGCACTTTTCCAGTTGCACCGAAGATTTCGCCGTCATTGATCATGTCACTCATCGAAGATCCCTTTGTGCTGGTCGATTGCCGATAGATCACCCATCGCGGTGCAAGCCGCGCTCCCATAAGCACCGCGCGCCGCGCGCGTCAAAGGCCTTGGCGGTTTCACCACGGATGTCTAGGGCATAGGAGCGCAGGCTAGGTCGCAAGGGCCTGAAAATCGGGAAGGGTTGACGCACTGTATTAGTATCTCAATACAGTGTACTAAACGCGACATGACGGACATCCCCAAAATGGATACAGACACGCTCACGATGACGACACAGACCGAACCAGGCAGCGCAATCGCGCGCGCGGCGATGATCGACAGCCAGCTGCGCACCAGTGGGGTGAACGAGGAATTTGCTCTTGCGCGCATGATGGCGGTTCCACGGGAAGAATTTCTCCCGGCGGACAAGCAAGCGTTGGCCTATATTGACCGCAGCGTCGCGGTCAGCGGTGGGGCGCTGGCCTCGCCGCTCTTTTACGGCAAAGCGCTGATTGAGGCCGTTCCGACCCGCGATGATAGCGTGCTCGTCGTTGAAGGCGGTACGGGCTATCTGGCAGCGCTGCTGGCCCCGATGATCGGCGCGCTCGACACCTTAAGCGCTGAGGAAGCGGTCGCCGAGACAGTGCCCCAGGCAAAGTACTCGCTTATCATGATTGATGGTGCGATTGAGGCGCTGCCTAGTGCGCTTGCGACCTCTTTGATGGAGAATGGTCGCATCGTTTCCGGCCTCCTGCTCCGCCAAGTGACCCGGCTGGCCACAGGGCGCAAAGTGGCGGGACAGGTTACGCTGCAACCTGTTGAAGATCTTGGGATTCCGGTGCTGCACCCTTTTGATGCGCCCAAGAAATGGACCTTTTCGTGAAGATTCTTTCCCGTCATTCTACGCTGGCCTTCGGTGCCGCGACGCTGGCGATTGCCGCTTCGACGCCGGCGCAGTCCGACACGCTGCGCGACGCTTTGGTTTCCGCGTATAACACCAACCCCACTTTGGCCGGTGCGCGCGCAGACCTTCGCGCAACCGATGAAGAAGTGCCGATCAACATCGCTGCGGGCACGCCTACCCTGAACGCGACAGCCACGCATATCGAGTTTGTGCAGCAATCCGCCAACCAGTTCACCGCACCGGATCGCAACCTGGGCGTCAACGGCCAGCTCAACGTCCCGATCTATTCCGGTGGCGCCGTACGCAACGGAATTCGCGCGGCCGAAGAGCGGATCGAGGCCGGGCGAGCCACTTTGCGCGGCACAGAGAGCTCGATCTTTAGTCAGACGGTCGCGGCCTATATGGATGTGCTGCGCACTGAGGCCCTCGCGCGACTGGCGCAGAACCAGGTTGAAGTGCTCGAGGTCAATCTGGAGGCAACAAGCGACCGCTTCGAAATCGGAGACCTTACGCGGACCGATGTAGCTCAGTCCCAATCCCGCCTCGCGGTCGCCCAGGGGGATCTGCAGACGGCGCTCGCCAATCTGATTTCAGCGCGTGAGACCTATTTGCAGCTCGTTGGCAAAGACGCCTTTCAACTCGAAGCTCCGCCACCGCTGCCCAATTTGCCCGAAACAGTGGGTTTGGCGGTTGTGACCGCCCTTGAAAACAACCCCGATCTGGTCGCGGCCGAAGAGCGCGCGGAAGCGGCGGGTTATGACACAAAAATCGCCGGAGCCGGGCGCCTGCCGACACTGAGCGGCTTTGCCAATGTCGATTACAGCGATTTCTTCGGCTCGCTAGGCGGCCCAATATCGCAAGACTTCCGGCAATCCGAGACGACCGCGAACATCGGTCTTCAGCTTACCATTCCGATCTTTCAAGGTGGTCTGACCGCAGCACGGCAACGACAGGCCGGTGCCCGTGAAACGAGTGCGCTCGAACAGGTCGTGGCAACCAAACGCAGTGTTATCCAGCAGACCCGCGCCGCCTACGCCAATTTCGAGGCGTCGAGGGCTGTGATCGAAAGTTCGAAGGTCGCGGTCGAATCCGCCGAAGTCAGCCTTGAAGGGGTGCGCGCGGAAAACTCGATTGGTAATCGGACGATCCTTGACGTTCTCAACGCCGAACAAGAGCTCGTACAAGCCAAAGCTCAGCTCGTGACCGCGCGGCGCAACGCTTATGTTGCGGGCTTCACTTTGCTCGCCGCCATGGGTCGCGCCGAGGCGCGCGATCTCAACCTTGATACAGGCGGTCCACTCTACGATCCTGTGGTCAACGCGGACCGGGTCCGCAACAAGCTGTGGGATTGGGACCGGGACCCAAAAGCCACTCCGAAATCGACCAGTACCGTTGACAAACCCGCCGCTGACGCAATGATTGGCCCACCTCTGATCATAGAAGATTAGGGCTACCGCCCTGATTCGGGGAGGGTATTGGGGTTAATCATCCGCTTTGTGAAAGCTTGAGGCATGGCGCAGGAAAACGAAGCATCGGTTGAAGAAATCCTTGAATCGATCAAGAAGGTAATCGCGCGCGACAACCGCAGCGGAGCTGTTGAAAGTCGCCGACGCCGCGGATCGTCCAACGAAACAGAGTCCGCCAGAACGCCGGACGAGGACGAGGACAAGGACGAGATTCTGGATCTCTCCGAAATGCTCGCTGACGAGGACCTGGAGGAGAGCCCATCAGAGGATGATGGACCCGAAGCGCTGGCCCCTCTGGTCACCGAGGAGGTTCGCGGTGCGATGCAGGAAAACCTCGCAGCGCTCACAATGCTCGCAGAACCGGGCGCAAAGCCGCAAATCGTTCGCTCTGGCGAGACATCGCTCGAAGGCCTCACGCGGGAATTGATGCGCCCGATGCTTGCCGAGTGGTTGGACAAGAATCTGCCAAGCATGGTTGAGAAAATGGTCCAGGCCGAAATCGCGCGCATCGTCGGTAAGCGCGGTTAGGGCGCACGAGGCTGCCGCCAGCATAAGTCAATCTATTCGAGAGCACCGAGCCCTCTAGTTCGGGCCCGCGCGTGCAGGGTCACCAAAGGACACTTGCACTCACTCGTTCGGCTTCATCGCGCGGCGTTTGCCCGCTTCGAGCCAAGCTGGGCGCCCTAGCGATCGCCCTCCCGAGATCCAAAGATCTCATCGGCGTCAGGCAAGCGGTTGTCGACAACCGCATCGTGCCCCGTCCCGTGCGAGAGGAACACCAGTCCCATCAATCCCCCGCCGAGCCCCATCGTCATGGCAATACCGAGCGAAACGGCGACGAAGAAGTGGATTGATACATCAGGATAAAAAAACCAGAGCGCGCTCAATACAATAAAAATGGTCGCCAACGTCACGACGGCAAGAGCTTTCATAATCCATCGAAAGCGTCTCCAGGCATAAGCTGCGTTTTCTGGGTCATCGAGTGGGGAAGGGTTCACCATGCCCTTTTCATGCTCGCGCAAAGGTCGCTTGGCAATGGCGCATTATGCACCTGTGGGTGCAACGGATTCGCCTTTTGGATCGATCAATGGCACTCTTGCAAGCGGGAGAACGGAGTCGAGAGATGAACATAGCCAGCCTTATCGCCGATCGATCCGCCGCTGATATCGTATCGTGCAATGTGGATACACTGGTATCGGAAGCGGTTTCAATCCTCGCCAATCAGCGCATCGGAGCGCTGCCCGTAATGCGCGCGGGCGCGGTTGCCGGTATCGTGTCGGAACGCGATATCGTCTATCGCTTGGCAAGCATGGGAAGCGACTGTCTCGATGGGCCAGTTGAAGCGATCATGACGTCGCCGGTCATCACCGTCGAGCCCTCGACCACGGTCGATGAAGCGCTCGCGCTTATGACGCGGCGTCGCTTTCGGCACTTTCCTGTCGTCGACAATGGTGCGCTTTGCGCCTTCATATCGATTGGGGATTTGGTGAAGACCCGAATCGATGAAGTCGAGCACGAGGCCGAGGCGCTGCGCAGCTACATCCAAACGGTATAATCGCAGCGCTTCGGCTTCTTCGTCTTGAGATTGGGCATAAGCCAACCTAAGTTATATGTATGTCCGAAGCCCTTATCTTGACACCGGCAGCCGCCAAACGTGTGGCCGTGATTGCGCAAAAGCAGACAAGGCCAGCGATCTTGAGGCTTTCGGTTGAAGGTGGCGGCTGCTCGGGCTTTCAGTACAAATTTGAGATGGCTGAGGGCCCGGACAGCGAAGATTCGGTGAGTGAGACCGACGGCGTTCAACTCGTAGTCGACCCGGTGAGCCTCGATCTGCTTGAGGGAAGCGTGGTCGACTACGTGGAATCGTTGGGCGGGGCGGCTTTTCGCGTGGAAAACCCGAACGCGTCGGCCGGTTGCGGATGCGGTTCCAGCTTCGGGATTTGAGTTAGACCCGCGCGCGGCTTTGCGCCATTGTGGCCGTCATGAAACTCGCAAGCTTTAACATCAATGGCATTAAGGCGCGCCTGCCGCGGCTTAAAGAGTGGCTCGAAGAAACGCGCCCATCAGTCGCGTGCCTGCAAGAGATCAAAAGCCAGGACGAGGGCTTTCCCGCCACAGAGTTTGAGGAGCTCGGATATCAGCCGATCTGGCATGGGCAAAAGGCCTTCAACGGCGTTGCGATCCTGGCCGATACACATGCGGGATACGCTATCACTGAGGTTCAGCGCGGCCTCGGCATCAATGGCCCGAAGGAGGGCGAGGGCGAACAAGCGCGCTATCTCGAAGTTGACGTAACCAAGGACGATGAACACGCCGCGCGTCTTGTTGATATCTATTTGCCCAACGGGAACCCGCAGCCGGGCCCCAAATTCGACTACAAGATCGCCTGGATGGAGAAGCTGCGCACTCGGATGACCGCCATCTGGGACGAAGAAGTGCCCGCCGCAGTGTTGGGCGACTACAATGTCATCCCGTTCGACAGCGACACCTATTCGGTCAAAGCGATGGAGAGCGACGCGCTCACTCAGCCCGAGAGCCGCGACGCCTATCAGCGCCTGCTCGCCGACGGCTGGACCGACGCGGTTCGCACACTCAACCCACGCGGAGGGGTTTGGACTTATTGGGACTATCAGGCGGGTGCCTGGCAGCGCGATCACGGTTTCCGGATCGATCACGCGCTTCTCACGCCAGAGCTTGCCGACAGACTGAAAGCGGTTGGCGTAGACCGCGATCACCGCGGCCGAGAGAAGGCCAGCGATCACGCACCCGTCTGGGTCGAGATTGGCCTGACCTAGACCGCGTTGAAAGGAGGACCCCGCAATAGGAGAGCCCTCCTTCAAACATCAGCGATAGAAGATGTGCGTGTCGATCTTTGCGGTGCGCTCTTTGCGGTAACTCCACCTCGGACGCACATAGGATGCGTGAAAGTAGACCGCTTCACCCGCTTCGGATTCCCACAGGCCTTCATGAGCGATTTGAGCGATCGCTTTTGCCCTTTGCCACGCTTGCGATGAAGTGCGGATGCGCGGCATCCGACCGTTCTTGACGAAAGAGAATTGCGCGCGTTGATAGACTACGCCGCAATAGCTCGCTGGCCAGCGGGCGTCTTCCGAACGGTTGATGACAACCTGAGCAACCGCAAGCTGCCCGGCAAGGGGCTCACCGCGCGATTCGAAGTACACAGTTCCGGCGAGGCACTGCATCTGATCACTCAATTCACCGGGCTCGACCAAGCCGACGAGTTCGGTGAGCGAAGCGGCATCCGTCACGAAAGCCGACTCTGTTTCAGCTTCCAGATCTTCGCGAAGGGCCTGCGTCACTGGGTTTGAGATAAACTCAATCTCACGCTCAACCTGATTGTCCGATGGGACGATCTCGAAAGGTTCCGCGTTTGGGTCATCGGATTCTTTCCCAACCGTCTCCACCGAAACGGCCGCCTCATCCACGGTGGCTTGGGCGAACGCTTCAGCGCCATTGGCGCTTGAAAAGCTTAGACCGGCGATGGCTACAATTGCCGCCGCGCTCAAAGAGTAAGTCTTCCGACTCATGTAAACACTATATTCGTGCGGTGAGCGAGCTCCGACACAGGTTGGAACCAAAAGCGATGTTTTCGCGGGTTTGTAGGGTGGTTCAAAAAGCCTGCCGGCTGCCCCCCGTCTGCGTGCCAGCCGGCTGACCGAATTGTCGAACCGCTGGCCTCCGCCATGGAAGCGAGGGCCCAATTAGTTTCAAACGATACAAAATCAAGTTAATTCGGCAAAAGTGCGATAAAACGTTCTGCCTCATCGATATCCACCTCGATTATCCAGATATCGGGATCTTGAGCGCGGCGGCGGTCGAGGTACGCGCTGAATTCATCTTTTTTTTCAGAGTCTTGCTCTTTTGTTTGAACAAAATGGCGCGTTCCGTCGCGCTGTGGCATTCGTTCATAAAGTCGCGCATCTTCACCGCGATACATAGTTACTATCAGAATGGATCCGGCGTCCGGCTCGCCTTTGGCGAGCACCATGGCGGAGCCGCCATTTGATTCGGCCAAGCGCCTGAGGCTGCCGACTTCAACATGGGCGGGTAGTCTCATAGTTCTAAAGAGGGCCTGGAACGCGCGGCACGCTAGGTCTTTTCAGAATAGCCGGGAAGCCCGGAAAGGGCGATCCGCGATCGCATGAATGTCCCCGTGCCTCGACCAATCTCATCGCCATCTTGATCGATAAGGCGGGCATCCGCGACAAGTACGCGTCGCTTGCCGCTGACCCAGCGCCCCTCGGCCAACACATCACCCGCTCGCACGGGCTTTGTAAAGTTCATGTTGAAGCTGGTCGTCAGCAGGAAGAAGTCGGTTGAAAGAGTGTTGGCTGCGTAGAAGGCCGCATCGTCGAGCATTTTGAAGTAAACTGTGCCATGGGCCGCGCCGGCCGCGTGAAAGACATCCTCGCTTACCGTGAAGCGTAGCCTCGACTGACCCTCACCGGGAATCTCCAAGCGCGATTTGAATTTTTTGTTGATGGGGGCCGAACCGTATAAGCGTTCAAGCGCGCGGTGATGCAGGTCCGCGCCGGTCTTAACTGAGTCGGTTCCCGACTTAGGCGGCATCACGCAGGAACTGATTTGTCAGCAACGCAAACAAGGCCTCCGCATCAGTAGCGTCAAACAAAGACTGCAACATCGACTCATCACGCAGCAGGCGTGAAATGGCCGCCAGCGCATAGAGGTGAGTGGCGCCGGCGTTCGTGGGTGAGACCAAACCAAACACCAAAGTCACCGGTGCAGCGTCCGCCGCTTGAAAATCGCAGGCGTTCTCAAGTTTAAGCAGAGCCAGTGTTGGTCGGTTGACTGCGAGGCTGCGGCAATGCGGAATGGCAACGCCTTGGCCAACTCCTGTGCTGCCCAACGCCTCGCGTTGCTCCAAACCTTCGAGAATGTCGGGGCCGCTCAATCCGTACACGTCACTGAAAACGTTAGAGAGGCGCGCAAGGACCTGAGGCTTTGACGAAGAGGGTCCAGCGTTGTTTTCAAAGGGAACTAGGGCGACCGCCTCGGGCCGCATCGCAATATTTACATCCATGTGAATACGAAATCCCGTCTCAACGATCTTAAAGTGCCCTAGTGGTGGTACGAAGTCAGCCGCAGGGGGCGCGGTGCTTCCTCGCACTACACTGGGTCGGGTCTGGTTGCGCCAGCAATCCGGAGCTTTTTTCCGAAAGGGGGTTGGCGTGACCCTAGCGAGGCTCCACCCAGCCGATAGAACCGTCCGCGCGGCGATAAACCATATTATGGCGCCCAGTGCCAGCGTTTTTGAAAAAGAGAGCGTTGGTGTCTCGAAGATCGAGCATCATGACAGCGTCCGCCACGGTTCCTGTGGGAACCTCAACGCTGGTTTCTGCGATGACAGGAGGCGCATCAACGGCCACTTCTTCTTCTTCCGCCT
The DNA here is from genome assembly GCA_937899785.1 of uncultured Erythrobacter sp. Classification (GTDB taxonomy): domain Bacteria; phylum Pseudomonadota; class Alphaproteobacteria; order Sphingomonadales; family Sphingomonadaceae; genus Erythrobacter. The sequence continues at coordinate 65,917 of CALCCG010000004.1, read as the reverse complement.
CGTTCACTGCAAAGATTGTATAGACGGCCATTTCCTCCGCGCGGACCTGTGCGGCGCGCTCATGGCGGTCCTTTAAGCGTCTCTTGTAGCGCCGCAGCTGCTTTTCGATTTTTGATGCAGCGTTGTCGAGAGCGACATGCGCATCGTGCGCCTCTCCTTGCGCCTTGAGAATAGTGCCTTGCGTCACATGCGTAACGATATCGCACCGAAATGCGCCCGCAGCCGCCTTGCTAAACGTCACATGGCTGGAAAGCGCCCGATCGAAGTATTTTTGAACAATGGCGCTCAACCTGTCGGATGCGTGCTCTTGCAAAGCGGCCCCGGTTTCCACTTGGTGCCCTGAAATCCTGATATCCATGGATTTGAACCTCCCTTATCAGTGCAGACACATAGCGATAGACAGCTCGCCCGTGATTTATCGCGTCCAGATCGCGTCTTTCAACTCCGCCACAAACTTGGCGTGACGAGCCAGTTCTTCCGCGCTCGCCACGTGAGGCCGTGGCTCGCGACGCGGACGCTCAACGCGACGGTCGATCTCACTTTGTCTGGTTTGGGGCTTGGGCGCGGGTGACCGTGTCGAGTCCACCGCAAGTTCGAGACCAATTTGGCGGCCGCCTTTGAGCTCCACATAGACTTGCGCCAAAAGCTCTGCATCCAAAAGCGCTCCGTGTTTGACGCGGTGCGACCGATCGATGCCATAGCGTGTGCACAGCGCGTCGAGCGAGTTTTTCGCGCCGGGGTGCTTCTTGCGGGCCAAAGCCACCGTATCGACCATCCGATCCAGGCTGATCGGCGGACGGGCCAGACGCTCCAACTCGGCGTTCAAAAAGCCAAAATCAAATCCGGCATTATGCGCTACAAGCGGCGCTTCCCCTAAAAAAGCGAGCAAGTCATCGACGCTCTCGGAAAACACCGGCTTTGCGGAGAGGAAGGCGGAAGAAAGTCCGTGAACAGCTTCCGCCTCAGATGGCATGTCGCGTTCGGGGTTGTAATAGGCGTGGAACGTGTTGCCGGTGCTAACTCGTCCGACCATTTCCACACATCCGATTTCAACCATTCGATCCCCGCTCTTCGGGTCAAGGCCGGTCGTTTCGGTATCGAAGACAATTTCTCTCATCGCTGACACTATCCGCTGATTGCTGCTTGGGTGCAAGGGGGCGAAAGCACCGAAGAACAGCTACGACGCCGAGGCGCTCAGTGTCTCAATGAGACCCGCGACTTGAGCGCGCGTGGTTTCAATCGGAGCTCCTGTGTCGATTACGTGATCGGCCCGCTCTCGCTTATCAGCATCCGGCACCTGCAGGCCCAGAATGCGCTCGAACTTCTCAACCGACATTCCCGGGCGCGCCAAGACGCGCGCGCGCTGAACCTCAGCGGGCGCGGAAACCACCACAACGCAATCGACGGCTTCATGTCCGCCGCGTTCAAACAACAGTGGAATATCGAAGACGAGGACGCTTGCATCCGCGTTGTTAGCCAAGAAATGCGCGCGCTTCCTGCCAACAGCTGGATGCACAATCCTTTCAAGTTGCTCCAGCTTTGTTGCGTCGCCGAAGACAAGTTGGCCGAGCGCCTCACGATCAACCCCTTCGTCATTGGTCGAACCCGGAAAAGCCGTTTCGATGGCTGGCACAAGCTCACCGTCAGGGCCCTGCATCGAGCGCACTTCGGCGTCGGCGTCGAAGACAGGCACGCCCGCTGCGGCAAACATCGCTGCAACGGTCGATTTGCCCATGCCGATCGATCCGGTGAGACCGATGATCAAAGGCTTCTTGGCGGCTTCGCTCATGCGGTTAGCCTTTCTCGCAGTTCGGCGTCGTGCTCGCGTGGGGCTTTCGCGCCGAAGAACTTTTCAAAGGCTGCCGCCGCTTGGCCGATCAGCATGTTGAGGCCGTCGATCGTTTCAAACCCCGCCGCGCGGGCGGCTTTAAGGAATTCGGTATCCACCGGATCGGTCACAATATCATAGGCAATCGCGCCGGGCGGCGCGTGGCTCCAGTCAAAGACGAGCGGAGGCTGGCCTGTCATACCAAGGGGCGAGGTGTTGACTATCAGGTCGAGACAGCCCTCGCGATCGTCGAACTGGAAATCGGTGGGCTCGGCGAAGTGATCCAGGTGGATTGCGTGATGCTCGCCTTTGGGTGCCAGCTCATCGAGTATGGCGCGCGCCTTTTCGGGAGTGCGACCAGCGAGGACCAGCGTAAAACCTTCGTCATAGAGCGCAGTTACAATCGCACGCGCTGCTCCGCCCGTTCCGAGAATACGCGCCATTCGGTAAAAATGCTGTTTGCTTAGATCTTTACTCAAGGGCTCGAGAAATCCAGCGGCATCAGTGTTGTACCCGGCAAGACCGTAACCCTCGCGAACAACTGTGTTAACCGCGCCGATCCGCGTGGCGACCGGATCAACGGTGTCGAGCAATGGGATGACCGCCTTCTTGTGCGGCATGGTGACGTTGCAACCAACCCAGTCTGAGTCAATTAAAGCCGTCGGAAAGTAGGCTTCGACGGCAGCGACTTCATCCTCAACTAGAAACGCGCGATAGTCAGCCTCAATCCCAAGCTTCTCGAGCCAAAATCCGTGAATGATCGGCGATTTCGACTGAGCGATTGGGTCACCAATAACCTGCGCATAGCGGCGGGTGCTCATGCGATAAGAACACCTTCTTCGCGCAAAGCGTCGAGCACCGGAAGCAAGGGCATGCCCAAAATGGTGAATTGGTCGCCTTCTATGCGATCAAACAACTGCACGCCCATCGCCTCAATTCGGAAAACACCGACGGTGTGGCCCACTTGGGGCCATTCGAGTTTGAGATAGTGCTCTATGAACGCATCGGAGAGGTCACGAACACGCAAGAGCGCCTGGGAGGGCGCGCTCCAAACACAGGCGTCACCGCGAATGAGGGCCGCAGCGCTGTGGAGCTCGAGGGGCTTGCCTGAGAAGAAGCGCAAATGCTCGGCGGCGTCTTCGCGGCTGGCGGGTTTGTCAAAACGGTGGCCGTCCACGACGACGAGCGAGTCGCTTCCCAGAACCAATCGATGGGGATGCGCGCTCGCAAGCGCTGCCGCTTTGGCGACGCTCAGGGATTCGGCGATCTCGGGTGGGCTTGCGCCGTCGAGACTTTGCTCGATAGCTCTTTCGTCCACATCGGCGGGAATAGCCTCATAGGGTACGCCAGCCGCGTCGAGCATGGCGCGGCGCGAAGCGGATTTGGACGCCAGGATGAGTTCGGGCGCAGGGGCATCGCTCATATCGGCTTGGCCACTCCGTCGTCGGCGGTTTTGACCGGGCGGCGGCGGTCTTGCACGAGGCGAATAATAGCGGCCGCGCTTTCCTCAATTGAGCGTCGCGTGACGTCGATCACGGGCCAGCCATTATCCGCAAACATGCGCCGGGCGAAATGCAATTCCGCTTTCACGCGATCGTTGTCGACGTAAGACGTTTGCGTCCCTTCGTTCAGAGACAGCAATCGGTTTCGACGAATCTGCACCAGCCGCTCCGGCGCCGTGGTGAGGCCAATCACAATCGGATTGCGCAGACCAAAGAGCGCGGGGGGCGGAGGGCTTTCTACCACGATGGGGATGTTGGCCACTTTGTAACCGCGATTGGCTAGATAGATGCTGGTTGGCGTCTTGGAGCTTCGCGAAACGCCAGCAAGAACGACATCTGCCTCCTCCCAATCTTCCCATGCAACACCATCATCGTGCGCAATTGTATATTGGATTGCGTCCACTCGGCGAAAATAGTCGGCGTCCATTGTGTGTTGTCGGCCGGGCCTGCCATGCGCCTCCTGGCCAAGCTGGGCTTCAAGCGCTGCGGTCACCTGGTCGAGAACGGGCACCGCAGGCAGGCCAAGCTGCCGGCAATGCTCTTCCAGCCGATTGCGGGTTTCCGGATTGACGAGGGTGTAAAGCACCAAACCCGGATTACTTGCGAGATCGCTGACGATCCGATCAAGATGTTGGCGTGACCGCACCATCGGCCAGAAATAGCGGCTCACGCTGGGATTATCAAACTGCGCAAGGGCAGCTTTTGCAATCATTTCAAGCGTTTCACCCGTGGAATCGGAAACGAGATGAAGATTAAGCCGGTTCATCGGAATCGTCGAAACTCGCGCTTTCACCCTGTGGAGATTGCAGCGCATAAACCACGGGATAGCGTCAGCAACAAGCTGAGGAGCAACAATCCCCGAAACTATGAGGGTTTTTTGAGGGTTGGTTCTCGACAAGGAACCAAGTCCATGCACAGTCGGATAAGACCGTGGACAGATTGCCATTGACTCCAGATTGCCGCAGATTCGCCCCTGTGGACAGGGGCTGTTCATAAGATGAGAAATCGGGCAAGGCCGCGAAATTCCCGATTTCCACAGGGCCAACTGTCTCCATCATCTCTTTAAAAATATAGTTTATTTGTTCTAAGGATCACGCATGCCTGGCCCTTTGCTCGACACCCTTAAAGGTGTGAAACAACCGAACGCTCCGATCTGGCTTATGCGCCAGGCCGGGCGATACCTTCCCGAGTATCGCGAGTTGCGAGCGGAGAAAGGAGGCTTCCTTGAGCTGGTGTATGACAGCGAAGCGGCGGCGGAAATCACCGTGCAGCCTCTCCGGCGTTTTGCCTTTGATGGTGCTATCCTCTTTTCCGACATCCTGATTGTGCCTCACGCAATGGGTCAGGGGTTGGAGTTTCTTGCCGGTGAAGGTCCCAAAATGAGTCCGACCTTGCTGGAGGTGGAGCTTCACAGTTTCACGCCCGCATATGAGAGGTTCGAACCCATCTATGAGACTGTGCGCCGAACACGCGCGATGATCTCGGATCAGGTGACGATGCTGGGCTTTGCTGGCTCGCCATGGACAGTTGCCACCTACATGATTGCCGGCGAAGGCTCGAAAGACCAGGGGGCTGCGCGTTTGTTGGCGTATCGTGATCCGGCGCGGATGCAGACAATCTGCGATGCGATCACGGAGGTTTCCGTTGCCTATTTGCGCGGTCAGATCGACGCGGGCGCTGAGGCGGTGCAACTGTTTGATAGCTGGTCGGGCAGTCTTGCCCCGGACGAGTTTGAACGTTGGGTCATTGCCCCGAACGCCAAGATCACCGCCGCCATCAAACAATCCCACCCTGACACACCGGTGATTGGCTTTCCGAAAGGAGCCGGAGCCAAGCTTCCTGCCTATGCGCGCGAGACGGGAGTTGACGCGGTTGGGCTTGATGAGACGATAGATCCGGCTTGGGCGCACCGCTCTTTGCCAGAGGGAATGCCGATCCAGGGAAACCTCGATCCCCTGCTTGTCGAAGCCGGCGGTGAGGCTCTGCCAGAGCGGTGTCTGGCCATTCTCAACGCCTTCAAGGATCGCCCTCACGTGTTTAATCTGGGACATGGCATTGGCCAGTTTACGCCGATCGCGCATGTCGAGGAATTGCTTGCGGCTGTGCGGGGTTGATCGCAGCGCAACGCGAAGGGCACGCCATCATGGAAACGCTTCTTTCAATCAGCGATTGGCTTCGTGTTGGCCATGTCGTGTTCGTCGTGTTTTGGCTGGCGGGCCTCTTCATGCTGCCACGCCAATGCATTTATATGCTCGATCACGCCCCCGGCTCGGCTGGCGAGGCCAAATGGGCGGATCGCATGGGAAAGTTGCGCAAAATCATTCTCACGCCAAGTTTGATCTTGGTCTGGGTGTTCGGGTTGGCGATTGCGATTCCTGGCGGTTATTTTTCGGGAATGGGCTGGCTGCACGCCAAGGTGACGCTGGTGCTCGCGCTGTCAGGCTATCACGGTTGGCTCGTCGCTCAGACCAAGAAAATGGCGAAAGGTGAGCGTCCGCTGAGCGAGAGAACGCTTCGGATGATCGGCGAAGTGCCAGGCCTTTTGCTCGTTCTCATCGTTGCTCTGGTTTACACTAAACCGTTTTGATCCAACTCGTCGTAATCGTGGATTGACCAGAGCGTTATCGAATCTTATTTTAGGGTCATTCCGGTTGAGGTTTGCGCGATCCGCGCGCAGCCCGTCTGCTTTCTCCAAGCCCAGTCTTGATCGCTTCTTAGCGGCAAGGCGCCTCGTCCAAAGAGGTACTGACTGCCGGCTCTCCTTTGGCGCCTCTGTGGAAGAGCGCTTTCTATTTGGACTATGATTTTCCATGCATCTCAAAGACTTAAAACAGAAAACACCGGCTGATCTTGTCAAGATGGCGGAAGAGCTTGGCGTCGAGGGAGCCTCGACCATGCGCCGTCAAGATTTGCTTTTCAGCATTCTTCGCGAGCTTGCCGAGGATGAGGACTACGAAGAAAAGATCATGGGCATCGGCACCATTGAGGTGCTGCAGGATGGCTTTGGTTTTCTTCGAAGCCCTGAGGCGAATTATCTGGCTGGGCCCGATGATATCTACGTTTCGCCCAATCAGATTCGCAAGTGGGGTCTTCGCACTGGGGACGCGGTTGAGGGCGAGATTCGCGCGCCCAGGGACGGTGAGCGCTACTTTGCCCTAACGAGCCTTAGCACGGTCAACTTTGAGGATCCTGATGCGGTTCGTTTGCGCACCAACTTTGACAATCTGACCCCGCTCTACCCCGATCAAAAGCTCTCTCTCGATACACTTGATCCGACTGTGAAGGACAAATCAGCCCGAGTGATCGATATCATTTCGCCGCAGGGTAAGGGTCAGCGTGCTTTGATCGTTGCCCCTCCGCGGACAGGTAAAACGGTGCTGTTGCAGAACATCGCGAAGGCTATCACCGACAACCACCCTGAGGTTTTCCTTCTCGTGCTGCTCGTCGATGAGCGTCCGGAGGAAGTGACGGACATGCAACGTTCGGTGAAAGGGGAGGTCATATCTTCAACCTTTGACGAGCCGGCCAATCGCCACGTCCAAGTTGCTGAAATGGTTATCGAAAAGGCGAAGCGCCTAGTGGAGCACAAGCACGACGTTGTGATTTTGCTTGATTCGATCACCCGCCTTGGGCGCGCTTACAACACTGTGGTGCCGAGCTCTGGTAAGGTGCTGACGGGCGGTGTCGACGCCAACGCGCTTCAGCGGCCCAAGCGCTTCTTTGGTGCAGCGCGCAACATCGAGGAGGGCGGCTCCCTTTCCATCATCGCCACAGCGTTGATCGACACTGGCAGTCGAATGGATGAGGTTATCTTCGAAGAGTTCAAAGGTACGGGCAACTCGGAAATCGTTCTTGATCGCAAGGTGTCTGACAAACGCATCTTCCCGGCGCTGGATGTGGGCAAATCCGGCACCCGGAAGGAAGAGCTGCTGGTGGAGAAGGATAAACTGTCCAAGATGTGGGTGCTTCGTCGCATCCTTATGCAGATGGGAACCGTAGACGCTATGGAGTTCCTTCTTGATAAAATGAAGGATTCCAAAACCAACGAAGACTTCTTCGATACGATGAACCAGTAAGCCAGGGCGTTGAGGGGAGGGCCCTTACATCCGTGATCAGCCAGTATCTTTACATCAGCACAGCGCCAAGCCTGTCGCGCGAAGACGTGGAATCTATCCTCACCACCAGCGAGCGCAACAACCCTGCGCGCGGGGTCACCGGACTGTTGCTCTACAATGGACGAAACTTTCTACAGCTGCTGGAAGGTGAGGAGTCTGAGCTTGTATCCCTGATGTTGCGGATCAGTCATGATCCTCGTCACACAGGGATATCGATGATCGATCGAAAGTTGGTTGGTGAAAGATCGTGTCCGGATTGGGCAATGAAGCGGGTTCGGATCGCCGAAAGCATAGAGAAGCGCCGAACTATGCTAGAAGCCGACCTTCCCACCAGATTGGATGCCCAAACACGCAAAATCATCACCAACTTCGTGGTCTTGAACTAGCCGTTCGGGGCGTTCGTCAGGCTTACGATCGACTCCCAACTATCCGCTCCTTGCGTATTATGTGGGGGACTCCCAAGTATCCGTTTACAGCTGGCCTTAAGGGAGGATGCGCAGAATGAAGATCACCATCGAAGTCGATTGCACCCCTGATGAGGCACGGAGCTTTATGGGACTTCCCGATGTAAGCCAGGCGAACTCACTCTATATCGAGTCAATCTCGCAGGCGATGAAGGGGGCAACCAAACCCGATCAGTTGCGCGAGTACGCTGAGAGCCTGGCGCCCATGGGCCAAATGGGGCTCAAACTGTTCCAGAGCTTTGTTGAGGGAGGGATGCAGGCGTCGGGCGCATCGCGCTCGTCCAGCCCAAGACCGGAAAGTGACGACTGACCTACTCAGCGGCTCTTACGACATTCACAGACGAGCTCGGCCGTGATTGAGCAATCTACGATTGTTGCGCTTTCAAGCGGGCCCGCCCCGGCTGCGATTGGAGTGATCAGGGTCAGCGGCCCGAAGGCACGTGAGGCGGTCGCGAGCCTGGTTGGCCGCGTTCCGTCCCCACGGAAAGCCACATTGTGCCGATTGCGCGACGCGGCAGGCCATGCCCTCGATGACGCGCTTGTCCTTTGGTTCCCTGGCCCACGCTCCGCAACCGGTGAAGATCTTGGCGAACTGCATTGTCATGGTGGTCGTGCGGTGGTTGATGCGGTTCAACGCGCCTTACTCGCAATGCCAGGCTTGCGCGCAGCGGATGCCGGTGAGTTTACACGTCGCGCCTTTGCGAACGGGCGGATCGATCTGGCCGAGGCCGAGGGTCTCGCCGATCTGTTGGCCGCCGAAACGGAACTGCAACGAGCCAGCGCTCTCGCCAACGCTCAGGGCGCTCTTTCTGCGCAGGTGACAGAATGGAGGGGCGCTGTTCTTCGCTTAAGCGCTCAAGTCGAAGCCGCGCTTGATTTCTCTGACGAAGGTGACGTGGACGAGTTGCCCGAAGGCTTTGTGGCAAACATCGGTCAATTGCGTGAAGCACTCGACTCATGGCTTGCCCGCCCGCGTTCCGACAAGCTTGGTGAGGGGTTTTGCGTGACCCTGGCCGGTCCCCCAAACACGGGGAAGTCGACCTTGTTCAACGCGCTCGTGGAGAGCGAGGCAGCGATCACATCTCCGATAGCTGGCACCACCCGTGACGCTCTTGAGCGCAGTGTATCGATCAAGGGGGTGCCCTTTAGCTTTGTCGATACCGCCGGCTTGCATGACGCAACCCAAGACCCGATCGAACGCATTGGGATAGAGCGCGCGCGCGGCGCCATGGATCGGGCGGACGTTGTTTTGTGGCTTGGCGGGGAAGGCGAAGGACCTGAGCGCAGCTGGGAGCTTTCTCCGCGCTGCGACGCAAAAGGCTTTCAGGCAAAGGCCGCCGCGGATTTTACCTTATCAGCGCTTACCGGAGAGGGCGTGTCCGAGCTTAAAGAAGCGCTTGTCATCGCCGCTCGTTCCAATCTGCCGCGGCCCGGGGAGGCGGCCTTGAATGAACGTCAGCACCAGATTTTGGGTGAGGCGAGCGGATCGCTTGCGCGCGCCGAGCGGCTAAGTGACTTGCTCTTGATTGGCGAGGAGTTGCGCACAGCGCGCGGAGCGTTTGATCGCTTGATCGGAAGGGCGACGACCGAGGATATGTTGGACACGCTTTTTGGCCGCTTCTGCATCGGCAAATAGGCGCCCCAAACACCGGGTGTGTTCCACGTGAAACATCTTTGACGGCCTCGCTTGGAGCCTCTATCGGGGCGCCCATGCAAGAGTTTGACGTTCTGGTGGTTGGCGGCGGGCACGCGGGTGTGGAAGCGGCGTGCGGCGCGGCGCGTATGGGCGCACGCACGGCGCTGGTCAGCTTTGATTTGGATGCCATCGGCGCCATGAGTTGCAACCCTGCGATCGGAGGTTTGGGCAAGGGCCATCTTGTGCGAGAGGTTGACGCGCTTGACGGAATTCTCGGGCGAGCGGCAGACGCGGGGGCGATCCATTATCGGATGCTCAATCGGTCCAAAGGAAGCGCGGTCTGGGGCCCGAGGGTGCAGGCGGATCGCCATCGCTTTAAGGCGCACGTGCAGCGTATGGTGCGGGCGCAGGACAATCTCACTCTCATAGGTGGTGAAGCCGCCGGTCTGATCCTTGAGGCGGATCGCGCCGCCGGGCTTGAGCTGGGCGATGGCACACGCCTGCGCGCGCCGCGTGTCATTTTGTGCACTGGCACATTTTTGGGCGGCGTTCTGTTCCGCGGTGAGGAGCGCTTTGAGGGCGGGCGGGTCGGCGAGAGCGCCGCAACGCGCATGGCGCACCAGCTTCGGGATGCGCGACTGCCGATGGCTCGCCTGAAGACCGGCACGCCGCCACGTTTGGATGGCCGCACCATCGATTGGGCTGCGCTGCCAGAGCAGCCCTCGGATGGCGAATCCTGGACAATGTCACCGCTATCCTCAGGTCGGGTGAATCCGCAGGTGTTTTGCGCCATTACACGCACAACGCTCGCGTCCCATGACATTGTCCGCGAAAATCTGCATCGCTCACCTTTGTTCTCTGGCGCGATCGACGCAGCCGGGCCCCGCTATTGTCCCTCGATCGAAGACAAGATCCATCGCTTTGGCGACCGCAACGGGCATCAGGTCTTCCTTGAGCCCGAAGGGCTCGACACACACCTGGTCTACCCCAACGGGATCAGCACATCGCTTCCCGTGGATGTGCAGCGCGATATGGTCCGCTCAATGCCTGGCCTCGCGTCAGTGGAGATTGTCGAGCCGGGATACGCCGTTGAGTATGACCACATTGATCCGCGTGCTCTGACCGCTGATTTGCAGTTGCGCGCCATCCCTGGCCTCTATTGCGCTGGGCAGATCAATGGAACCACTGGCTATGAGGAGGCGGCCGCCCAGGGGCTTGTGGCGGGCTTGGCTGCCGCTGCCGCTGCGCTTGGTGGGGCGCCCCCCAAGCTGGACCGCGCGAATTCTTACATCGCCGTCATGGTCGACGATCTTACGTTGCAGGGCGTGTCCGAGCCCTATCGCATGCTCACATCGCGCGCGGAATACCGCCTGAGGCTGCGCGCAAACAACGTTTCATCGCGTGTGCCCGGACTGGGCAGCGTGGCGGTCTGTGGGGGAGTGGTGCGACGCCATGGGTATGAGCGCCGCGAGCGGCGCAGGGCGCGCTTTGCCGAGGTTTTCCAAAGCGAATTGCCCGCAATGGATCTCGCGGATGCGGGCCTCAAAGTGCGCCGCGACGCCGGCGTCAAGAGTGTTGAAGGCTGGCTTCGTCACGACGGTGTAGCCTTGAAATCCCTCTCACCCTGGTTGGGCGATGAATTGACGGACGACCCTTCTTTGGCTGAAGAAATGGCCGAAGACGCCGCTTACGCTCCTTATCTGGCTCGCCAGGATGCCGAATTGCAGGATCTGCGTGCAAGCGAGGCGTTGGGGCTTGCGCCCGATTTTCCGTACTCCAGTGTTCCTGGCCTTTCGAATGAGATGGTTGAACGTTTGACGGCGGCGGCCCCCAGCACTTTGGCTGCGGCGGGGCGTGTTGCAGGCGTCACTCCGGCGGGGCTTGCCGCCTTGTTGGTTCACGCGCGGCGACTTGAGCGAGCGGATAGAGCCTCCCCGCAAAGCGCAGCATGACGGGCAGTCGCTGGATTTCGACCGACCTACTGGACAGCGAAGAGATGGCCCGCGCTTATGTTGCGCGATGGGCCGATGGCGTAGGCATGGAGCGCCTTGAGGTGTTTGCGGCCCTCCTTTTGGAGGAAAACCAGCGGCAAAACCTCATAAGCAAGCCATCTGAACGGCAGTTGTGGTCCCGCCACTTTGCCGATAGCGCGCAGCTTCTTGAACATGTTCCACGTGAAACACTGACAAAACCAGTCGAGGAGCCTTGGCTCGATCTGGGGACGGGCGCTGGTTTTCCAGGTCTTGTGATCGCGGCTCTACACCCAAACCTGCCTGTTGTGCTGGTGGAATCGCGCGCGCGGCGCGTCGAATTCCTTCAAAACTGCGCTCAGGCCATGGGTCTCACCAAGTGCCGCGTGCTTGGTGAGCGTCTGGAGGTCATCAAACCCTTTCCTGCCCGTGTCATTTCGGCCCGCGCCTTTGCGCCTCTCGACAAGCTCCTGAGCTTATCCGCACCCTTCTCCACAAAGGCGACACGCTACGTCTTGCCCAAAGGGCGCTCTGCAGCGCACGAATTGACTCAACAAAAGCCATCGATTCGGAAGATGTTTCACGTGGAACACTCATTGACCGATCGCGACGCAGGTATCATCGTGAGCCAGTGAGTGCTGCAGTGTGCGCTGGGATCCTTGTTTCCACGCGCGGAAAGGGCCTGAGAGGGTAGGGACACCTATGCTAACTATTGCCATTGCCAATCAAAAGGGTGGGGTGGGGAAGACCACAACCGCTATCAACGTTGCCACCGCGATGGCGGCCACCGGATGGCGAACCCTGCTGATCGACTTGGATCCACAGGGCAACGCCTCTACGGGTCTGGGTGTTGATGCCGCATCGCGTGACCTTTCGAGCTATGATTTGCTGGTCGACGGCACCCCTTTGAACGATGTGACTGCCAAAACCGAGATCCGAGATCTCGATATCGTCCCCGCGACTGTTGATCTTAGCGGTGCGGAGGTTGAGCTGGTGTCCGCCGATGAGCGCGCGGCGCGTCTTCGTAACGCGCTGGCCCACCATAGTGGCCATGATATCTGCTTTATAGATTGCCCGCCTTCGCTTGGCTTGCTTACGCTCAACGCCTTGTGCGCGGCGGATTCCCTGCTGGTCCCATTGCAGTGTGAGTTTTTTGCTCTGGAGGGGTTGAGCCAGCTTTTGCAGACCGTTGAGCAAGTGAAGCAGCGCTTTAATCCCAGTCTTGGAATTCTCGGGGTTGCTCTCACGATGTTTGATCGGCGCAACCGTTTGAGTGATCAGGTTGCTGATGATGTGCGCGATTGTTTGGGGAACGTGGTGTTTGATACCGTCATCCCGCGCAATGTTCGCCTTTCGGAAGCGCCCAGTCACGGCATGCCCGCGCTTGTGTATGACCAATATTGCACCGGAAGCCGGGCCTATATGTCTCTTGTGAGTGAGCTTATCGGACGCCTTCCGCCCGAAAGGCAAGCGGCGTGAGCAAGAACAGCGAGCCGATCCGTTTTTCGGTCCCTCAACGCAGTGCAGCGGACCGAAAGGGCAAAAAGAAACTGGGCAAAGGCCTTGGCGCACTCATGGGCGAAGCTCAGCGCGAAGAGCCGCTTGTCCAGAATGGGGGCTCTAGCGCTGGCGAGGTGTCTTCGGGTGTCGACGGGTCTGCGAGCGCTTCTCCCCTCAAGAATCTGAGTGTCTCGGCGATCGAGCCGCTCGCGGGAAACCCGCGCAAGCGTTTCGATGAAGACGCGCTCGATGAACTCGCGGCCTCCATCGCGACGCGCGGAGTTATCCAACCCATCATTGTGCGGCCACGCGGTGGCGGCAAATATCAGCTTGTCGCCGGTGAGCGTCGGTGGCGAGCGGCGCAAAAGGCGCAATTGCATGTAATTCCAGCGCTTGTGCGGGACCTGAGCGAGCGCGAGGTCATGGCGTTGGCCTTAATCGAGAATTTGCAGCGCGAAGACCTCAACCCGATCGAAGAGGCGCGCGCCTATCAGCGACTTGCTGACGAAGAGGAGATGACTCAGGCTGAAATTGCTCGCATGGTTGAAAAATCGCGCAGCCACGTCGCGAACCTTCAGCGGTTGCTGGTCTTGCCAAAAGCGGGTCTGGACCTGGTTGAATCGGGAAGGCTCACCATGGGCCATGCGCGCGCTCTGATTGGTCAAGAGGATCCCACTTCCCTTGCTCAGCGCGCGGTCAACGACAACCTCTCCGTGCGCGACATCGAGGCATTGGTTCGTAAGCTTGCCAAGGGTGTTCTTGGAGATGACTTAAGCGTCAAGCCAGCGGAGTCTTTGAGAGCGGAGAACGCGGATATCGCTGCGGTGCAAGGCCATCTGGAGGAGTTTCTCGGACTGCCAGTCCGGATTAAGGCCGATGCAGATCCCCGCTCTGGCCAAATCACGATCCGTTACAAGACGTTGGATCAGCTTGATCTTGTCTGCCAGCGCCTAACTGGCGGCGAGATCTGATTAGCGGAAATCCTCGCCCAGCAGCGCCATTTGCGCTTTCAAACCAAGCTGATTGATGTTTTGGATCTCGATGCCAGGATGTGCGTTCACTTCGATGATCAGGGGCCCCTCATTGACGTCGAGGACGATGTCGGAACCGCTATAGCCAAGCCCGATCGCGGGTCCGCACCGACCGGCGAGTTCTAGGACTCGATCCCAGTGTGGGATTTCAAAGTCAATCAACGGAAACCCGGTATCAGGGTGGTGGGTGATCGCCTTGCCTTTAACCAAAGCGCGTGTGATTCGACCCGTTTCGAGCGACACCCCTGCACCGATCGCGCGCTGGTGGAGGTTGGCTTTCCCATCGGATTCGTTCGTGGGAAGGCGTACCATCGCCATCAGGGGCTCGTCGTGAAGGCAGATAACACGTAAATCTGGCAAGCCTTCGGGTACGAGGTCAGCAAGAGCTGGATCGGCGATAATCAGCGGCTCAATCAACGCGGCGTCCTCGCTTGCGGAGTCTCCTGAAAATCCGCCGTCCACCACCTTCTGAATGTGATGCATGACGTCGTTTTCGGTGATCGGTGCTCCCGACCCCTTAAACCATGTGTCGCTCTCACGTCGGACGGCAAGGAGGATCCCATCGCCTTGCGAACCCCTGGCGGGCTTGATTGCCCAGGCGTCGGGCATGTCTCGCATAGGCTCAAAGGCAAGGAGCGATTGGTAGTCGTCGATGACCGCAACGGTGCCTGTGCAGGCAATTCCGGCGTCTTCCAGCGCTACCTTAGCTGCAACCTTGTCCCGGGCGCGCTCAATGGCGGAGCGTGGGTTGTATTTGGCGATAAGCGCGTTGCGCATATTGATACCAAGGATCTCGTCGATGGGATTGCCAGAGACGTAATTGGCGACGCTACCTTCCGCTTGATATCTGATTTTATTACGAAAATCGAGAAACATGTCACACATCCTCCGCCGAACGAATGATCCATGCGTTGTGCATTGGGAGTTTTCCTGACGCGCCTAGCCGCGGCGCAAACTGCGATCCATTGTCCGGAGCGGCTGAGAGATCGGACAGGTCCATAGGTTGCGGAACACGGCGCCGGCGATTGGGTTTGAAGTCATCATATGAACCAATGACCCATACACCGTCCAAAGGTGGTGGTCCGCGGCTTGCGAGGGGTGCGGGTTCGGTCTGCTCCAAATCGAATTCGTATTGAGCCGGATCAGCGCCGTTTCGCGCAATGCGCCTCCGCTCAAGCCAGACCGGCATGAAACGACCGATCTCCGTTAGGCGCAAACCGCGGTACCGTCCGAGGATGGCAATGGCGATACCGGTTAATGCGGGCATGAGCAGAGGCGACGCTTCGATCAACGCCAGCGCCAGGTTGGAAACCATGACAAACTGGATGACGATCGAAATCGCAAACGTATTGAAAGCGAGCCGAGCGGCTTCGTAAGCGCCGTCCTTCTCCCATTGTCTCCACCAGCGTTCGACGACGAGCGCGCAAACGACAACGGGGAAGGCGTCAACTTGCAGCTTGGTGTCGAGAATGATCTGAAGTGTGACGAGCACCAAGACAATCAAAGAGATAAGCGTTCCGAGAAATCCGACCCGCGTCATTCGCAGTTTCAGGAGGAGTGGGGCAACGATCATTCCAACAAGGACGGATGACGCGAGGACGATTGGTCCCATAATCGGACCGATCTGCAAAAACGCCAACGCCACCAGCATGGGGGTAAACAAGCCAAAGGCTTTCAGGCCGATAAAGCTGCGCGCAAGCACCACCAGGAAGGCGCCCATCGGCAAAACCATCAAGAGGTTGGAGGGCTTAAGACCCCAAATAGCCTGAGATGTTGCGGTGTCTCCGAACGAGGAGGGTAGCGCGAAGAAGCTTCCCGTGTTCATGAATCCGAGAAGGACCAGGAGCAACAGGGCAACGCCAACGCCCAATCCGATGAAGAAGGGGCGCTTGACCTGTGGGGTGGCGCGTTCGCGTATCCGCTTGAGTTTGAAGGTTAGGTCAGAAAACATATCCAACCGAGAGGGTTAGCCGATAGCCTTCGCGCACTCTGGCCGGCAGGTTGCTATCCGAGAAGATGTATTTGGCCTCGGCCTCGACGCGCAGCTTGCCCGGCCACCAGTGCATCTCGACTTCCGGCACCACAAGCTCGTCCCGACGTGTCTCACCGAACTCGTTGAGGCGTTCATCAAAGTGGGTTCTTAGATATTGGATCGCCGGCCGGACGCGCAGGTCCGGCGTGATGGGCTGTGTGTAAGACACTTTGGCGGATTCGCGAGAATAGCCGCGGCGCGGATCGTCAGAATCGATTGATTCAGCGCGCAGATCAACCGTCACGTAGTGATATCGGCCGAGCCGATGACGATATTGGGCGTCGACACGCGGTCCTTGCCCCTCGGTTTGGCCGCCGGTACCCTGGTCATACTCCCGTTCACGCCAAGAACCGCGCACACGCACGCGGTGGGCGCGCTCAGGCTCGTAGGTTACGCGAACTGACCCCTGGATTTCGTCCGTGTCGGTGCTTTCGGCGGTGACAAGGTCATCATAATACCTGGCACGGAGCTGGACTTCGACGGTCTCGCTCACTTCCTGGTTAACTTCTGCGGTAATGCGGTCGCGGCTGATGTCATCGCGCTCGTCGTCGAGACGAAGCACTTCGATCCGATCCGCTTCAAGCCGGATTCGTGTGTTGTCATCCTCGATAACGATCGCCGCTTGGGCGCGAATGGTGAAGGCGTCGCCGTTGACGATAACCGAATCGTCGCGGGTAGCGGTTTCGGCGCTGACGGCCCCGAATTCCACTCGCGCGCTTGGTTTGAGTTCCCAGTCTGTTTCGATGAGTTTGGCACTTTGAGCGACGGCAGGGGTCGAAGCGAAAGCCGCCATGCCCAGCCCAAACGCGGCGCAGACGGCCGTGAGCCGTCTCGGGAGGTGTCCGAATTGTGCCATCTCCGTCCGAATACGGAGGATAGATTTACAAATTCCTTACCTTACCCATAAACCATGATTGAGGCCCTGGGTCGTATGGCTGTGAAGGCTTCTATGAACACTTTTGCGATGACGCACCCAGCTTGGGCTGGTGTCGGCAAAGTAACCGGGCTTTACGATAAAGTCGCCTTGCGCAACTTCTCACGCGTTGAGGGCCCCTCCCATGGTTGGGTGAAGCTCAATCCTTGATCATTTTGGGGGACGGCGGCGGCGCGTAAGGAGCGCTGGGCGACTGTTTGATCAGCTTGGGAGACGGCAGCGGTTCCTCGGTCGACGGAATTGTCCGCACCGCGCCCGGGATGACCTCTTCTCGCACCGTCTCTCGAACAACGACACGTTGCTGCTGAAAGGTTGTTACCGGAACCATTGCGACGGTTTGTTGCGGGGCATAGTAGATTGGCTGGGGGTATGCGTAGCCATAGCCATAGGCTTGATAGGGAGTGGCGCCAGGTGGGGAGTAGGCTGGGATTGAACGGCTTGCGTAGCGACCGCCATGCTGACCGTATTGATCGAGATAGGTGTTGAGCGCGCCTTCGCAGTCGTAGTCGTCCTCATCCCCATCTCCTGCGATAAGGTTACCGATAAACAGGCCCAAAAGACCGCCTACACCGGCACCAATCAGGGTTCCTCCAAGAGCTTCGCCCGCCGCGGCGAGCTCATGTCCAGCTATGCCACCGCCAATCGCGCCCAAGAGGCCACCTATGATTCCACCCTTTTCCTCGTCGCTTCGACCATCGGTGCGACGTTCACACTCGGCAATCCATTGTTCACGATCGAGCACGATCGGCGCGTAGGATTGCGCGTATCCGGCTTGGTAATAGGTGTACTGGGCGTTTGGCGACACAGCGGCGGGAGGGGGGACTGCCTGCGCGGGAGCGGCGACGCTGGGCGGCGCGGAAGGGATGCGCCGCGTTCGTGTGATCGTTTCAATCCCATCAATCCCGGTCGTGGTAGAGGTTTCCGCCGGTGTGCCCAGGGTTTGGTACTCCGCCGGCAGGTTGCTCACTTCCGCTGGGGTCATGGGGGCAATTGGAGCGGCCTCTGACGGGGCCTCAAACGCGACCTCGACGGGGGGCGGCGCGGCGTTGTCTTGAGCCATGGCGGGCGCCGCGACAGCGAGGGTAACGATCCCGCTGGCGGAGAGCAGTGAAGCGCGAACGGGCAGCATGGAAATTCCCCTGAAAGCGGGCGCCGCGACTCGCGGGCGACCTCATGAGACTAGTGGTGAGTCTAGATTTACCATTTTGGTGCGGCGTGGACCAAGCTGGTCACGCACACTGTCTCGTTTCGGGGCGGATGTGCCCCGCCGCTTATCCGCGCGTCCTTGCCGGCAGAGGCTTCGTCTTCAAATCCGTTCAGCGAGGATCCGCGCGAGGGCTTCGATTCCCTTTGCGTCCGCTTCGTCAAAGCGTGAGGCGGTGGGGCTGTCGAGATCGATGACGGCGATGACCACCTCGTCCCGAAGTACCGGCACGCCCAACTCGGAACGGCTCGCCGCATCGCAGGCGATATGTCCGGGAAAGGCATGGACGTCCGCGACGAGGTGTACTTTGGCTTGCTGCGCGGCCGAGCCACAAACACCTTGTCCAAATGGGATCCGAATACACGCGGGCCTTCCAACAAAAGGCCCCAACACCAGCTCATCGCCACTCCCATCTTTGGTGGACGACACACGATAGAAGCCGGCCCAGATCAGGTCGGGTAGAAACTCCCACAAAAGCGACGCGGTGTTCGCCATGTTTGCCACCCCATCCGGCTCATCGGCCGTAAGCGCTTCCACCGCCTGACAAAGCTCATCGTAACGCTCTTTCGGGCTGGCTTCAGGGCCGGGTTTGAAATCGTACATGGATGGTTCCTGACGCGAATTGTCGCTTGAGTGCACAAAGCCATGTTGTTTCCAACCAGAGGCTCGCTTATCGATCTGTGTATGGGAATTCTTCGCAAACTCGCAATCGCCTTTGTCGTCTTTCTTTTGGTCGCGGGAGGCGCGGTCTATTTTGTAACTCGAGGTGACACAGCTTCGTTGTCAGTTGACGCTGTTGCCGGAACCGATCCGACCCTGGCCGAGCCTGACCCGCAATCCTTCCCGACCATTGAGATCGCCGAGCCAGTGGGCTGGGCGCAGGGTGAAAGCCCAACAGCCGCTGCGGGGCTGAGCGTCAATCGGTTTGCCGAAGGCCTTGATCACCCGCGCATTCTCTACGCGCTGCCAAACGGGGATATTCTGGTGACGCTGACTCGCGCACCGGCTGCGGAAGAAGACTCGGCGTCCGAAGGCTTTATGGCGACGGTCGAAGGGCTGATCGCGGATTATCTCTTTACGCAGGCTGGCGCTGCGGGCGATTCACCCAACGAGATCGTTTTGTTGCGCGACGCGGATGGCGATGGTGTGGCCGAGGTGCGGCAAACGATCCTCAGCGAGGGTCTTGATTCGCCGTCCGGCATGAGTTGGCTTGATGGCAAACTGTACGTTGCCAACCACGATGCGGTTCTAGAGTTTGACTATGAGCTTGGCTCAGACCGGGTCACCAGCGCTCCAGAGAGGCTGATGGATCTCCCCGCTGGAGGAGGGCATTGGATGCGAAATCTGGAGCTTCACCCCGATGGTGATCGCTTTTACGTCGCTGTCGGCTCGGTGAGCAATGTTGGCGAAAGGGGTATGGCGGTCGAAGAAGGCCGCGCTATGATCTGGGAGTATAATCTCGAGAGTCAGAGCGCGCGTCCGTTTGGCGCCGGAATGCGCAACGCCAACGGTCTCGACTTCAGCCCATGGTCGGGCGAATTGTGGACCACCGTGAACGAACGAGACATGCTCGGCTCGGACCTGGTTCCTGACTACCTCACGAATGTTCCGATCGGCGCCCAATACGGCTGGCCCTGGGTCTATTTCAAAGACAATATTGATCGCCGTGTTGAGGCACCCATGCCCAAGTTCCTGCTGGAGTACACACGCAAACCTGTCTTTGCGATGGGTCCTCATGTTGCCGCGCTTGGCTTGGTGTTTACAGCCGAAGGTCACCGGATGGGCGACGCTATGGCAAGCGGGGCCTTCGTCGCGCGGCATGGTTCGTGGAATCGCAGCCCGCCTTCCGGATATGATGTGGTGTATGTCGCGTTCGACGAACGCGGCGCGCCGATTGGCAAACCCGTCCCGGTTCTCGATGACTTTCTCAAGGACGATGGCACCACCGCTGGCCGCCCGACCTGGGTCGAATGGGCCGGCGATGGCTCTCTGCTCGTGTCCGACGACACCGCAGGCATAATCTGGCGCACCTATTCTCCCGATGCGGACCCCGGCGCTGGGATCGAGAGGATTGCGACAAAGAAAATCCCACCACGTCGCGAGCTGCGCGATCCGCGAGCCAGCTTTGAAGAAGACTATCTGCGGCAACAAGCTGGCCAGAAAGTCGGCCAATGAGCCGTCTCACCATCGCTCCTCAGATTGCCATGCCCGCGCGTCCGGCCAATTCGGTGGCATATTGGAACGCTGTGCGTCCGGAGCGACTGCCGCGCTCCACCGCCCAGGCGAGCGCTTGATCCTCATGGAATTCAAGTCCGAGCGGATCAGTGTAGGCGTGCAGGATATCAAGGTAAGTGTCGCGATCGCACGGATGAAAGCCAAGAGTTAGACCAAAGCGATCCGCTAAAGCCAAGGCATCATCGCGCGCGTCGCGCTCGTGGAGAGCTTCTGTCTCGTTCGCATCGCGCTGGACAATCGCGCGCCGATTGGAGGTCACCACCACCCGGACCCTTCGGGGGCGGGGAACGACACCGCCTTCCAGCAAGCTCCGCACGCTTAGCATCTTGGCTTTGTCTTCGGGCCCGAACCCCAGATCGTCCACGAAAAGCAGGAAGTTGCGATCGGCTTCGCTCAGTTGGACGAGAAGATCGGGCACATTTCCAAGAGCGGAAGCAGAGATCTGTATCAACCCGAGCGCTTTGGGATCGCGCGCTTGGACATCGGCCACCGCCGCGCGCACCAGCGCCGATTTGCCCATGCCTCGCGCACCCCATAGAAGCGTGTCATGCGCGGCTGCACCTGTGGCGAGACGCTCGACATTGGCGGTGAAGGCGCTCTTCAGCTCATCGATTCCGCGCAAAGTGTCGAGCGGAAACGCATCAAGCGCGGTCACAGGCCTAACGTGCTCGCCATCCCACGCATAGGCTGGGGCGCTCAGCCAGTCTTGCGGAGGCAAGACCTCGGGGGCCAGACGCTCGAGAGCGTCGGCGATCCGCTCCAAAGTTTCCCTTCGCTGGGTCATCGTCTTTCCTCGCCGCGGTTCCCTCCGCCGCGCTGCAGGGCAGCTGCGGGCGGGTGTTCGTGCTTGCGAACCGCTCGAGCTCGATCAGAGGCGCCGAGCACGGACATTACCCGGCCAGCTTCTCCGACGGCAGCGCGTAGAGCAAATCGGCGCCAGCGATGGCACCGGCCTTTTGGCCCATCGCCTCCGGAACGATGCGGTCAAGGAAGAAGCGCACGGTTACCGGCTTGGTTTCGGCGAGTGACGGCGCGGCGCCATTGGCGACCGCCTGCCCTTGGCGCATCATTTGCCAGCCCGCGACGGCGACCGCCGCCATCGTGCAGAAAGGCACGCTGCCCGCGAGGCGATCATCAAGGCTCGCTTCGTCGCGCATCCAGCGCGCGATGTGCGCGCACTCGGTGGCGAGCGTGGCCAAAGTGGCTTCATCGCCTGCATCGCGCACGATGTCTTCGAACAGGGCGATCATAGCCTCCCCGCCTTCAAGACCCAGCTTGCGCGTCACAAGGTCAGCGGCTTGGATGCCGTTGGTGCCCTCGTAAATCGGGGCGATGCGCGAATCGCGCCAGTGCTGCGCCGCGCCGGTTTCCTCGACAAAGCCCATGCCGCCGTGGATCTGGATGCCGATACCCGAAATCTCAACGCCGACATCGGTGCCCCAGGCTTTGAGGAGCGGGACGAGAATTTCGGCTCGGTTCGCCGCGTCGGCATTTCCCACGGTGCCAAGGTCTACCTGACCAGCGCAGTAGTAAAGCACCGCGCGCGAGGCCTCGGTGAGAGCCTTCATGCGCAGGATCATCCGCCGCACATCCGGGTGCTCGATAATAGCGACCGGCGATTTGTCGGGCGAGCCTGCGCGGGCCGACTGCACGCGGTCCATGGCGTAAACCACCGCCTGCTGAGTGGAGCGCTCGCCAATCTGGACGCCCTGGTTGCCGACATTGATGCGCGCGTTGTTCATCATCGTGAACATCGCCATCAGCCCGCGGTTCTCCGCGCCGACCAGCTCGCCGATACAATCGTCGTTATCGCCATAGGACATGACGCAAGTGGGTGAAGCGTTGATACCCAGTTTGTGTTCGAGGCTGACCGGGCGCAGATCGTTGCGCATGCCCAGCGAACCATCTGCGTTCACATGATACTTGGGCACCACGAAGAGCGAGATCCCGCGCGAGCCTTCCGGCGCTCCGGGGAGGCGCGCCAGCACCAGATGGATGATGTTTTCCGCGAGCTCGTGATCGCCCCAGGTGATGTAGATCTTCTGGCCCTTGATCTTGTACTTGCCTGCGTGTGGCCCTTCGGTGATCGGTTCTGCGGTCGAGCGCAGCGCGCCGACATCGCTTCCCGCTGCGGGCTCGGTGAGGTTCATCGTGCCTGACCATTTGCCGCTGATCAGATCGGGCAGATATTTGGCTTTCTGATCGTTCGAGCCGTGATGCTCGAGCGCTTCGATAGCGCCGACCGAGAGCATGGGCAGAAGGTTGAAGGCCATGTTGGCCGAACCCAGATTCTCCAGCACATTGCACGAAAGCGTGAAGGGCAGGCCCTGGCCGCCAAACTCGATCGCGCTCGCAATCGAGTTCCAACCCTGCTCGACATAGGCGTCGTAGGCTTCCTTGAACCCATCGGGCAGGCGCACCACGCCGTTTTCCAGTTTGGCGCCTTCAAGATCACCGACCCGGTTGAGCGGCGCGAACTCGCCTGCGGCAAATTGGCCCACGCCTTCGACGATGGCTTCAACCAGATCGGGTTCGGCGTGCGCAAACTTCTCGGCCTCGGCGATCTCTTCGATCCCGGCGTTGACGCGGATGGCCAGCAATTGGTCCTGGGTGGGGGGCGTGTAGGCGTTCACAGGTCAGATCCCTTGAATTTTCTTGAATTGGGCGCGCCCAATCGTCGCGCAAGCCTTGGCTCTGCTGGCCGCAATCTATAGCGCACACGGCATGAGCGGCAAGAACGTTACGGAAGTGGTCATAGCGGGCGCGGATGGAATCGCGCGTGCGGCCCAAATCTTGGAAGAAGGCGGCCTCGTCGCCGTGCCGACCGAGACCGTCTACGGCCTCGCCGCGCGCGCGGACAGCGATAACGCGGTGGCGCGCATCTATGCGGCGAAAGGCCGACCCAGCTTCAATCCGTTGATCGTTCATGTGCGCGACGCCCACGGCGCAAGGGATCTGGTGGAGTGGAGCGAGGCGGCGGACGCCGCAGCCGCACGCTATTGGCCCGGGCCGCTCACGATGGTTTTGCCGCGTAAAAGCGACGCGCAACTGGCGGTCGCGGTGACGGCGGGCTTACCAACTCTGGCGGTGCGAGCGCCCGCGCATCCGGTGATGCAGGCGCTCTTAAGGGCGGTCGACTTTCCGATCGCTGCGCCCTCGGCCAACCGCTCCGGCTTTATCAGTCCCACCACGGCCGAGCATGTCATGACCTCCCTCAATGGGCGGATCCACATGGTGCTTGACGCCGGACCCACTTCGGCGGGCTTGGAATCGAGTATCTTTGCGCTGCGTGCGGATCGGTCTTGGGAAGAATTACGAGCGGGTCCGGTCGAACGCGGTGCGTTGGCCGCGCCGTCTGTCGATCATGGCCCGGCAAGACACATCGAAGCGCCGGGTCAGCTCTCCAGCCATTACGCGCCGGGCAAACCGGTGCGTCTTGACGCCACCGAAGTTGCGCAAGACGAGTTCTTTATAGGATTTGGAGCCTTATCAGGCGATTGCTCGCTGTCGCCGGCTGGCGATCTCAGCGAGGCCGCCGCGCGCCTTTACGACTGTTTGCACCAGGGCGCAGCCTCGGACAAACCTCGCATTGCGGTGGCGTCGGTGCCGATCGAGGGGGTGGGACGCGCAATCAACGATCGTCTGAAGCGCGCAGCAAGCCCGCCAAGCCAGACTTAGTCCGAAGAACCCGCGGGCAAACGCCGTTTTAGTTCTTCGATGTCGGCCTGCGGTAGCTTGGCTTTGTCACAGTCTCGGCGGTCTCCCTCACGGCACCGCTTCAGCTGCTTTTCATACTTCTTCTCGAGGTCTTCGAGTTCTTCCTCGCGCTTTCGAATGTCTCGACCCCGCTTTTCGTCCGCCTCTGACTGGCTTGTTGTAACCGCATCGACCGCGCTGCTGGTCAACTTGACCGGCGCGGTGACAACGTTGACGGCCGTTCGCGCCACGCAGCCGGACAAGGTTAGGCCAGCAACGCAAACGAGTAAGGGGTGGACTCGTATCATGCCCGTCTTGTCGCCGCTCAAACCCGCGATGGCAAGGTCAACTTCGCCGTTTGTTGAGGGCCTGCACTTACTCTGTGGACGCAGCTTCCTCGCCAGCGGTTTGGGTTGCCTCGGCGGTTTGGGCGCTTGGTCGACAGGTGACGGTGCCGGAGCCCATCGCGCTCGATTGGCAGGTGGCGTTGCCCGCGACGCGCACGTCTCCCGAGCCAGCGATCGATGCCTCTACACGGCCGTCTGATGCAAGTTCAACATCGCCAGAACCTGCGATTGAGATTTCAGCGTCGTCCACTTTGAGGTTTGCGAAGTTAATGTCTCCCGAACCGGCAATGCTAATATCCAGGGACCTTGCGGTGCCGCTGGCGGTTAGCGAGCCGGAGCCCGCGACACTGACGTCCAGATCATCGGCGGCGACGGTGGCAATTGTCACCTTTCCCGATCCGGCTACCGATATCTCAGCGTCGCTTGCAAGGGTTTCGGAATCGATATCGCCGCTGCCCGCCAGAGAGAGACTGCGCGGCGCCGGCATAGTCACGCGAATAATCGCTTTGCCTTTGCTGTCCATCCAATCGCTTTCTCGGCCAACTCCTAGGGTGTCGCCGTCGAGTTTGAAGCGCAGATCGGCCAGAACCGCTTCGTCTCCTTCAACCTGGATATCCAGTTGCTCACCGACGGTCAGAAAAACGTCATCGGGTCCAGCGAGCGCGAATTCGACCGGTGCGCTGGATCCGGTGTCGATTTCATCAAGCGGAACGCCGGAAAACCCACCTCCCAGATTGATACAGCCCGTGAGTGCCAGGCTTGCCGCAATAGCGCTTGCGGAGCTCACCCAATTGCGCATCCGCGCTTGCGAGGCGCGATCGGCCACTTGCTTCTTCATCGAACTTCCCTCCAACAACTCAGTGAAACCAAGGCGTATTGCCAAGCTAATACACCTAGGGCCGTGTTGCAAGGGCGGCAATTCGACCAAGCGCACAGACAGACCGTTCAACAAAAAAGGGCCGCAAAAGCAGCCCTTTTTCGATCTCGTTATGTGAGCGCTTAGCTCTCCTCCACGCTCTCATAATACTGCGGTGCATGCTCGCGCAGCACATCAAGGATTTTCTCAAGCGCTGTCGGCTCATCGGTCTCTTCCATCGCCGCAAGTTCGCGGGCAAGGCGGCTTGAGGCGGCCTCAAAAATCTGACGCTCCGAATAGCTTTGCTCAGGCTGGTCGTCGGGGCGGAACAGGTCGCGAGTGACTTCGGCGATTGAAACGAGGTCGCCAGAGTTGATCTTCGCCTCATATTCCTGCGCGCGGCGCGACCACATGGTGCGCTTGACTTTCGGCTTCCCTTTGAGCGTCTCCATGGCTTCTTTAAGCGTCTTGTCGGACGACAGCTTGCGCATACCGATCGATTCAACCTTGTTGACTGGAACGCGTAGAGTCATCCGCTCTTTCTCGAACCGCAGAACGTAGAGCTCGAGCTGCATTCCGGCGATTTCTTCGCTTTGTAGTTCGATCACCCGGCCAACCCCATGCTTGGGATACACTACATAGTCGCCGACGGTGAAAGCATTCACGCTCGAAGCCATTCGTATTCCTTTCTTTTCGCACGCACCGGGGGCGATATAACGGGAGGCGCGGGTCAGTCCTTAAACCGGAATGCCGCGCAAAAGGAGGCTCGTACCGCGAGGCTGCTTCTGCCAATTGCAGGCGCAGATTCGCTGGTCGGAAACTCATCCCCGATTTCGCTGTTGGTGAGTGACCTTTCTATTTTCTGTCCTTAGCGCCAATCTTCATGGCGCGGTCGCACCATTATATAACACAATCGCAACAAAATTGCGAGTCACTTGTGTTGCAACGCAGCGAGAGGGTCTGCAGAACGGTCAAACCAAGCGGGAGAATGTTCCATCTTCGCCTTTCTTCTCGCTCAAACCGTGGTCGCGCCGATACAAATCCCGGAGCAGCGCTATATGTCGGAAATGTCGGCCAACGTGGCCGCAGTGTTCGACGATACAAACCCAGAAGACCAGAATAAGGTCATTCGCGAACTCGAGCGCCTGGCGGATGAGGGCGATGACAGCGCGCTCGAGATGTTAGGCGAGATCTTTGCTTTCGGCGTGGCGGGGGCCCAGCGCGATCGGGGTCGCGCGTGTGGTTACTTTTTGCGGCTTGGCGGCCGGCGGGCGGATGGCCTTCACAACCTTGCCAATTGCTACGAGTTTGGCGGCGGCTGGCCCAAGGATCTCGCCAAGGCGCGCGCTCTTTATCGACGCGCCGCCGAGGCTGGTTACCAGCAGTCCATTTGCGCCTACGGCAATATGCTAATCAAGGGCGAGGGCGGAGCGCAGGACGCCTCAGAAGGCTTGCGATTGTGCCGCCTATCAGCCGTGTCCGGGGATGCGAACGCGCAGACCGATTATGGGGGCTACCTCCTGATGGGAA
This sequence comes from uncultured Erythrobacter sp., assembly GCA_937899785.1. Lineage (GTDB taxonomy): Bacteria > Pseudomonadota > Alphaproteobacteria > Sphingomonadales > Sphingomonadaceae > Erythrobacter. The sequence goes on along the minus strand of CALCCG010000004.1, from coordinate 39,037 downwards.
TTGGCACGGAGCGCAATCCGGAGTTGGCCCGCTTCATGTTCGAGCAGGCAGTGGTTCAAGAGCAACGCAACGCGGCCTTTCTCTTGGCTCAGATCCATCAGAAGGGTGATGGAGTGCCCGCCGACGACGAAGAAGCGCGCAAGTGGTTTGAGCGATCCTATCAATGGGGCCGGCCCGATGCAGCGTTTCAAGTGGGTCTAATCCACGCGCGGCGAGGGTATAGCCAAAAGGATGGAGAGACAGTTCTGCGGCCGAAGGATCTTCGAAAGGCGCTCGAGTGGTTTGAGGCCACACTGCGAGACGATGACAACCCAAAGACCCGAGAAGACGCGCGTGGGTTGATAGAAAATGTGGAGACGCTGCTTGAGCGCGTGACGTCCCAATAGCCAATCCGGCCCAGCTTAGTCACCCTCTCCGGGTTCCGGGCTGTAGTTTTTTTCGAATTTATCGGGCTCCCCCTTCCACTCATCAGCGTCCTCAGGCGGGTCCTTCTGGCTCGTGATGTTGGGCCACTGGGCGGAGAACTTTGTGTTGAGTTCGAGCCACTTTTCCAAACCGTTCTCGGTGTCGGGTAAGATTGCCTCAGCTGGGCATTCGGGCTCACAAACGCCGCAGTCTATGCATTCGCTGGGATTGATCACCAGCATGTTCTCACCCTCATAGAAGCAGTCGACCGGACACACTTCAACGCAGTCGGTGTATTTGCATTTGATGCAGTCATCGGTGACGACGTAAGTCATTGAGAGGCTTTCATGCGGTTAAACAGTTGTCCGGCGCGCGGCATCCTGAGGCGCGCTGCTATGGTGATTTTGGCCCTTTCGTCAAGTTGCCAGTCTTCACTACAGGTTGCGCGACAGTTCACGGTAGAAAGTCTTAGCTCCAGCTGGCGAGGCCCGGCGCGTTGGCAACGCGATGACCTCGATCACACGAACGTCGCCGCCTATCGCGACCGTGAGCACGTCTCCAATACCGACATTTTCGCTAACACGCTGCACATGTTTTCTGTTGAGCCTTAAAGTGCGGCCTTCGATCATGTTGCGCGCGACCGAGCGGGTTCGGGCGAAGCGCAAGTAAACGAGCAGGCGGTCGATTCTGAGCGTGGGGACCTCGCCTTCACTTCCGCTCATTCGCCAAGCAAATCCGCCAGCGCGTCGAACGCACCTCCTGCGCGGGCGGGCCCGTTGTCGGGTTCCCGGGACGGACGGCTTGTCGAACGACCCTTGTTCATCGGCGCCTTACGCGGTTCCATGTTTGCGCCCTTGTGCCGGCTCGCGCCTTTCCCTTGCGCCTCGCGCTTATTGCGCTGCCCGCGACCGCGGCGCGGATTTTCATCGGCCCGTCGGGGGCGCCAGGTCCAGGTGTCGGGCGCCGGAGGTCCAAACACGCCCTCGGCAAGCTTGCGCGCGCGCTGAAGCCGGAAACCTGCGCTTCCCAGAAGGCGGGCGGCGTTGTCAGCTTCGAGCCCGATGGACACCGCCAGCGCAAAGTCGACCTTGAAGCGCGCCTGACGGGTTTTGCGCTCTTTGGGCAGGTCCTTTTGCGCGGCTTGATGGGCTTCATTGGCCTTGGCGCGGATGTCAAAGGCTGCGCGCAGAATCTTCTCGGCGAGGTCAACGCGGATCGCTTGACTTCCGGCTGGGCGATAGCCGGCGGGCAGGCGCTTGGCCTCGGGAAGGGTCGAGAGCATAGCGGGCTCCAGCGGCCGGGTGTCGAGCGCGAGCGCGCGCAGCAGCTGGCGCGGCGCGGGCTTGAGCAGATCGCGCGCGAAGATGTCGAGCGCGCCGAAAGTCACGCCGAGTTTGCGCAGGAAGGGACGCATCTCCTTGGGCAGATGTTCCAGCCCCGCTTTCTCGCGGCTCACGACCCCGCGCGCATCGATCAGCGTGATCAGCAAAGCGCGCGCTTGGCTGCCCGCTTGCGGGTCTTGCGCAGCTTCGGCGAGCTTGCGTAACGGCTCGAGCGGCTCAAGCTTGGCGGTCAGCCACATTGTGAGTCCGTCTTCCAACTTGGCGCGGGGGCCATCGGGAAGCATCGAAATCTCGCGTGCCAACGTAAGGCGCGGCGCTACGAAATCGTCGGGCATGGCGATTTCGGCCAAGGTGCGGCCCCGCCACTGCACTGCGCCTTTCGCGATCTCCAATTCGGCCAAGCCCGCCTCGCTCAGCAGCCAATGGGCGCGCTTAGTGAGGATGCCGGGCATGGCTTTCTCACCCGCAGCCAGCAGCATCTTGCGATCGGCCACGGTCGCGTTCGGGTCGACCGAGAACCGAAACCCGTCAAGCCGCCCTATGACTTCGCCTTCGACCGTGACCCGTCCATCGTCTTCGAGATTGACGGGCAAGGCGCCTGCGTCCTGTCCCAGCGATTTCATCAGTATCGTCGTCCTTCGGTTCACAAATCTTTCGGTCAACCGCGCGTGCAGAGCGTCGGAGAGCTTGGCCTCCACTGCGCGCGCACGGGCCGCCATTTCGTCGCGGGCCAACACCCAATCGGGGCGCTGGCAGATATACGCCCACGAGCGAATCGCGGCGATCCGGCCTTGCAGCGTGTCGATGTCGCCGCCGGTGCGGTCAAGCTCGGCGATGCGCGCCGCCACGAAGTCGGCGCCCAGATAGCCGCCTTGTAAGTCCTCCCACAGCCGCGCGACAAAGCGCGCGTGCGGATCAACGCCCACCTGCCGGAAATCGGGCAGCGAACAGGCCTCCCAGAAGCGCCGCACCGAACCCGATCCGCGAACCGTTTCGGCCAGCGGCTCTTCGGCGAGGCGCTTGAGCACGGCAAGGTCAATCGCTTGCGGCGCGCCTTTGAGCACGTCGTGGCGGGGGCGGTGCTCCAGATCGCCGATCAGCGCTTTGAGCGCGTCAAAACGCGGTTCCGCCTCGCGCCAATAGAGTTTGGTGAGCGGCGCAAACTTATGCTCTTCGATCGCGAAAATCTCTTCTTCGGAGAATTCCAAGGGTGCGCCCGACCGTGTGCCCCCGCCAGTCAGTGTTCCAAAACTGCCGTCGCGCTGGTGGCGGCCTGCGCGCCCGGCGATTTGCGCCATTTCAGACGGGGTGAGGCGGCGTTTGCGTTTGCCGTCGAATTTGGTGAGCGCGGCAAAGGCGACATGGTTCAAATCAAGGTTGAGCCCCATGCCAATCGCATCGGTGGCGACGATGTAATCGACCTCACCATTCTGGAACAGGTCGACCTGCTTGTTGCGGGTCTCGGGCGACAAAGCCCCCATCACCACAGCCGCGCCGCCGCGAAAGCGCCGCAGCGCCTCGGCCATAGCGTAGACCTGCTCGACTGAGAAAGCGACGACCGCGCTGCGCGGCGGTAAGCGCGACAGCTTGGTCTCGCCGGAATGGGTGAGGGTGGAGAAACGCGGTCGCCCGACCAGTTCGGCCCGGGGGATCAGCGCTTTGACAATCGGCTCTAGTGTGGCCGAGCCCAAGATCATCGTCTCCTCGCGTCCCCGAGCGTGGAGCAACCGATCCGTAAAGATATGGCCGCGTTCGGGATCCGCCCCGATTTGCGCCTCGTCCAAAGCGACAAAGGCGTGGCCGCCTCCGACGCGGTCCATCGCCTCGACCGTGCAGCAGAAATAGCGCGCGCCCGGTGGCTCAATCCGTTGCTCGCCGGTGATTAGCGCGACCTGATCATCCCCCTTGATCGCCCGCACCCGGTCATACACCTCGCGCGCCAGCAGGCGCAGCGGAAACCCCATCATGCCGCTCGAATGCGCACACATCCGCTCAATCGCGAGATGCGTCTTACCGGTGTTGGTAGGCCCAAGCACCGCCCGCACCGGTCCAGAAACCGGTCCGGACGCGGCTATGTCGGAAAAGGAAGGGGTCACGCACTCGACATTGTCAGTCTTCGACAGCGGGGGCAACAGGGGGTGGAGGATAGATCGGCATCCCTACGTACAACACCTTATCGCAGCGCAGACTCGGCTGGTCGATGCTTAAGCCCAACTTTACTATGAGGCGCTAGACTTTCCGGCCAGACGCAGCGTCAAATCGTTGACGCAATCGATCGAGCAGGACACTGTGGACCAAGCGGGTAACTTCAAACACATAAGGCCGAGCCGAGCGAACCCTGACGGGCGTCTTGGGCTAGAGCGGCCCTATGACCCCGGTGCCTTTGCCGGCTATCTGAAAAATTCACAGCGCGTTGCGCCGCCGTCCGGCTCAGAGAAGGTAAGACGGCAGGTCCTGGCCCGTGTGCGCGGTTGGAGTGATCGTTACGACGAGTGGAAGCTGGGCACCACAACATGGTTGGACCGGTTCGATCTGGCGCCGGATCTTGCCGAGAACATCGGTAGCCCGCGCTGGTTTCGCGGCTTGGTGACGATGGTGGCACTGGGCGCGGTGGCGCTGATGTTCTGGCCAGACCTGACGCCGCTTGAGGCGCGTCCCGCCATGCCTCAGGACGCCGCTGTGCAAAGTGAATTCCGCAGCCGCGCGATCGCTCCGTTGGGGCTTGGCGCGGATACTGGTCAGCGCATGGCACCGACCGATGCGGTGATCCCGCTCGCAAGCGCGCCAGAGCGTCCGCGAATAGAGATCGTCTCCACCCTTGCAGCTGGTGACAGCTTTGCCAGCATGCTGCGCCGCGCGGGCGTTTCGGTCAGCGATATTGACCGGGTCAGCGCGTTAGTACGCCAAGCCATTCCGATCAGCGATATCGAGCCTGGCACCACGATGGACCTCGTTTTGGGCCGCCGCCCGGATCAGAGCTCGAACCGACCCTTGGACGCGCTCAAGTTCCGCGCCCGCTTTGATCTGGAGCTTAAGATCGATCGCGAGCGCCGCGATGAGCTCGGCAATCCGATTGGGTCCTTGGTCTTGGAGCGCAACGCTATCCGCGTCGATGACACCCCGCTTCGTGTGCGCGGCACGGTGGGGACCAGCTTGTACCGCTCGATGCGCGCCGCTGGAGTCCCAGCCAGCGCGGTTCAGGACTATCTGCGCGCGCTCGACGGCCAGATTGACATGAACCGCGAAGTGCGCAGCAGTGATGAGTTTGACATTATTCTCGCCTATCGCCGCGCTGCCACCGGGGAGCGGCAAGCCGGGCAGTTGCTGTACGCAGGAATTGATCGAGGCGGCGTGCCCAAGAATGAGTTGATGCGTTGGGGCCGCGAAGGGCGTTTTTACGAAGCTTCTGGCGCTGGCGAGGAGCGCAGTGGATTGGCGCGGCCGGTTCCCGGCGCAATTTCGTCAGGCTTCGGGATGCGTCGCCACCCAATCCTCGGCTATCGCCGCATGCACGCCGGGATGGATTTTCGAGCGCGGCGAGGCACACCAATTGTTGCTGTAACCGATGGTCGTGTTGTTTCCGCAGGGCGCGCGGGCGGATGCGGGATCACTGTGAAGATCGACCATCCCGGCAACCTTGCGACGCGCTATTGCCATATGAGCCGTATGGCGGTTCGCTCTGGAGAGTATGTCAAACGGGGTCAGGTTATTGGCTATGTAGGGTCGACTGGGCTCTCCACAGGCCCCCACCTGCACTATGAGATGTACCGCAACGGCAAGGCGATCAATCCCGCCAGCGTTAAATTTGTAACCCGCGCGACCTTGGCGGGCACCGAACTGATCGACTTTAAGCGCAAACTTATTGCGCTTAAGGAAATCGAAGTGGGCGCTGCGTTTGAGGAGCTTGAAACACTCCAAACCGAAATCGAAGAACCCATCCGCGAGATCGAGAAGATCGAAGCCACATCTCTTTGACGCGCGTTCCACCGTCATTATTGCAAGGCTCATACCTTTACGGCTACCTGCGTCCGCATGACTGGACGCTATCCCAACACTCGCCTTCGCCGCACCCGCGCGACCGCCTGGAGCCGCGCGCTGCACCGCGAAACGGTGCTGACCCCGGCCGATCTGATCTGGCCGCTCTTCATCACCGAAGGAGAAGGCGTTGAGGAACCCATCGCGAGCCTGCCCGGCGTTTCGCGTTGGTCCATCGATGGGATCGTCGCGCGCGCCAAAGAGGCGGTGGCGCTCGGCGTGCCGGTGGTGGCGCTGTTCCCGAACACGCAAGCCGAGCGCCGCTCGGATGACGGCGCCGAAGCGCTTAATCCTAACAATCTGATGTGCCGCGCGATCCGCGCGATTAAGGATGCGTGCGGCGATGATATCGGCGTGCTGACCGACGTCGCGCTCGATCCCTACACTGCGCATGGGCAGGATGGCTTGCTGGATGAGAACGGCTATGTCCTGAACGACGAAACTGTGGCGGTGCTGGTCGATCAGGCGCTCAATCAGGCGAATGCAGGTGCGGATATTATCGCCCCGTCCGACATGATGGACGGCCGCGTCGGCGCGATCCGCATGGCGCTCGAAATGGGCGAGCATCACAACGTTCAGATCATGAGCTACGCCGCGAAATACGCGAGTGTGTTTTACGGGCCGTTCCGCGACGCGGTGGGGGCTGGCGGAGTGCTGTAGGGCGATAAGAAGAGCTACCAGATGGACCCAGGCAACATTCAAGAAGCCTTGCGCGAGGTGGAGATGGACGTGGCTGAAGGGGCCGACAGCGTGATGGTGAAGCCGGGGCTGGCCTATCTCGACGTCGCCAAGGCAGTGGCCGACCATGTCGATGTGCCGGTCTTTGCCTACCAAGTCAGCGGCGAATACGCGATGATCGAGGCGGCGGCGGCCGTTGGCACGGGCGATCGTGATGCGCTGGTGCTGGAGACCCTGACCGCGTTCAAGCGCGCCGGGTGCAGCGGCGTCCTGACCTACCACGCCCCGATCGCCGCCAAGCTTCTCAATGGCTAGCCATGATGGCTGACGACTGGCCCTCCTTCTACCATGAGACCGAGCGCCTCATCCTGCGCGATTGGCGAGAGGAGGACTGGGCGCCCTTCTGGGAAGCCACCAACACCCCTGCGGTCATGCAGTGGCTGGTCGGTTTGCTTGATGAAGAGGGCATGGACGCGATGCAGCTGCGCTGGGAGGGGTTCGCGCGCGAATTCGGGCACACTTTCTGGCCCGTGGAACGCAAGGAAGACGGAGCGATCCTGGGCTTTTGCGGCCTAAAACTGTGCACCGATAAGAACGGCCCTTTCGGCATGATGGAAGCCGGCTGGCGCTTGGGCGAACACGCCTGGGGCAAAGGATACGCAAAGGAAGCCGCGATCGCCACATTGGATCTGTCCTTCGGAAGATTTGGCGCGGATGAAACCATCGCCATCACGGTCGAAGAGAACAGCAGCAGTTGGGGTCTTATGAAGCGCCTTGGCATGAAGCGGCGCCCCGAGCTCGATTTCGAAGACACGTTCTGGAACGCCGATTACGGGGACGCCATTGTCTATTCGATCACCCGCACGGCGTGGACCATGCATCGCGCCAGTTTTATCGGCTAAGCCTGTGGGTGATATTGTCCTCGAAACCGAGCGGCTGATCCTGCGCGCGATCAGCGAAGGCGACGCGGCCTTGCAGGACCGTGTGCTCAACACGCCTGCGGTGATGGAGCATCTGGGCGGTGTGAAACAACTCCATGAGATCGAGGCCAAGCACGCCAAGGGCATGGCGCTCTACGCGCAGTATGGCTTCAGCTTTCTTATGATGATTGAGAAGACGACCGGCGACCTTGTCGGCCATGCGGGTATCAAACAAGTCGATCACCCGGCCGCTCCCAATCAAGGCGACCACGAAGTGGGTTGGCTCATTCGCGAAGACCGTTGGCGTCGCGGCTACGCTCATGAAGCAATGGTGGCCGTGATCGACTGGGCGTTTGGCCGGATTGGCGCGCCGCATGTCGTTGCGCTCACCAGCCTCCGCAATATCGGCAGTTGGAAGCTGATGGAAAAGCTCGGAATGGAGCGGCGCCAAGATCTCGACTTCACCGATCCCGCTTTTGGCCCTAGCGACAACCCCGCCATTCAATACGCCTTAACGCGCGAAACATGGAAGAGCAGACCATGACCACTGATCTCAAAACCCGGTTTCCCGGAGTGAATATCATTCCGATCCATGGCAAGACGCCCAAGATCCACGAAACCGCTTTCATTGCGCCCGGCTGTACAATTATCGGCGATGTCGAGATCGGAGCGGGCTCTTCGATTTGGTACAATTGTGTGGTGCGCGCGGATGTCTTTACAATCCGCATTGGCCAGCGCAGCAATATTCAGGATGGCAGCGTCCTCCACTGCGACCCGCCGCGCCCCGGTGATGATGAAGGCTCTCCGCTGATCGTTGGTGATGATGTGCTCATAGGCCATATGGCGATGGTTCATGGCTGCACGATCCGCGATCGCGGCTTTGTGGGTCTGGGCGCGATCGCGATGAACAAATCGGTGATTGGCTCGGACGCCATGCTGGGCGCTGGCGCGATGCTGACCGAGCGCAAAGTGATTGGCGACCGCGAAGTGTGGGCCGGCCGCCCGGCGAAAAAACTCAAAGACCTCACCGATGCGGCGATCATGGGTATGAAAATGGGTGTCGCCCACTACGCGCACAACGCTAAGGATCATAAGGCCGCCGTGGAAGCGGCGATGACTAGGGCGAGGGATTAGCGCATGACTGAGATGTACATCACACTCGGCTCCAACGATCTGGATCGATCGCGACGCTTCTACGATCCGGTGATGAGAGCGCTCGGCGCTGAGTTTGCGTTCGAATACGAAGGGATGACCTTCGCCTACAAGTTCGCTGATGGGTTTCTGGTGTGGATCACGAAGCCACAGAACGAAAAGGCCGCGGAGCCTGGCAACGGCCACACTGCCGGCCTCTTCACCGCCAGCCCAGCATCGGTGGACGCGGCCCACGCCGCCGCGCTCGCGAATGGCGGTAGCGATGAAGGCGCGCCGGGCCCCAGGCCGATCTATGGCCCTGACTTTTACGGTGCTTACGCCCGCGACCCTGACGGCAACAAAATGAGCTTTGTCACCTCGATCAAGCCAGCCGACTAGCGGCCTCAGCCTGCCGGCTGGCGGATGTACTGAAACATGTGTGGCACGAAGTCGGCTTTCCCGATTTCTATCCCCTCTTTGCGCAGGATCGCATAGGCCGCCATCACGTGGAAATAGAATTGCGGCACCGACCAGTCGCGTGCGTAGCTGGACGTGGTCATGTCGAAGACCATACCGTTGGTCAGATCGAGCTCTAGCGCGGCGTCGTCGGCGGCAAAGTCCAGCTCCTCCCATCTGGCAAGACTTTCAAGCGTGGCGTCGATGCGGTTTTGCGCCTCGGCGAGTGTGGTGGGATCATCTTCGTTCGACGTGAAATCAATTCCCGCCACGCGCTCTATTGCCTCCCCGACCATATTGCACAGGAAGCGAACTTGCACGGCAAGCGGGTGCATATCGTCAGCCAGCTTGGCTTGGAGCAAGCCGTCGCCACGCTCATCCGCGGCGGCTTTGGCGAGCAGGCCCTTGAGCGTGCCGAGCATGTTGCGTTGGGTGGTGACGAGCAGGTCTTTGGTGTTCATGAGGTCTCTCCCAGGGCCGTGATGGACCCCAGATAGCAATCAAGTTTCGAAATGCAACTTAACTGGAGATCAGCGCCCTTAAGGAGTCAATCCGGTCCGCTTCGTGCACTGGCTTATCCCAACGAATGCGGTGGATTCGCGGGAAGCGCATGGCCAGACCAGACTTATGGCGCTTCGAGGGATGCACGCTGTCGAAGGCCACTTCGAAGACCAGTGTGCGCTCGACCTCGCGCACCGGGCCAAAGCGGTTCAGTGTTGTTTGGCGCACAAGCTTGTCGAGTTGTTTGAGCTCGGCGTCGGTGAAGCCGGAATAGGCCTTGCCCACCGGCAACAACTCCGCGCCCCGATCGGGATCGCCGTCCCAGCAGCCAAACGTATAGTCCGAATAGAAGCTCGATCGTTTGCCGCTCCCACGCTGCGCATACATCAGCACACAATCGATCAACAGCGGATCGCGCTTCCACTTGTACCACAAGCCGACCTTTCGCCCAGGAATATAAGCGCTGTCGCGGCGTTTGAGCATCAGTCCTTCGATTGCGTCGTCGCGTGTGCCTTCACGGATCTCAGCAAGATGCTCAAAGTCGCGCGCCTCTACGAGGCTTGAGAGGTCGAAATGGGACGCTGGGAGGCGTTCCATAAGTCCCTCGAGACGGTCGCGGCGCTGCTGCCAAGGCCGCTGGCGGAGGTCTTCGCCTTCAAGGATCAGGCAATCGTAGAGCCGCACGAAGGCCGGGCGTTCGGCCAGCATCTTCTTCGAGACGGTCTTGCGCCCAAGCCGCTGCTGCAAGGCGTTGAAGCTCGCCGCGCCGCCCTTTGCACCGCCTTGCGCCGCGCCGCGGACCAATAATTCGCCGTCCAGAACGGCTTCCACCGGAAGGACGTCGAGCAATTCCGGGAATGTGGCCGATATATCGTCGCCTGATCGCGAATAGAGGCGCGTCTCGCCCGCCACGCGCACCAATTGTACGCGTATCCCGTCCCATTTCCACTCGGCGGCGTAGTCTTTCAGATCCAAGGCCGTGTCCTCGAGTGGATGCGCGAGCATAAAGGGGCGGAAGAGCGGGCGGTTTGAAACGTCGGGAGGGTCCGCCCCGTCGGCGCCCCAGGCGAAGAGCTCCGCGTAAGGCGGCTCCAGGGCGTGCCAGTACTCCTCGACATCTTCGACGCTGACGTCAAAAGCCTGCGCGAAGGCCGTTTTGGCGAGCCGCGCGGAAACGCCGATGCGCATGCCGCCGGTTGCGAGCTTTATCAGCGCGTAGCGGCCTGAGGAATCGAGGCGGTCAAGCAGCTGGGCGAAATCCTTCGGCGCGGTTGCGCGAGTCATTCCGAAGAGCAGCTCGACCGTCTCACCGACGCTTGGCGGCTCGCCGTGTACAGCTTTGACCGGATCGGGCCATAGGAGGCTCGCCGTTTCAGCGGTATCGCCGACAAAGTCGCGGCTGAGCGACCATAAAACAGGGTCCACGCGCTCCATGACGAGATTGCGAATGGTGGAGGCTTTGACCGCCGGAAAGTCCAGCCCACCCGCCAGCGCTGCGAGCGCCCAGCCGCGATCCGGATCGGGCACTTCGCAAAGATAGGCCTTTAGCAAAGCCAGCTTGCGGTTGCGGCTTGTCGTATAGACGAGCGCGTCCAGCAACTCCGAGAACCGGTTCACAATCGGGCACCCACAAAAGCGCTCGCACAACCCGGCTTGCGCCGCTCGGCAGAAGGTTTAAACCGACGAAGATATCCAACTATCCCGTGTCCAGGAAGGGAATTGAACTGATGAAAGCCACCGCACTCGCCGCCGCTGTCGCTCTTCTGGGCGCGGTCTCCCCAACTTTGGCCGAGGACGCCGAAGCTCCCGTCGCGGAAGCGCCCGCGACGCAGCTGACCATCGACAACTCGATCGAAGAACTGATGGCGACAGAGGCGACGGCTGAAGTCTTGCTCAAGCACATTCCCGGAATTGACGAGCATCCCGCTTATGGCCAGTTCAAGGGCATGAGCCTGATCGAGCTTCAGCCATGGTCGGCCGGTGTGGTCACCGATGAAATCATCGCTGCGGTCAAGGCAGACCTTGAGGCGCTCACCGCCTAGGCCGCTCCCTCTTTGTTGAGGGCGCCTAGTCATCTTCATCCTCTCGCCCGATCAAAGCGAGCGCTCGCGCGCGGCGTTGATTGAGCTCGCACCAGCGCAGCAGGGCTTCCTCGCGGCCATGGGTGATCCATGTTTCGGCCGGGTCCACTTCGGCGATGGTCTGAGTGAGTTCGTTCCAGTCGGCGTGGTCGGAGATCACCAAAGGTAACTCCACTCCGCGTTGCCGCGCGCGCTGCCGCACCCGCATCCACCCCGATGCCATTGCGGTGATCGGGTCGGGCAGCCGACGTGACCAGCGATCGCTCAGCGCAGAAGGCGGGGCGATGATGATGGATCCGCGCATATCTTCTTTGGTGTGATCGGCGACGAGGCGAAGCTCACCTAAGTCCACGCCGTGCTCCTCATAGAGCCGGCACATCTTCTCCATCGCGCCGTGGAGATAGATCGTGTCCTGATGGCCCGCCAAACGCAGCTCTGCGATCACCCTTTGAGCCTTTCCCAACGCGTAAGCGCCGACGAGCACGCACTGATCGGAATGTTCTGAAAGCGCGGCCAAAAGCTTGGCCATTTCCTCTTCGATCGGTGGATGCGCGAACACCGGAAGGCCAAATGTCGCCTCCGTAATAAAGATATCGCAAGGCGTGACTTTGAAGGGGGCGCAAGTCGGATCGGGGCGGCGTTTATAGTCGCCGGTGATGATCACGCGCTCACCCGCGTGCTCGAGAAGGATTTGCGCCGAGCCCAGGACATGCCCGGCTGGAACATATGTCGCCTCAACGCCGCCAGCCAGACGGATCGTCTCGCCATACTCTACGGGCACCGCGCCTTCGCGTGTGTTGTAGCGCAGCTCCATTATGGCGAGCGTTGCCGGAGTGGCGATGGTCGCACCGTGCCCACCGCGCGCGTGATCCGCGTGGCCGTGTGTGACGAGCGCCTTGTCGACCGCGCGTCCCGGATCGACCCAGCAATCCGCTGGGACGATATGCACGCCCCAGGGTGCGGGGCGGATCCAGGAAAACGGCGCGCTCATAGAGGATGAAATCCCCGTGCAAGCGCGCCCGTTCCCATCACTCGGAGGTTTCGGTCGCCTCTTCGTCAGTATCGGTGCGGTACTTGTTGAACCACGCGATCACGCTGTCCGTGCGCGCGGCCTGCTGACTTGGCGATTGGGTGAGGTTGTTGTGGCTCGAATCCGGTGTCACCACCAACGCGGTGTCGACGCCCAGCAGCTTAAGCGCGCCGTAGAATTGCTCCGCTTCGCTGCGCGGCGTGCGGTAATCGTTCGCTCCCACCAGCACCAAAGTGGGCGTCTTGATGTTGGCCGCTGCGGCAAGCGGCGAACGCGACCAATAGTGTTCGGGCCGCTCCCAGGGCTGACCGCCCATCCAATATTTGCCAAAGAACGGATAGAAGTCCGCCATCAGCGCCATGGTTGTCCAATTGATCACTGGTTTGTGCGAGGCGGCGGCCTTGAAGCGATCTGTCTGTCCTACGACCCAGGCGGTGAGGATGCCGCCGCCTGACCCTCCGGTCACAAACAGGTTGTCCGGATCAGCGTAACCCGCTGCGATGGCTGCATCGACCGCCGCCATCAGTTCGGCTTGGTTGCTTATGGGATAATTGTCCTCGATCCGGTCGGCAAACTCTTCGCCGTAGCCGGTCGAGCCGCCGGGATTGGTGAACAGTACCGCGTATCCCGCCGCGCCATAGAGCTGGTAGTCGACCGAGAATTCCGGGCCATAGGCGGCGTAGGGGCCGCCATGCATTTCGAGGATCGTAGGGACCTTGTCGCCCTCCTCATATCCGGGCGGGAGCATGATCCACGCCGGTATCTTAACGCCATCAGGGGCGGTTACGTCCAATTCGAAGGTTTGGCCGAGCACCTTGGCGCCAAGGCTGACCGCGTTAAGCGAGGTGAGCGTCTTTGTTCCGCGCCGGGTCGCAACGCCGACCTCGGGCGGCGCAACCGAGCTCGCCGTGGTGAAGGCAATCGCGCCGCCCTCGCTTACCGACCATTGCCCGCCGGTGTACGGCAAAGCGTAATACGTGCTGCCAAAACGGGGCTCAAGCAGAGTGGGCGCGCCGCTGGAGGGATTGACCTTGGCGACGCGATGCTCGCCATCGCGTTCAAAGCTGACGAACAGGCCCGCCGCGTTCCATTCCATGCCGTCCGGGCTGGCGGGGAAGTCGCCCGCGAGGAGCTTCTTGCCGGTCCCATCGACGTTCATTGTGTAGAGGCTGGCCTGATCGAAGGCGTTGCCGACATCGTCATAGCCAACATAGGCGATGGTCTTGCCATCGGGCGAGATTTGCGGGCCAGCGTCCGGGCCGTAGCGATCGGTCAGCGCGGTGATCGTGCCGCTGGCGATGTCGAGCGAATAGACCTCGCTATCCTGCCCTTCGAGCTCCCAGTTCTCCTTGCGATTGGCGGTGAAGAGCAACGTTTTGCCATCAGGCGTCCACTCGACCGTGCCCCCGTTCGAATACTCACCAAAGGTGAGCTGACGCGGCGCGCCGCCGGTTGCATCTACCAGAAAGAGCTGTGTCGTGCCCGGCTTCAGATAGGTGCCCCCATCAATGCGGTAGGTGACCTTGTCGATGATCTGGAGCGGCTTGCCCCATTTAGCACCTTCGGGCTTTGCGGGCGGCTTGCCCAGTGTCAGGCCGGTACCGGCGACGCGCGCCGTATAGGCGATCTGCGTGCCATCGGGCGACCAAGCGATCCCGCCCGGGCTTTCAGCAAGCGCGGTGATATTGGCGCTTTGCCCGGAAGCCATCCAGCGCACATGCAGCTCGGCTCCGCCTCCGCTCTCGGTCGAGATATAGGCAAGGCGCGTGCCGTCGGGTGACCAGCGCGGGCTTGCGTGGAAGCCAGCCCCGGTCACAAGCGGGGTTTCCGCGCCGCTCGCCACATCGATCAGCCAGATCGAGCTGACCGCCTTGTCGATCATGATATCGTTGGTGCGCCGAACATAGGCGATCTGGCTGCCATCCGGGCTGATCTGCGGATCGGCGGCCACCGAAAGACCGAAGATATCCGCTCCCGTAAAGTGCTTTTCGCCGGTCTCAGAGGGCTTTTCGCCAGTGTGATGGTCAGCGGCTAAAGGCGCGGCGAAAGCGAGCGCGCTACCGGCGGTGGCAAGGAAAAATGTGCGTGCAAACATGAAGGGCCCCTGATCTTTAGGTCGCCAATGACCTGGGGCTCCTCAATCATACTTTTGGGGCGAAGGCTAGGGTCGAGCTCTAGCTTTTGGCGCCGCTTCCCGATTCCTCGGGCTTGGGATCGTCTGTCTTGGGCGCAACTTTTTTCGCCGCTGGCTTCTTGGGTGCAGGCTTGCGCTTTGACCCCGGACGCCTTTGCGTTTTAGGCGGTGCAGGCGTGAGCTCGAAGCTTGGCTTGCCGTCCTTGATCGTGACGTGCACCTCGCCGCCATCGGCGAGCTTGCCGAACAGCAATTCTTCGGCGAGCGGCTGTTTGATCCGATCCTGTAGCAGACGACCCATCGGGCGTGCGCCATAGAGCTTGTCATAGCCCTTATCCGCCAGCCACGAACGCGCGTCGCTGTCGAACTGGATGTGGACGTTCTGCTCGGCCAGTTGGAGTTCGAGTTCGAGGATGAACTTGTCGACCACGCGCGCGACCGTCGACTTGCCGAGATAGGCAAACGGCACGATTGCGTCCAAGCGGTTGCGGAACTCCGGCGTGAACATCTTCTTCACCGCTTCGGAGCCGGCGTCTTCCTTCGACACATCGCCAAAGCCGATGCCCTGGCGCGCCATATCGGCGGCGCCGGCATTCGTCGTCATGATCAGCACGACGTTGCGGAAGTCGACCGTTTTGCCGTGATGGTCGGTCAAACGGCCGTTATCCATCACTTGCAGCAGGATGTTGAACAGGTCCGGGTGCGCCTACTCGATTTCATCGAGCAGCAGCACGCAAAGCGGGTTCTGATCGACTGCATCGGAGAGCAGCCCGCCCTGATCATAGCCAACATAGCCCGGAGGCGCGCCGATCAGGCGGCTGACCGAGTGGCGTTCCATATACTCGGACATGTCGAAGCGTTTGAGTTCGATCCCCATGATCGAGGCGAGCTGACGCGCCACCTCGGTCTTACCGACGCCGGTGGGGCCTGAGAACAGGAACGAGCCAATCGGCTTGTCCGGATCGCGAAGACCCGCGCGTGATAGCTTCATCGCGGTGGCGAGGCGCGTAATCGCCTCATCCTGGCCATAGACCACGTGTTTAAGATCGCGATCGAGGTTTTGCAGCGCTTTCTTATCGTCTTTCGACACTGATTTGGGCGGGATGCGCGCCATGGTCGCAATCACTTGCTCGATTTCGCGGGCGGTGATCTTCTTTCTGCGGCGGCTGGGCGGCACCAGCATCTGCATCGCGCCAACCTCGTCGATCACGTCGATCGCCTTATCGGGCAATTTGCGGTCGTTGATGTAACGCGCCGACAGCTCGACGGCGGTTTTGAGCGCGTCGGGCGTGTATTTCACATTGTGGTGCTCTTCGAACGCGCTGCGCAGGCCTTTAAGGATTTTGATCGTGTCTTCGATCGTCGGCTCGTTCACGTCGATCTTCTGGAACCGGCGCAGCAGCGCGCGATCCTTTTCGAAGTGGTTGCGGAACTCCTTGTAGGTGGTCGAGCCGATGCAGCGGATCGTCCCGCCCGACAGCGCGGGTTTCAGCAGGTTCGAGGCGTCCATCGCCCCGCCGCTGGTCGCGCCAGCGCCGATCACGGTGTGAATCTCATCGATGAAGAGCACGGCGTGCGGCATACCTTCAAGTTCGGAGACAACCTGCTTCAACCGCTCTTCAAAATCGCCGCGATAGCGTGTTCCGGCGAGCAGGGCGCCCATATCTAGCGAGTAGATAACCGCTTCTTCGAGCACTTCCGGCACATCGCCTTCGACGATTTTGCGTGCCAGGCCCTCGGCAATCGCGGTCTTGCCCACGCCGGGATCGCCGACATAGAGCGGGTTGTTCTTTGAGCGGCGGCACAGGATCTGGACTGTGCGGTCGACCTCGGGACCGCGGCCGATAAGCGGATCCACCTTGCCAGCTTCTGCCTTGGCGTTGAGGTTGACGGTGAACTGGTCGAGCGCGGTCTCTTTCTTGTTGCCGTCGCCCTTGGTCTTTTCGGCCGTTTCCTCCGCGCCTTCTTCCTGTCCCTGCGGGCTCTTGCTTTCTATCTGGCGGCCGCCCTTGCCGATGCCGTGACTGATATAGCTCACCGCGTCCAGGCGGCTCATGTCCTGCTGCTGCAAGAAGTAAACGGCGTAGCTGTCGCGTTCGGAGAAAAGCGCCACCAGAACGTTCGCGCCCGTTACCGTGTCCTTGCCCGAAGACTGGACGTGCAGGATAGCCCGCTGGATGACGCGCTGGAAGCCGGCTGTCGGCTGCGGGTCGGCGTTGTCTTCGGACTTTAGCGACTGGTATTCGTGGTCGAGATATTGCTTCACCACATCACCCAGTTCGGCCAGGTCCACCCCGCACGCTGCCATCACCTGCGCGGCGTCTTCGTCGTCGATCAACGCGAGCAGCAAGTGCTCAAGCGTTGCGTATTCGTGACGACGCTCCGACGCGTTGCTGAGCGCGTTGTGGAGGGTGCGTTCGAGATTCTGAGCAAAACTGGGCATGAACAAGCCTTATGTCAGGGCGGTGAAAGCTCCACGAACGGGAGCATAAGGAGAGGTAGACAAGCTATATGGGGCAGAAGCGATGAATTGCGACCCCGGGGAAAGGGCAAAGACAAAGATCACGACTTGGACCCTCCAAAAAGCGCATCCGCTGCGGCTCGGTGTGCGCTGACTTTGTCGCGGTGCGCTCGCACGCGGGCGAGTTCGGCTTCAAGGAGGGCGGAGCGGATGTTCAGCTCATCTTGCGAGTAAGGGCCCAGGTCCTCTTGGCCTAGGCGGTGTGCAGCGTCTTGGGCGGCGGCTCCTGCAAGACTCGGGCGCTCATCATCATCCATCGCCATGGCAGCATCGAAGCGCAGCCGCTTGCTGTCAATGCATGAGAGAGCTATTCGCCCTTTCAAGTTTTCAGACTGCAGCCACAATCGATCAGTTTTGGTCCGCGAGAGGGGGGGTTTTAGGCCGATGGGCAACGCTAATCCGCTGGGAAATCGGCCTGACACGATGGACGCCGTGGGCTTCGCAGAACCGGGTGGCCCAGATGTTCTAGCCCGTGAACACGCTCCGATCCCTTCGCTAAAGGATGAAGATGTCCTGATCCGGGTCGCTTATGCGGGCGTAAACCGACCAGATTGCCTCCAACGCGCTGGCGCTTATCCACCGCCGCCGGGCGCTTCGCCCATTCTGGGCCTTGAAGTCGCGGGCGAGATCGTTGCGGTGGGCTCGGCCGTACCCCCTGCCATGCTCGGCGCCCGGGTCGCCGCGCTTACGCCGGGTGGCGGCTACGCGGAGTATTGCGCTGCGCCCTGGGGGCATTGCCTGGGCGTGCCCGATTCCATGCCGCTCAAGATCGCCGCCGCCTTGCCCGAGACGCTTTTCACCGTGTGGCACAACGTCTTCGAGCGCGGCCTTGCGCGCGATGGCGAACGGCTGCTTGTCCATGGCGGGACGAGTGGGATCGGAACGATGGCCATCATGCTCGCTAAGGCGTTCGATATGACCGTGATCGCAACCTGCGGAGACGAGGCAAAATGCGAAGCCGCGCGCCAGATCGGCGCGGATCTGGCAATCAACTACCGCGATCAGGACTTCGTCGAAGAGGTCAAGGCGTTCACCCAAGGCGAGGGTGTTGATGTCGTGCTGGATATGGTGTCGGGCGATTATGTTCCGCGCAACCTCCAATGCCTCGCGGAGGATGGACGGCATGTGACGATCGCGGTGCTCGGCGGGGCCAAGGCAGAGCTGTTCATTCCGCTCATCATGATGAAGCGGTTGACGTTGACAGGTTCGACGCTGCGCCCGCGCTCCGACGCTTTCAAATCGGCGCTTGCCGATGAAATCGCCGAACACGCCTGGCCGCTCTTTACTAGCGAAAAGCTCGCGCCCGTGATGGACCAGACCTTCCCTTTGGCCGAAGCCGCCGCTGCGCACACGCGGATGGAAGCGGGCGAACATATTGGCAAGATCGTGCTCGAAGTCTTCGGCGAGTAACGGCCTGCGTCGCCGGCTGACTGCAACCTGGTGGATCGGCTGCTTTGACCCGAGCAGGGCTTGTGTCGTCCCCGCAAACCGAATATCTTTTTCCGTGTGGTTGGCACTGGCGAATGGTCATGTTGCAATGCAACATTAAAGGCACACAGCTGTGGATTTACGCAGAACCGTCATGCATCTGTGAATCGGATGTAACAAAAGGCTGCCACAGGCGCATCAGCATCAGGAGCGTTGACGAGGGTTTTTGCCATGTCTGACTTTATGTTGTCCGACCTGACCAAGGATTTGAGCGAGGATGAGCTCAGCGGTGGAAACATCGCCAATCTTCCGCTTTCAGAACCCAAGACGCCTGAGCCTGAAGGCAACGCGCGCGCCAAATTCCGCACGATCTGGATCAGCGACGTGCATCTGGGCACCAAAGGCTGCAACGCCGACATGCTGATCGACTTTCTCGACAACACGGATAGCGAGACCATGTACCTCGTGGGGGACATTATCGATGGCTGGCGGTTGAAGAAGAAGTTTTATTGGCCCTCCGCGCACAACGATATCGTCTGGCGCATCCTCAAACGCGCTAAGCGCGGCACGCGGATCGTCTATATTCCGGGCAATCACGACGAGATGTTTCGCCAGTTCACCGGGCTCAACTTCGGCGGGATCGAAATCCGCCGCGCCGCTTTTCATGAGACCGCCGATGGCCGGCGCCTGATGGTGCTGCACGGCGATGAGTTTGACGCGGTTATGCTTTCGCAGCGCTGGCTCGCCTTTGTTGGTGACTGGGCCTATGTCACCACGATGAAGCTGAACGTTCTGGTGAACGCGATCCGCAAGGCGCTTGGCAAGCCGTATTGGTCGCTGTCCAAAGCGGCCAAGCACAAGGTCAAGAACGCGGTCGAGTTTATCGGGAAGTACGAAGAAGTGGTCGCCAAGGCGGCCGGGGAGCGCGGCGTTGACGGGGTGGTGTGCGGCCACATTCACACCGCCGAATTCCGCGAGTTCGAGTTTGATGGCAAGCCGGTCGAGTATTGGAACGATGGCGACTGGGTCGAAGGGTGCAACGCGCTGGTCGAACATCAGGACGGTCGGATGGAAATTCTCAACTGGCCTGACATCATCCAGGCCCGCAGAGAGCGGGAGGCTGAAGACGTGGCGGAAGCGCCGGGCCTCAAGGACACTCAGATTAAGGCGGAACCGGCCGCTGCGGATGGGCCCCGGGAGGCCGCGTGAACCAAGCCCGGCCCATCCAAGCTTCGCAGATTGCAAAAGCACAGGGCGGACGCCGAAGCACGCTCCCGCACTCGATTGCAATCGTAACCGACGCTTGGCACCCACAAACCAACGGGGTGGTGCGCACGCTTGCCACCACGTGTGAAATCTTGCGCAGTTGGGGCCACGAAGTCACGGTCATATCCCCTCAGGACTATCGCTCCTTTCCCGCGCCGACTTACCCCGAGATCCGCTTGGCTCTGACCTGGCCGGGTGCGGTCGGTCGGCAGCTTGCTAAGATCCGGCCTGACGCGGTCCATATCGCAACCGAGGGACCGTTGGGATTTGCCGCGCGGCGCTATTGCTGCAATCGGCGCGTTCCTTTCACCACCGCCTATCATACACAGTTTCCCGATTACCTCGCGCGCCGCACCGGTCTTTCAGCGAATGTCTTCTGGCCGTATATCCGCTGGTTTCACCGCCCGGCGCAGCGGGTGATGGTGGCGACCGAAACGATCCGCAAGCAGCTGCGAGCGCAGGGTTTGAATCGCCTCAATCACTGGAGCCGCGGGGTGGACCTTGCGTGCTTCTCCGCCAGCGCGCCCGCGCCCGTCGAATATCAAGGGCTCAAAGGGCCGATCCTGCTTTACGTTGGCCGGGTGGCCGTCGAGAAGAACATCGAAGCGTTTCTGTCCTGCTCTCACCCCGGTGCCAAGGTTGTGGTTGGCGATGGGCCGGCGCGCGCCGCGCTTGAGACCAAGTTCCCAGAGGCGCTTTTTCTGGGCAAGCGAACCGGATTGGATCTTGCGGGGTGCTACGCAGGCGCCGACGTGTTTGTCTTTCCGAGCAAGACGGACACGTTCGGCCTGGTCATGATCGAAGCGCTGGCCTGTGGAACACCGGTCGCGGCCTATCCCGTGCCCGGCCCAATTGATATTTTGACTGATGACGTGGGGTCCATGTCTGAGAACTTAGACCACGCGATCGAAGCCGCGCTGCGTTGCCAGCGTGAGGCGTGCGCCAGGCATGGCGCCAGCTACAGTTGGGAAGGGGCCACTCGCCAATTCATCCACGGCCTTGTGGCTCTGGAAGAGGAGGAATGCGTCTCGTTGCAAGCGGCTCCGGTGCTCGAATTCTGATCGCCTTTCGCTGCGCTTAAAAGAGCGTAGGCCTCGTCTTGCTCACGAAAAATCGCTCGAAGGCGCGCAAATTCTTGCGACAAGAGCCGCTTTGGCCTATCTGCAGCGTCGCAAAGGCCGCTCCGCAAGGGGCGGCCCTTATTATTTTTGATGGAGATTTCCCATGGCTACTAAGGATCAGCCCAAGCCGCTGATGCCCCACGCCACCGCGACCTGGCTGGTCGATCACACGGGCCTAAGCTTTGAACAGATCGCGGCGTTCTGCGGCCTGCATATTCTTGAAGTGCAAGCGATGGCGGACGATCTGGCGGGCAGCAAATACACCGGGCGCGACCCGGTTCATGCGGGCGAACTGACGCTTGAAGAGATCGAGAAGGGTCAGGAGGATCCTGAATACGCGCTCAAGATGCACAAGGCGCCTGTCGAAGTGACTCGCACCAAGGGCCCGCGCTATACACCGGTGTCCAAGCGTCAGGACAAGCCGGACGGCATCGCCTGGATTCTGCGCAACCATCCGGAAGTGTCGGACGCGCAGATTTCCAAGCTCATCGGCACAACGCGCAACACAATTGGCGCGATTCGTGAGCGCTCGCACTGGAATATCCAGAACATCCAACCCAAGGATCCGGTTACGTTGGGGCTGTGCTCGCAGCGTGAGCTCGATGCCGTGGTGGCCAAGGCGGCCAAGCGCGCCGGGCTTGTCGAGGAAGTCGAAAGCACGGGCGAGGAAACCCGTAGCGAGAAGGACAAGCTGATCGAAGAACTGCGCGCCGAAAGGGAGGCCAACGCAAAAGCCGCCGCTCAAGCCGCGCAAGAGGCCGAAGCCGAAGCCTGGCTCGCCGCAAAACGCGAGGCCGAAGAATCCGGCGCTCCGATTGAGCCCAGTGAAGCCTTCCCCGAGCCAGCGCCTGAAGCCCAAACGGCTGGTGAGACACCTCCGGTCGACGTGCCGGCAGAGGAAGGCGAGGAGGCGGAGTAAGCCGCTTCAAGAACCAGCGAATATCGAGAGGGGGCGGGCGCCTTGCCTGCCCCTTTCTTTTACCGCCTCCAAGGGATATCCAGACTGTTCTTGACCCCATTCCAAGTGCGAAAAATCGCGGGGCGTGAGGCGGTTTTTCTTGTGCCGCGCGTTGTGATCACCCAAGGTTACTGACATGGATGTAAATAACATATCCCCCTATTATCACCCCACGCCCTGGGATGCGGCGTTCGAACCGATGACGTTGCCGGACATGCTGGCGCGCACCACCTCCTACAACCCCCAGGCGCCCTTACTCCATTTTCTTGGGCGCACCTATTCGTATCAAGACATCCACAGCGAAGCGGAGCGGTTTGCGGCCGGCGTGATAAAAATGGGGATCCAGAAGGGCGAGCGTGTCGGTCTTTTCCTGCCCAATGTTCCGATCTACGCCTCAGCCTATTATGGGGCGATGATGGCTGGGGCGACGGTGGTCAATTTCTCGCCGCTTTACTCGGTTGAAGAGCTGGCCTGGCAAGTGGGTGACAGCGGGACGCGGGCGCTGGTGACGGTTGATGTGCCCGAACTCTTCAACACCGCCGCAAAAGTGCTGGAAAGCTCGCAACTTGAATCCCTCATCGTGGGGCGCCTCGCGAATATGCTCCCGAAGCTGACGGGCCTCGCCTACAGGCTCTTCAAACGCGATGATATTGCCAAGATCCATTGGAGCCATAACACGCTGAAATGGGAGAATACGCTGAGCGCGGCTTCCCCCGCACCTCCGGTCTCCGTCTCGCCCGACGATCTGGCGCTGCTGCAATACACTGGCGGCACGACCGGCCGGCCTAAGGGCGCGATGCTGGGGCACAGCCAGCTCACCATGAACGCGCAGCAGGTCGCAGCGATAAATCCGTTTGGCAATCCACGCGGGGAGGTCTTTATGGGTGCGCTCCCCTTTTTCCACGTCTTTGCCAACACCGCTTTATTGAACCACGCGGTCGCGAGCGGCGCGTCGATTGCGATGGTGCCGCGGTTTGAGACGAAGCAGGTTCTGCAGGCGATCGAACGGCATAAGGCGACCGGCTTTCCCGGTGTTCCGACCATGTTTCAGGCGATGCTTGACCATCCCGATCTCGCTAAGACAGACCTGTCTTCGCTCAAGGTTTGTATTTCCGGGGGGGCGCCTATGCCGGCCGCGGTGCATACAAGATTTGAGGATGTGACTGGCGTCCGCGTGGTGGAAGGTTACGGTCTGACCGAAAGCGCGGGTGTCGTCTCGGTCAACCCCTACGCCGGAGTTCGCAAGAAGGGCACAATCGGGCAATTGGTTGCGGGGACGAAGATTGTCCTGCTCGACAAAGAAAATCCCAGCGCGCTTGCACCAGAAGGCGAACCAGGAGAGCTGGCCGTTTGCGGTCCGCAGATCATGCGCGGCTATTGGAACCGGCCCGAGGCGGCCGCGGACGCTTTCGTAACCCGCGGGAATGAGACGTATCTGCGCACTGGCGATGTGGCGGTTATGGATGAGGACGGGTTTCTTGAGATTGTCGACAGGATCAAGGATATGATCTCGGTTGGCGGCTTCAAAGTTTTCCCGAGCGTTGTTGAGGACGTCATCCTGGAGCATGAGGCGGTCAAGGAGGCGCTCGTGATCGGCGTGCCCGAAGAGTATCGCGGCGAAGTGCCCCGGGCGTATGTCACGCTGGAAGAGGGCAAGGTTGCTGATGGAGATAGGCTAAAGGACTGGCTCAACACCCGCGTCGGAAAGCATGAGCGCGTGGACGCGGTGATCATTCGCGAAGCGCTGCCCAAGACTATGATCGGAAAGCTCGACCGCAAGGCTCTGCGCGCTGAGGTCTTGTAGGGGCGCCCTGCGGTTCTCCGCCAGGCCAACGAAAAAGCGCCGCGCTTCCTTTTAAGAGACGCAGCGCTTTGCTGGACGAGAGCGGCCTTCGCTAGTTGGCGATTTGCAGTGTCGCTTGCTCTGGGTCCTCTGTCTTCGCTTCAACCTTGCCGATCGGCTTGGACGCGTTGGAGGCTTGACGCTGCGAATTGGGCGCAAAGCGCCCTTCAACTTGCGCGCCTTGTTCAATGGTCAACGCGTCATAATGAACGTCGCCATCGATCGTTGCGCTCTTCAGAATGGTCAGCTCGCGCGCGGTGATCGATCCGGTGACTTTGCCTGAAAGCCGCGCGGTTTCCGCAATCACGGTGCCGCTGATCTGACTGCTCTCACCCTGGACTATGCTGGCGCATTTGATGTCGCCTTCGATCGTTCCGTCAATGTGAAGGTCGGCCGACGCGTTCACATCGCCTTTAACAATCACATCGGGACCGATCACCGAAAAGGTTGAGCTGGCGTTGCCGGGCATGGATTTTCCTTGAGACTGGGGGTTAGGGCTGGGTCGCTGAGCTGACACGGAGCGGATTGGCTCCGCGGGCTTCTTTGAGAACATCGGGGGCAGTCTCCAGGAAGGGGCGCGGATTGACCGCGCGAGTGTTTATCCGAACTTCGAAATGCAGGTGTGGTCCGGTTGATCGGCCGCTGCTGCCAAGGCCGCCAATCGTATCGCCGCCTTCGACGCTGTCTCCGACTTTGGCGTCGATCCGCGAAAGGTGCGCGTAGCGGGTCACAAGACCGTTGTCGTGGCGAATTTCGATAAGGCGCCCATAACCGCCGCGCCAACCGGCGTAGACGATTGTGCCGGGAGCGGCAGCGTAAATCGGCGAACCGATCTTGCCACGAAAATCAATGCCGGGATGGCGCGCGGCGCGGCCGTTGAAGGGATCGCGGCGATACCCGAAATTTGAGGTGATGGACTGATTGGCGTGCGGGACAACTTGCGGGACGCCATCGAGTGCGCGCTCCAAAGTCGCCATGCGTGTAAGACTTAGCCCCATGCGTTCAAATCGTGGGTCCAGCTCGGCGATGTCGGACCCAAGAGGAACGAAGGGACCACCCACCGCCGTGCGCTCGATGTTGCGAGCCATCATTTTGGGGTCCAGGTTCAACTTGCGCAGTGCGGCCTCGGCGCGCTTCGCCCGCCAGTCGGCGTATCGCGTCATGTTTTCAACGAAGGCGATTTGCCGGGCCTCAATCTCTGCCAGACCGCGCGCTTCTGGAAACAGTTCGCCGATCTTTTCGACTGTCTCGCCGGTCTCCTTGGCGCTGTTGGTCACGTTAATGCCGGACTTGCGCACTTCGTCGGGCAGCATTTCCTGCATCGAATCCAGAAATTGCTGGCGCGCCTCAAGATCCTCAACCACCCGCTCAAGATCGCTGCCATAGGCCTCGATCCGCTCCTGCGAGGTCTCGATCCGCGCCTTTTCCTGCTCAAAAGAGGCAAGATTCGCTTCAGCCTGATGTTGGTTCCACGCCATCACGCCCAGAGAAGCGGCCCATGCAAGCGCGACCACAAGCGCGGCGCCCGCGGCCATCATCTGCAATCGTGAGGAAATCTTGATGAAGCGAACCTGGCCATCGGAGCGCATGAAGAATTCGCGGTCGGGGAACCAGCGCTGCACGCGTTCGGGCAAAGCGCGCAAGCTCCAAGCCTGAGAAGAGGAATTTTCTGCCAACGCTGCCCCGCGATTTCTATCAAATCTTGCGTTCGGGCTATCAAGGGCAAGGTTAAGGGTCGATTGCATACAACTACGGAACCGCCGAAGCGAACGTATTTCACGATGAACTGTTCAGCTTGGAGCAAGAATCGCTTTTCTGCTAATTTTTTGCCTCTTGCGACGAATGTGGCAGCTTCTGGCGGGCGGTTCTGTGGCCTTTCCCAAGGCTGTCGAGTCGACTTGACGACAAGCCGCCTGACAGACGTAAGCGTGACTGCTAGGAGCGGAGGTGATGATCAAGACAGCCGCCTTAACCGTTCTGTGTGGCGCGCCTATAGAGCGCTGTGGAACGCGCGCGATCCTGCGGTGAACCCCGCAGCTTTGCGCCGTCCTATCTTGGTATGACCGCCCTTGCGCGACGCGTTGGCCTTTTGGGGGGCAGCTTCAACCCGGCCCATGGCGGGCATCGTCGCTTAACGCGTTTCGCGATGGACGCCTTAGGGCTCGACACCGCATGGTGGCTGGTTTCGCCCGGCAATCCGCTCAAGCCCGGCGACGATATGGCGAATTTACACGCCCGCTTGAAATCGGCTGAGCTGCAGGCCCGGCGCGCTCGTATCGTGCCGACCGCGATCGAGCTGGAGCTTGGAACGCGCTACACTGTGGATACTTTGACACGGCTTGTGCAGCGCTACCCAAACCGCGAATTTGTGTGGCTTATGGGGGCGGATAACCTTGCGCAGTTTCATTTGTGGAAGGGTTGGAGAACCATCGCACGGACAGTTCCGATTGCAGTGATTGCGCGCCCGGGTTATAACGCAGACGCCATGACGAGCCCCGCCATGGCCTGGCTCAGGCGCTACTCGGTGTCTGCGGCTGGTTTTCGGAAACGGGGGCAATGGAGCGCACCGGCCCTGGTGTTTTTGCGTTTCGATCCAGACCATCGCTCAGCCTCGGCTATTCGCCGTGCGAACGCCGAATGGGCGTCTGATCTTTTGGGCGGAACGCACGTTTTGAGCCACGGCGCCGCGCCGCGGGATCGGCTTACATTTCGTCGTATCGAAGGTTGGGACGACGCATGAGGCCAGCTGCCTTGTCGTCCCGCCCCTTGTTCGCCGGTGGACCTATCCCATTTCATTGCCCTGAAATCTGGAGAACAATGCTTGTCACAACCACAGGCAAACTTGGTGACGCCAAGGCACAAAAGCACAAACGGGTTGGCGTCCATGCCGGCTGACACCGTTGATGATCTACACGAACTGGTCCTTGCTCAGCTGGATGATGACCAGGCGATCGAGGTCGTCTCGATCCCACTGGAGGGGAAGAGCTCGGTCGCCGATTTCATGGTGATCGCCAGCGGACGTTCGACCCGGCAGGTTGCCGCCATGGCGCAAAAGCTGGCCGAAAAGGTCAAGCAGGACGGATATGGTCCGGCGCGGGTCGAAGGGCTCCCGGCGGCGGATTGGGTGCTGATCGATGCGGGCGATGTGGTCGTCCACCTGTTTCGACCCGAAGTGCGCAGCTTTTACAATCTTGAGCGCATGTGGTCGTTCGAGAGCGGCGAGGCGCAGGCGTCTTAGGTTTTCGCTCCCGCATCCGCGGGAGCGTCCTCGGTGCTGTTCCCTACGCCGAATCTTCGGCTTCTTGGCACCTGCGGTCGCGCTTGCGAGATCGTAGATTTCGAAACCGCGCGACCGAGCAAGGTAAGCTCTGGGAACGGTTTGCGACAGCAAACCGCAAGGACGACCGTCCGCCCGCAGCGGGTCCGCAGAGGAATGTTCCCCGCAGGACATCTAGCGAGGACGCTCGCCCGGACGGGCGAGCATGAAACAAAAACTCTACAACAAGGACGCACTCCAATTCTGCTTCATGTCATCGCCCGCGGAAAGATCGCTCGCTCGCCCGAGGCGGAGCTTGTCGCGCGTTATGAAAAGCGGCTGACCTGGCCAGTGAGGCTGACCGAACTGCCCGAGATCGGTGGGCGCCATCCCGATCCGCAAATCCCTTGCAAGACCGTGCTTTTGGATGAGCGTGGCAAAACCATGGGTTCCGAAGACTTCGCGCATTTGTTGGGCCGTTGGCGCGATGATGGCCTGCGTGAAGCGCGGTTTGTCCTGGGTGCAGCGGATGGGCATTCAAAAGAGGACCGCGCGCAGGCGGACCTGCTACTCGCCTTCGGTCCCGCGACCTGGCCGCACTTGATGGCGCGCGCGATGCTGATGGAGCAACTCTACCGCGCGACCAGTATCCTTGCCGGACATCCCTATCATCGGGCATAAGAGTGGGCGTGCCGTTGAAAACCTCTGTCGCTGTTGGAATCCTGGCCGCCGCTCTTGGGCTTGTTATCGCAACGGCCCCTAGTGGGCGGGCCCAACGCGAGGTCGCGATCCTGTCCCCCGACGAAGCGCGCGAGCAATTGGAGAGCGCGACGAAGGCGGGAGAACAAGCCGAAGCGCGCGCTGAGCGGTTTGCGCGCGAGGCTGAAGCCGCCAGCGAGGCCACTGAGCGCGCCGTGCGCCAAGCGGCGGCGCTCGCCGCACAAATCCAGCAAACCGAAGCGCAGATCATCGCGGCGCGGGCGCGATACTCTTTGGCGCAGGTCGAGCGCGCGCGTCTGGCCAACCGGCTCGCTAACCGCCAGCAGCCGCTTGTCAGGCTTACCGCGGCCTTGCAAACCACCGCTCGTCGCCCGCTTGCGCTCTCGGCCTTTCAGCCCGGCTCGCTCAAAGACCTAGTCTATGTGCGCGCGGTGCTCGACAGCGCGGTGCCGCAGATCCGGGCTCGCACGGCGACTTTGCGCAGCGAGCTGGAGGAGGGCCGTACGTTGGAGCGCCGCGCCCGCCGAGCGCTGACCCAGCTGCGCGGCAGCGAGGATCAACTTAAGACAAAGCGCGGCGCACTCGCGGCGGTTGAGGCACGGCAGCGTCTTGCGTTGACCGAGGCGCGGGGCAACGCGGCCCGCGAAGGGGAGCGTGCGCTCGTCCTCGCTGAAGAGGCTCGCGATCTGGATGGCCTGATCAAACGATTGGACGAGAACGCCCGCTTGCGCGCCACTCTGGCGGCCTTTCCCGGTCCGGTGTTGCGACCCGATAATCCAAAGGAAACGTCGCAAGCGATGGTGTCGGCGCAAGCTCCCGACGCTCCACCGGCGGCGCTGCCGGTCACCGCCCCGCCGACCCGCTTCCAGCTCCCGGTCCAGGGCCGAACGATCACCGGCTTTGGAGAACAACGCGCGAGCGGTCTGCGTTCCAAAGGCCTTACGCTGAGCCCTGAACCGGGTGCGCAAATTGTTTCACCTGCACGCGGGCGGGTCGTCTTTTCGGGCCCCTATGAGGGCTTTGGCCGAATCGTCATTATCGAGCACGCGGATGGTCTGACCAGTCTCATAACGGGCTTGTCACGGGTTGATGTAGAGGTCGGTGACCGTGTCATAGGAGGAGCACCCCTTGGTGTAGCCGATGGGGAAGGGGGCGTGATCGGTGTGGAGCTGCGCAATCAAGGCGAGCCGGTTAACCCCATAGATTATTTGAAGTAATCGCTTGAAACCAATTCGCGCCGTGGTGCGTAGCTTAATCAGACCCCGTGTCGAATTTGCCCCGATGCGGGACGCGCGATCGTCCGTTACACGGTCTCATCTGGCGTTCAGGCGCGCAAGCCTATACGAATGTGTTCAAAAGGAGCCTCTCAACCTCATGAAAATTGCTGCTCTCGCTCGGACCGCCGCGCTCGTCACCGCTGTCGCCCTTATCCCCGCCACGACCGCTTCAATGGCGCAAGTTGATGGCCGTGCGGGACCGGAATTCTCCAAGCTTTTTGCGACCTACCAACGGATCAAGGCGAGCTATGTCGAGGATGTCAGCGACGATCAACTGGTGCGCGGCGCGATTGACGGCATGCTGGCTTCGCTTGATCCGCATTCGGGATATCTCGACGGCAGCGATCTCCAGCGCCTCGAAACGATGATCGATGGCAATTATTCGGGCCTTGGCCTTTCGGTTGTGCAGGAAGATGGCGCGGTGAAGATCATCTCGCCGTTTCGAGGTTCGCCCGCCGACGAAGCCGGCCTGAAGGCCGGCGACTACATCACGCACCTTGATGGCGAGCTCATCTATGGCGGCGAGCTTGACGACGCGGTCGCTCGCATGCGCGGCAAAGCGGGCACGTCGATCGAGCTGACGATTTTCCGTCCGGGCCGCGATGAGCCGTTCGAGGTGGACGTGACGCGCGGCGTGATTGAGCTTGAGCCGGTGACCCACGAGCTGATGCCGGGCAATATCGGCCACATCATGGTCAATGAGTTTTCGGCGGATGTCGGCGCGGATGTCTACAAGGCCTGGCGCATGATGCAGGAAGAAGCGACCGGGCGGATGAGCGGCCTGGTGCTTGATTTGCGTTCCAATCCGGGTGGAAGCCTTGATGAAGCCGTCGCGCTTTCGGATCTGTTTTTGTCCAAAGGTCGTATCGTCTCGCAACGTGGCCGCGCGCGCGGTGAAACGCTGCTCTACGACGCGGAGGAGATTTTCCGCGGCGACATGGCTGAAGGTGTTCCGTTGATCGTGCTGATCGACGCGGGTTCCGCGTCGGCATCCGAAATTGTGGCGGGCGCGCTGCAAGATCACCGCCGGGCGCTGATCATGGGCGAGCGCAGCTTTGGAAAAGGCTCGGTCCAGTCGCTCTTGCCGCTGGGCCGCGACGCTGCGCTCAAGCTGACGACGGCTCGTTATTTCACACCTTCGGGCAAATCGGTGCAAGAAGGCGGAATTGCGCCCGACATCAAAGTGCCGCAGCTGTCCGATCCCGATTTGGCGCTGCGCGAGAAGTACCAGACTCGCGAAAGCGATCTGCGCGGGCATCTGGTGAACGAGCTTGGCCTCAAGGACGAGGCGCTGGAATCCGATAAGATCGACGATCCGCGCTTCCAGCTCACCGCGGAGGAACTCGAAGAGCAAGGCATTGAAGACTTCCAGCTGCACTATGCGCTCGAAACCTTGCGCCGCACGACAAAGAGTTCGGTTGCGTTGCTCGACTAAGGGGCTGCGCGGCGCTTTAAAGGCCAGGTCATGACGGGAATCGCGCAAGCGCGCTGGTTGGCGCTCGCCCTTTCGGGCGGTCTTTTGGGCGGTGCGTATATCTCCGAATATGTCTTTGGGCTGTTCCCGTGCGAAATGTGCTGGTGGCAGCGCTGGCCCCATTTCGCCGCTCTGGCACTCGCCGCGCTTGCCTTTGCAGCGCCCGCGCCGCGTCTGTGGGTCGGCCTGGCGGCGGTCGCGATTGTCATCTCGGGCCTGATCGGCGGGTTCCACGCCGGTGTCGAGTACGATTGGTGGGAAGGGATCACGCCTTGCGCGGTGGTTGATTTCTCGCGCGATGTGATGGATCCGAACGCGGTCCCGTTGGTGCGCTGCGATGTCGCACCTTGGAGCCTTTTCGGAATTTCACTCGCCGGCTTCAATTTCCTCTTTTCATGTCTGGGCGGGATCGCCATTTTGGCGCTGATCCTCCTCCCTCAAAAGCGAGCCACATCATGACAAGCGCCGTCGACCGCAACGAAATTCACCGCATGATCCGGGTCGACCAGGCTGGCGAGTTTGGCGCGACGCGGATTTACGAAGGGCAGCTGGCGGTCATGGGCGATCGCGGGCCGCATTCGGCCGAAATTCGCCACATGGCTGAAGATGAGGAAATTCACCGCAAGGAATTCGACGCGCTGATGGCCAAACGTGGGGTGCGTCCTACCGCGCTGCACGCGTTCTGGTCCGCTGCTGGGTACGCGCTGGGTGCGGGCACGGCCTTGCTCGGCCCGGAGGCGGCTATGGCCTGCACCGCTGCGGTCGAAGAAGAGATTGATCGGCATTACACCGAACAGCTTGACCGGCTGCAGGAGACCGGAGCCGACCCAGAGCTCGCGGACATGATCGAACGCTTTCGAGAGGAAGAGCGTGAGCATCGCGACGCCGCGCTCGCGAACGACGCCGAGAAGGCGCCCGCCTATCCGTTGCTTTCAGGCGCGATCCGGTTGGGGTGCAAGATCGCAATCAAGGTAAGCGAACGGGTCTGATTCAGCGATCAGACTGAGCGCGCGTCAGACCAGCCTTTGTTCACGAGGCGTCGCAAATGGCCTTCACAGGCGGTTCAGCGAGGTCCATGTAGCCTTCAGAGGCACAATCAAGCGAGCGCGTTGCGCTGCGGCGTCGAGGATAGGATCGGAAAAGCCCATGGTTTCATCGCAAAGAGCTCTCATCCTTGCGGCCGCGTTGGCCAGCGGCGCGTTTGCGGCCGCCGCTCCGGCGGGAGCGCAAGACAAGGCTGGCGACAAGGTCAACATGGTTATCGCTTACAGCGAGGACGAGTGTCCCGAGCAGACCGAAGAAGGCGAGATTGTGGTCTGCCAGATCCTGGTTGAGGCCGAGCGCTATCGCATTCCGTCCAATCTCCGCGCGAGCGATTCCCCACAAAATGTCTCGCGCGTGCGCGAGGTCGAGAAGCTCAAATATGTTGGTGATTTCGGTGCGTTTTCGTGCAGCCCCGCTGGTGCGGGCGGTTTCACCGGGTGCAATCAGAAGTTTATCGAGAGCGCCTACGAAGAAAAGGACGAAGCGGAGTCCATTCGGTTTGGTCAACTGATCGAACAGCAACGCCAAGAACGCCTGTCCACGATTGACGCCAGCGCCGCCGCCGAGCAGGAGCGCGTCGAACAGATCGAGCGAGAGTATCTCGATCGCCTTGAGCGCGAGCGTGACGCGCCGCTGCCGGGCGAAGTCGAGGAAATCCCGGGCCTTGTGGAACCCTCGCCCGACGCCCCTCCCATCGCTGACGCACCCGCTGACGCTCCGCCGGCTGTGTCCGAGCCGGTTGTCGGTCCGACGCTGACGGACGAATCCGGCGGGTAAGCCAACCCCTTCCGCCGCGCCGGCTTTCTACTGACGGTAATAGTCGCGATACCAAGCAACAAACTGGCGCACACCGTCGCGGAACTCCGTCTGCGGAGTGTAGCCAGTGAGTTCGCGCAGCAAGGTCGCGTCGGCCCAGGTGGCGGGAACATCGCCCTTTTGCATCGGCATGAAGTTCTTGATCGCCTCGCGCCCGCATTCCTCTTCGATAGCGGTGACGAAATCGAGCAGCCGCACCTTATCCGAATTGCCGATATTGACGACGCGCCATGGCGCCGCCGGGGAAAGGCTATCATAGGTCGCGATATCGTCTGTGCTTTCGGGCCGCACCGGCACGGCGTCGATCAGCAAACGAATGCCGCGCACAAGATCGGTCACATAGGTGAAGTCGCGGTGCATTTCGCCATGGTTGTAGATGTCGATCGGCGTTCCTTCGAGGATCCCGCGTGTAAACTTGAACAGCGCCATGTCGGGCCGGCCCCACGGGCCATAGACCGTGAAGAAGCGGAACATGGTGGTCGGCAGGTTCCACAAATGCGCGTAAGAATGCGCCATCGCCTCGTTGGCTTTCTTTGTCGCCGCGTAAAGCGTGAGCGGCGTGTCGCATTTCTGCCGTTCATCAAACGGCATATCGTCATTCGCGCCATAGACCGAGCTGGTTGAGGCCATCAGCAGATGCTCGACGTCCAATTCACGCGCGCACTCCATCACGTTGAACGCGCCCACCAGGTTGGCATCGACATAAGCGCGTGGATTTTCAAGGCTATAGCGCACACCCGCCTGCGCCGCGAGATGCACGATCACGTCGGGCTTTTCCTCCATTACGAAGGCGTGAAGTGTGTCCCAATCCTCAAGCGCGGCTTCAACCGCGCGAAAGCGTTCGTTCTGGCGAAGCATTTGATGGCGCCGCTCTTTCAGGCGAACATCGTAATAGTCGGTCATCGCGTCATAGCCGACCACTCGGAATCCTTCGTTGAGCAAAAGCTGCGCGAGGTGAAAGCCGATAAACCCGGCCGAACCGGTGATGAATACAGTCTTCATGGGTTTCCCCTCGTGTTTGTCGCATCTGTTGCGTTAGGCACCTGCCGACATATCTTGACATGCGATTGCCCCCGAATGAGGGTCAATTCGGCCTGAATCGGATAGAATAGGACGAGCGTCCAGAAAAGTCGCCTCAGCCGTCCGGGCCTCAGTAACGGGAATTGCCGAAGATCCTCGGCGAACGGACTAATCGAATAACTTCATTGACAGCCGCGTGAAAGCGGTCGATGGAATAGGAGGAAAAAACTGAGCGTATAAAATACGCTATCCAAATCAAATCATTAAGCCGGAGCTGATCCTAAGTCTGGCGTAACGGCGTGTACGCGATGACAAATTGCTTTCTGGGTTAAGCTATGCATATCCTGCTTACCGGTAATACCGCTTTCAAACTAGCAAATTTTCGAGCAGGATTGATCCAGCGCTTCATTGAGCAGGGCCACCGTGTGACCGTTTTGGCCCCAGCGGATGGTTATGTTGAGCGGCTGCGCGCACTTGGGTGCACGTTCATCCCCATCACGATGAAGCGCAACGGCGTTGGATTGATGTCTGAGATAAAGCTCTTGGCGGCCATCTTTTACTGGTTTAGGCGCCTGAAACCTGAGATCGTCTTCAGTTTTACAATCAAGAACAATATATATGGCGGTGTCTCAAGTCAGCTCCTCGGTATCCCTTTCGCGCCTAACGTGACCGGTCTTGGACCAGCTTTCGAAAAGGAGGGGTGGCTCAACCGTCTGGTCATATTCCTTTACCGTATCGCCTTCAGGCGGACCCACGTTGTTCTCTTCCAGAACCCGCATGACATGGCGCTCTTTACTGAGCTTGGTTTGATACCAAAGGACCGTGTGCACTTGTTGCCTGGTTCAGGCGTCAATCTAGAAAAGTTCGCCGTGAGGCCCATGCCGGAGCGAACTGCGTCGATCCGCTTCTTGCTTGTTGGGCGATTGCTATGGGACAAGGGCGTGGGTGTCTATGTGGAAGCTGCTAAAATTGTTCGACTTTCTCATCCACAGGCCTGTTTTCAACTCCTGGGACCGCTCGATCCGGATAGCCGTAGCGCGGTCGATCAAGGGCAGCTTGATAAATGGATCTCTGAGGGGATTGTTGAGTACCTCGGTACAAAAGAGGATGTGGCACCGGTCCTTGAGGCAGCTCACTGTATTGTGCTGCCATCCTTCTATCACGAAGGCACGCCGCGCTCGCTGTTGGAAGCAGGGGCAGTCGGTCGACCAATTATCACGACTGATATGCCGGGCTGCCGGGACGTTGTTGTTGACGGCAAAACTGGCTATTTGGTGGCTCCGAATGATGTGGAGCAACTTGCTGAGGCTTGCATGCGTTTTCTCGACTCCAGTGCAGCACGGCAGGCCTCCCTTGGCGCGGCGAGCCGACTGCACATCGCCGAGACTTATGATGAGGAAATCGTAATTGGTGCCTACCGTGAAATTCTATACCAGATCGCTGCGCTTTAGCGCTCAAAGGTTTGGTCATCAGTTTATTGCTTCAGTTCGCTGACGGTTGCTGAATACTATGGTTCACACAGGTTTAGGTGCACTCAGCTCAGCCTCGAACAAATCAATGTGGCGAGGGTTGTTCTGGAGTGGATTTAACGTTTTTGCAAACAAAGGTGTTGGCATTTTTGCGCGGCTTGTCTTGGCGCTATGGCTAGCCCCGGCCTCCTTCGGCCTCGTGGCGATGGTTTTGGTCTTCTTAAATCTGCTTGGGCTCTTTGTAGACTTCGGCCTTCAGAATGTACTGGTCCAAAGGCCCCGAGATGAGCGCAGCGCTGAACGCTACTACAGCGTGTTCTGGTTTTTGCTAGTGGCTGGCTTTGGCTGGATGCTGGCTTTTGCCGCGGTTTTTTCCTCCCTTACAGTTTGGGTTTTCAACGAAGCCAGATTGGCTGAGATCGCGCTCCTGCTCGCGCCCTGCCTTCTATTTCAGAGCATTGCTGTCTTGCCTGAGGTCAGGCTCTTGCGTCGCATGAGATTTCGATCGATTGCTGCAGCCGAGGTCGCTTCGACTCTGTCTTCGGCGGTGGCCGCTATTGCCATCGCCTTTGCTGGTGCTGGTGTCTTTTCCTTAATCGCTCAGCAGTTAATATACACTGCGTTGCGCGCCGTGTTCATTTGGCATGCTTCTAATTGGCGGCCTCGCCTGCATTTCAGCTGGAGAAGCCTTCGCGAAGTGCAGGAGCTCGGCGGCTATATGCTTGGGAGCCGCGTTCTGACCTATCTAGGGTCGAACATCGATAGATTAGCTATTGGAGCCATTCTCGGGGCATCTTCACTTGGTCTATACACAATCTCCTACACGATTACCGAGAACATACGCGCTCAACTGAGCCGGGTGATCTCGCGCGTGATGCTGCCGGTATATGCAAGGATGCAAGAGAATTTTGAAGGCATCAAAGGTCACTACTTAAGCATCACTCGCGTCATGACGCTCGTTTTTTTTCCATTTTTATTGTCCCTTGTTCTCTTTGCTGAGCCTATAATCGAGCTGATCTTCTCGGAGGAATGGTCCGAAGCCACCTTACCAACCCAGTTGTTGGCCGCTGGAGGAATGATGGTAGCGATATCAGGACCCGCCGTCGAAGTGCTGGTGGGTATTGGGCGCGCAAGGGAAGTCTTTGTGATTTCGGTCCTCAATCTTGTTATGATCACCATACCAGCCATCTGGGTTTTGACGATGGCCTATGACCTTGTCGGCTCAGCGACCGCTATGCTGATATCTTTCAGCAGCATGCGTGTATTTTGTTACTTTGCGCTGCGGCGATACCTCTCGATTGCTTTGGTGGATATATTACGCGCTACCGGACCAGCCGTTTGCGCGGCTGGGTCTCTTTGCGCTATCAATTGGATAGTTGAAACAGTCAGCCCGATTGCCGGTATTAGCGTGATAGCCAGCGTCTATCTCATCATCATAGCCGTGTGTTTTCGCCAAGTCTGCTGGGATAGGTTGAAGTTGGCGAACACCTCGACTTGAAAGAGCTATTTTTTCCTTCTAAGGGCTCACCATCTGAAGGGTTTGCAGCTAAGCCGGACTATCTTTAAGTGGTTAGCACGTGGCAGGGGTGGGCGAGTGAATCATCACCCAAGGTCGCTGCCGACTGGTGTCCCCGACCTCTCGAGACTTAGTTGAGGCTATTATCTTGCACCTTTCTTCGCCATTTGAGCGGCTCTACTATGTTCATCCCCGCGCAAAAAGCCTGTCGCATGTTAACGCAGTGGCGAATCTCGTGGACGAACGCATTGCGATCACGAAGCAGCCTTTACGCTTTCTCGCCCTGTTCGCTCGATTCCGTCGCCGGAATGGTTACATTGTAGCTGGAAATCTCGATCTTATTGCGACGCTCGCGATGTATCTGATGCTCCCTTTCCCAGGTCACTTCATGGTCTTGATGAGCGACCATCGTACGAATGTGTTTCACAAGGCTATCGTACGGTTTTACGTGTCGATTAAGGGAGCTCATCTTGCCATAATAACTCATGAAGTGCGCAAACAATTGGCCGAAAAACTGGGTTCTCGGATTTTGGAGGTTGGCCACGTCGTGTATCATTCGTCGGCCACCGCCGACGCTGCGATTGACAACCGGTTGGCAAAGTCTTGGGATGAACGAGGCATCGATGTCTTGTTGTTTGGCCGCCTTTGTGAAGAGCGTGGTGTCCGCGAGTTTTTGGAGATTGCAAAAGCACGGACGGACTTACGCTTTGCAGTAGCAGGCGCGGGGCCCCTTCAAGACATTGTCGAGGAAGCCTCACGCAGGTCGTCGAACATTGAATTCATGGGCTATATTCAAGGCGTCAGCGCTAAGCTCGCAGCGCTTACTAATTGCCGAATCTTGTTTTCGAACATGCAGGGCGTAGAGAACTTCGGAATTTCGATACTCGAAGCGGTGGCGTGTGGAGCAGCTGTATCATGCCCGAGAGATTATGGCCCTGCTGAAATTCTCGGCGAAGATTCGCCGTATATCAGGCCTGTCGATTTATCAACCGCCGAGAAGATCGTACATATTGGTAAGGTTCTAGCATCAGGACCACTTACACATGAAGTTTCCCATTTTCATTCTCGGGAATTGAGTTTGGCGTGGCACAAAATGTTTTCTGATTGCGCTAAATTGGCGTAGCGCAGCCTGCGCAACTCATTAGTCTTGGACGCTGTCGTGCCGGTTTGGGCTACCGTTGTGCGATGTAACCTTTCCCCAGTGCATCAAGGTTGAAATGCTGATAGTCAATAAGACGAACTTCTTTGCGCTAATTGCTTTTTGCGCCGCACTCATTTTCGCCCTGCTGGTTTCTGTCGGCGTGTTTGGAGAGGCTCGTGATACGGTAAACTACATCCGAATTTTTGTAGAGATCAATCGTCAGGATAGCTTGTGGAGCCTTAGGTATGAGCCGCTCTTTGTCTTGTTAGTGCAGTTGATATCTGGCCCCCAAACCAAACCCGCTGTGGTGTTCTTCCTACTTATTTCCACTGCGTTGACGCTAAAGGTTTTTGCAGTCCGCAACATAAATGGGAATGCTCTGATTTTTTTGGTTGCCTACTTGTCTTTGTGGGCGGCGACGCTGGAGTTCAACCAGATACGCACTGCCCTTGCGGTTAGCCTGTTAGCTCTAGTGGCGTCGTGCAAAGGAATTCGTGACCTTTGGGCCTTGATCTTGGGTTCAATCAGTTTCGGCCTTCATTACTCTATCGCGGGCATCTTAGCTGCATTTTGGATTTATCTGGTTTTTGTGTCCTCGCGAAAATTATGGCAGAAAGTAGTTTTTGTCTCATTAATTGCCTTATCGGTCTATGTGTTCTTCTCAATTCTAAGTGTACGCTTTATCCCACGTATCGAGCTTCTAGCGGAGCTGACGCCAAAGACCGCAGTTCGCGTTCTTAGCCTTTTTAGCGTCTACGTGACAAGTGTTACCGCGGTTATGCTTTTCTACTGCTACAGGGTCGGAGTAAAGGATGTGCCACGACTGGTCGCAATCGGTGTTGGTAGCTCTGCCATTGGCATTGTCTTGTTTTTTTCTTTGGCCGTCCAAGGAGGCTTCTTGGCCTACCGGATCCTTGAGACGATGAGCTCGCTGCTACCCTTGGCGCTTGCCTGGGCTTGGGTACATGCAGGCAGATCCCTATGGCGGGCCATCTGGATTCTTGTGCTCTTGATTGGCGCTTGTATTGGCCCGGGTTATTGGTCTGGGGTTAAGGTGTGATAGACGTACCTTCTCAAGGTCGGGCGATCAGTGTCATCACCGTAAACTATAAGTCGAAGACCCTCATCAATGAACTTGAGCGCCGTATTAAGGATGCACCGGTGGAATACAACGTTGTCGACATCTGCGGCGAATTCGTCGCTGAGAGGCCCGAGACGAAGGTCGTCGCAGCTCCGGGAAACATTGGTTTTGGTCGTGCCTGCAACTTAGGTGTTGAAAACAGCGATGGCGATGTAGTGGTTTTCGCGAACCCAGATATCGGGCTCACTGCGGAGGCCTTGTCGAGGTTTCTGGCGGACTGCCAAGTGCAACCCGAGCACGCTGTCTGGGCACCGCTCATTCGCGATAGAAGAGGGCAGGTGGAGACTTTGCTGAAGCCTGCATGGGCTGGGC
>CALCCG010000003.1 GCA_937899785.1 uncultured Erythrobacter sp. | reverse complement strand
AGCACAAGCGGATCCTCGACCAAGCCAAGGGCTATCGCGGTCGCCGCAAGAACACCATTCGCATTGCGCGTCAGGCGGTCGAAAAGGCCGGCCAGTACGCCTATCGCGATCGCAAGGTGAAGAAGCGCAACTTCCGCGCGCTCTGGATCCAGCGGATTAACGCGGCCGTTCGCGCCGAAGGGCTCACCTACTCGCAGTTCATGCACGGCGTGAAGCTGGCGGGGATTGAGCTGGACCGCAAAGTCATGGCCGATCTGGCGATGAACGAAGAAGCGGCGTTCAAGACGATCATCGCGCAGGCGAAAGACGCGCTTCCGGCTTGAGGCTGGTAAAAGCGCTTTCCTACTGATCGATGCGTGGGCTAGGCCCATGGCGTCGGCGACGGAAAACCAAAAGGGGCGGTCCGGCATCGGATCGCCCTTTTTCGTGCGCGTCTCGGCGTGAGGCGATTGTACAAAATCGACAAAGGGATTGTAAGAACGCGCCACGTTGTGCATTGAGCGCGCATGGGGTGTCTAAAACAGTGACAGACGGGTCGGCGAGCGCGCGATCGGATTCGGGGTACACGGTGCGAAGCGAGTTTCACGCGCCGCCCGCGCTGTTTGATGGGTGTTTCACCACCTTCTACCATCTCTCGCTCGATGTGGAGAATGGCGGCACGGTGACCGACTATCTCCAGCCGGAATGGGGCAATATCCGCTTCTTCGCTGGCAGCGCACCCAGCGCGCAGATCGGGCGCTCGCGGGTTGACGCGGTGCGCTTTGGAGCGACCGGGCCGAGCTCGCTGCCATGCCGGTTTGAGATTGGGAGCGCGCGGATGTGGGGTATTGGCTTCCTGCCGGTGGGTTGGGCGCGGTTCCTCGATGCGGACGCCTACGGTTTGGCAAACACGGTGTGGGACGGCGCAGCGCATCCTGCCTTCGCCAAGTTTGGCGTGATGAGCGCGGTGTTGACCGATCCCGACGTGGCGCCTGAGGACCAGTTCGATCACATCGTGGAAACGCTGGAGCGCCTGATGCGCCCAAGCCGCGACGAAGCGAAGGTTCGCCGGGTGCACGAGGCGCTTGTCGATGGGCACTACGCAACGGTCAGCGAGCTGGCTGATCACTGCGCGATGAGCGTGCGGACGCTGGAGCGGGTGTGTCGGCGCTATTTTGGCTTTACCCCAAAGCTGCTGATGCGGCGCCAGCGCTTGATGCGCAGCTTGACGAGCTTCATGCTTCACCAGTCCCGGAACGGGGGCGGCCGCTGGACTGAAGCGATGGACGCCGAGTATCATGACCAGGCGCAGTTCACGCGCGAGTTCAGAGAGTTCATGACGATGCTTCCAAGCGACTACGCGGCGCTGGAGCATCCGATCCTGGCCTCCTTCATTGAAGCGCGGGCGCGTCTCTGGGGCAGCGCGGCGCAGACGCTGGACGCTCCGGGAAGCTGTCCGCGAGGCTAAAGCGAGCTGGGGTTCAGGCGAGGGTCGCGTCTCACCCTTTGCATCGCTGCGCGATTGCGGCTAGCGGCAGGCGCTCCTTTGGAAATGGGCCGATGACCGATCTGACAACCGATAAACAGACCGCGCTTGCCGCAATTGCGGCGGTTGGGACACTGGACGCGCTCGAGGAGCAGCGCTTGGCCGCGTTGGGCAAGAAAGGTTGGGTGAGCCTGGCGCTCAAGACGCTGGGCGGCATGAGCCCGGCGGAGCGCCAAGAAGCGGCCCCCGCAATCCAGGCTGTGCGCGCCGAGATTGCTGATGCGATTGACGCAAAGAAGGCCTATCTCGAAGCCGCTGCCCTGGAAGCGCAGCTGGCTGCGGAGAAGCTCGACCTGACTTTGCCGGCGCCGCAGAGCCTCAGAGGCTCTATCCACCCGGTGAGCCAGGTGATGGACGAGCTGGCCGAGATCTTTGCCGACCTCGGCTTTGCCGTCGCGACCGGTCCCGAGATCGAGGACGATTGGCACAACTTTACCGCGCTCAACATGGATGAAAGCCATCCGGCGCGGGCTATGCATGACACGTTCTACTTCCCTGACGCAGCGCCCGATGGTGGCCAGATGCTGCTGCGCACCCACACGTCGCCCGTGCAGATCCGCACCAAGAAGGATGTGGCTGCGAAGAACGAAGGCGGGGCGCCGATCCGCATCATTGCGCCAGGCCGTGTCTACCGCTCCGACAGCGACGCGACGCACACGCCGATGTTCCACCAGGTCGAAGGTCTGGTAGTCGATCGCGACATTCACCTGGGGCACCTCAAATGGACGCTGGAGACCTTCTTCAAGGCGTTCTTCGAGCGTGAGGATATCGTGCTGCGCCTGCGCCCCTCCTACTTCCCGTTCACCGAACCCAGCGTTGAGGTCGACGTGGGCTATTCCAACGAAGGCAATCGCCGCGTCGTGGGCGGCCACGGCGATGATGAGGGCCATGACTGGATGGAGCTTGGCGGCAGCGGCATGGTCAACGCGCGCGTGCTGCACTCAGCCGGGTTCGACCCTGAGCAATGGCAGGGCTTTGCCTTTGGCCTCGGCATCGATCGCATCGCGATGCTCAAATACGGGATGAACGATCTGCGCGCCTTCTTCGACGGCGATCCGCGCTGGCTGGCGCATTACGGCTTCTCGCCGTTTGATCAGCCGACGCTTTCCGCCGGTGTCGGAGCGCGCGCATGAAGTTCTCGCTGACATGGCTGAAAGACCACCTCGAAACCGAGGCGACGTTGGCGGAGCTTACCGACGCGTTGAACGCCATCGGGCTCGAAGTTGAGGGCGTTGAGGACCCGGCTGAGCTTCTGAAGGGCTTTCAGGTTGCGCATGTTCTAAGCGCGGAAAAGCACCCAGATGCGGACAAGCTGCAAGTCCTCAAAGTTGACACCGGGGATGGCGAACCGGTTCAAGTGGTGTGCGGCGCACCCAACGCGCGGGCTGGGATGAAGGGCGTTCTGGGCCTGCCCGGCGCGGTTGTGCCCTCGAACGGCATGGAGCTTCGCAAAGCGGCGATCCGCGGGGTCGAATCAACCGGCATGATGTGCTCAGCGCGCGAGCTGGAATTGGGCGATGACCACGATGGCATCATCGAGCTTTCCGAGGATGCGAGCGTTGGCAAGACCTTCGCTGATTACCAAGGCTCCTCGCCCGTCATCGACGTCGCGATCACGCCGAACCGACCCGATTGCATGGGCGTCTACGGCATTGCGCGGGACCTTGCCGCCAAGGGTTTGGGAACGCTCAAGCCCATCGCCTTCCCGGCGTTCAAGGCGTCCGGCGTGTGCCCGGTCGAGATTCGCACCGACGATCCCGAAGGCTGCCCCGCCTTCTATGGCCGCGTCATCACTGGCGTCCAAAACGGCCCCTCGCCCGACTGGTTGCAACAGCGGCTGAAGAGCGCAGGCCAGCGTCCGATTTCGCTGCTGGTGGACCTCACCAACTATCTGATGCTGGCGTTTGGCCGCCCCGCGCATGTCTATGACCTCGCCAAGCTTTCGGGCGCGGTGGTCGCCCGCCGCGCGGCTGAGGGTGAAGAGGTGCTGGCGCTGAACGAGAAGACCTACACGCTCGACCCCAGCATGGTCGTCATCGCCG
Organism: uncultured Erythrobacter sp.; assembly: GCA_937899785.1. GTDB lineage: Bacteria > Pseudomonadota > Alphaproteobacteria > Sphingomonadales > Sphingomonadaceae > Erythrobacter. The sequence continues at coordinate 74,635 of CALCCG010000003.1, read as the reverse complement.
ACGACAAACAGGTCCACGATATTGCTGGGATCATGGGCGGTGAGGATTCAGGCGTTCAGGACGACACCACAGATGTGCTGCTCGAGATTGCCTATTTCGATCCGCCGCGCATCGGGGTGACCGGGCGCAAGCTGGGACTTGCGTCCGACGCGCGCACGCGGTTTGAGCGCGGCGTGGACCCGGCCTTCCTGCAAGAGGGCCTGGACCTTCTTACCGGGCTGATTGTGGAACTCGCTGGGGGAACACCCAGCGAAGACGTGCACGCGGGCTCTCCGCCGAGCGAACCGATCGTTTTGCCCTTCGACAACGGCCTGACCGCGCGTCTGGGCGGCGTTGACGTTCCGGTGGACGAGCAAAAGCGTATCCTTGAAAGCCTCGACTTTGCGGTCTCAGACGACTGGCAGGTCACCTGCCCGCTGCGCCGCCACGATATCGAAGGGCCCGCTGACCTGGTCGAAGAGGTGGTGCGCATCCATGGCCTCGACAAAGTGGATAGCGTCGCTCTGCCGCGCATCGAGGGCGTCGCGCGCCCGACTGCGACCCCGCAGCAATTAATGGAGCGCCGGCTGCGCCGTGCGGCTGCGGCGAGTGGTCTTAACGAAGCGATCACCTGGTCCTTCCTTCCTGAAGCCGAAGCTGCGCACTTCACTGCGACAGATGACCTCTGGAAGCTCGACAATCCGATCAGCGAAGACATGAAGGCCATGCGCCCATCGCTGCTTCCCGGCCTGTTGATGGCGGCCAAGCGCAACACGGATCGCGGCGCGCACACCACACGCGCGTTCGAACTGGGACGGCGCTATTTCCGTGGGTCTGACGGCCTTAGCGATGAGCGCGCGACGCTCGGTGTCGTGCTTGCGGGCGAGAAGATCCCGCGCGGCTGGGCAACGGGCAAGGCCACGGGCTTTGACGCTTATGACGCCAAAGCGGCGGCGCTCTCGCTGTTGGGCGCGGCTGGTGCTTCCGCAGAAAAGCTGATGGTGATGGGCGAGGCTGGAGAGCAGTTCCATCCGGGCCAGTCGGCAACCTTGCGGCTTGGACCCAAGAAGGTGCTCGCGCGTTTTGGCATGCTGCACCCGGCGACGCTTAAGGCGTTTGATCTGGATGGTCCGGTGGCTGCGGTCGAGATTTTCTTGGACGCGATCCCGCCCAAGAAGGGCAGCGCCGGCTTTGCCCGCGCCTCGTTCACCCCGCCCGCTCTGCAGGCGGTAACGCGCGACTTCGCGTTCCTCGTCCCTGAGACCCTCGCGGCGAGCGATCTGCTGCGCGCAGTACGCGGCGCGGACAAGAGCGCGATCACCGATAGCCGCGTCTTTGACGTCTTCACCGGCGGCAGTCTGCCCGAAGGCAAAAAGTCGCTCGCGCTTGAAGTGACACTGCAACCGCAGGAGAAGACCTTTAAGGACGCCGATCTGAAAGCGATTTCAGACAATGTCGTCGCGGCGGCGGCCAAACTGGGGGCGGAACTGCGCGGCTAAGCGCAGACCTGAAATCCCATGTCCAACAGAAGAACCTTCGCGATCATTTCGCACCCCGACGCGGGTAAGACCACACTGACGGAAAAGCTGTTGCTCCAAGGCGGCGCCATTCACTTGGCCGGTGAGGTCAAAGCGCGCGGCCAGCAGCGGCGCGCCCGATCGGACTGGATGAAGATCGAGCAGCAGCGTGGTATCTCGGTCACGTCCTCGGTCATGACCTTTGAGCGCGCCAATGAAAACGGGGAGATCGTCACCTTCAACCTGCTCGACACGCCGGGCCACGAAGACTTTTCAGAAGACACCTATCGCACGCTCACTGCGGTCGACAGCGCCGTGATGGTGATTGACGCAGCCAAGGGTATCGAGCCGCAGACGCGCAAGCTTTTCGAAGTGTGTCGCCTGCGCAGCGTGCCGATCATCACCTTTGTGAATAAGGTCGACCGCGAGGGGCGCGATCCGTTTGAGACGCTCGATGAGGTCGCCGATATGCTGGCGCTGGATGTCAGCCCACAAGGCTGGCCGATTGGCATGGGCGGGCAGTTTGAGGGCATCCTCGATTTCGCAAGCGGTGAAGTCAGCCGCCCCGAAGGCCCTTCCAAGGAGTTTCTGGGCACGCGCGAGGCCAATCCGACAATCCCCGAAGAATTCGCCGAAGAGGCGGAACTGGCCCAGGTCGGCTATCCCGAGTTCGACGAGGAGGCCTATCGCAACGGCGATCTGACGCCGGTCTATTTCGGGTCGGCGCTCAAGAATTTCGGCGTGACCGAGCTGATCGAAGCGATCGCGAAGCACGCACCCCCGCCGCGTCCGCAGCCGGCAGGCGAGGAGCAAATCGAGCCCGATCACGGGGAGGTCACGGGCTTCATCTTCAAGGTCCAAGCCAATATGGACCCCAACCACCGCGACCGCATCGCCTTTATGCGCCAGGTCTCGGGCACGTTTAAGCGCGGGATGAAGCTGACGCCCAGCGGATTGGGCAAGCCGATCGCTATTCACTCGCCAATCCTGTTTTTCGCGCAAGACCGCGAGATCGCCGACACGGCCGAGGCGGGCGACATCATCGGCATCCCTAACCATGGGACCCTGAGGGTGGGTGACACTTTGTCCGAAAAGGATCAGGTGCGCTTCACCGGCCTGCCGAACTTTGCGCCCGAAATTCTGCGCCGCGTGCAGCTCAAAGATCCGACCAAGACCAAGCAGCTTCGCAAAGCGCTCGATGATCTTTCCGAAGAAGGCGTGATCCAGGTGTTCTATCCTGAGATCGGCGCTCAGCACATTGTCGGCGTGGTCGGCCAGCTTCAGCTCGACGTGCTCGTCTCTCGGCTTTCGGCGGAGTATAAGGTTGAGGCGGCTCTGGAGGCCGCACCGTTTGCGACCGCGCGCTGGCTCAAGGGCGATGCCAAGGCGATGGCCGAGTTCGAGAGCTTCAACCGCGCTAATCTGGCGAAGGATCGCGACGGGGATCTCGTTTTTATGGCCAAGAGCCCGTGGGATGTGAACTATCAGGTTGAGAAGAACCCCGAGCTGGCCTTTTCGGCGACAAAGGAGCGGTAGGGTTGCGAGGCCCGCCACTTCGCGGCAAAGCCTGACCCATGAACGGATCGGGACCCACTTCACAAACCTTCATCTCGCAGCGTCTGCGGCTCAATTACCTCGATTGGGCCAAGGGCGAAGATATTGGCGACAAGCCTCCGCTGGTTCTCGTCCATGGTGGGCGTGATCACGCGCGCAGCTGGGACTGGACCGCGCAGGCTTTGAGCGAAGATTACCGGGTCTTTGCGATGGACCACCGTGGCCATGGTGACAGCGATTGGGTGTCGGATGGCAATTATGTGGTCACTGACATGGTTTACGACCTTGCGCAGTTTATCCATCAGTTAGGCTGTGGCCCTGTTCGGATCATCGCGCATTCGATGGGTGGCAATGTGGCGCTGCGCTACACAGGCATGTTCCCCGATATGGTGACCAAACTGGTCGCGATCGAAGGTCTTGGGCCGTCGCCCGAATGGCGCGACAAGATGCGCGAGACCCCTTATCCTCGCCGTCAGCGCGAGTGGATCGAGAAGAAGCGCAAGGCGGCGGGCCGGTCGCCGCGCAAATATGAGAGCATCGAAGCCGCCTTCGCGCGAATGATCGAAGAGAACTCCTATCTCAGCGAGGCGCAAGCGCGCCACCTGACCATTCATGGCGTTAACCGCAATGAGGATGGCACCTACAGCTGGAAATTCGATCCGCATCTTAATGTCTGGGGTGTCGAGGACATTGCTGATGAATTCCTCGAAGCGACCTGGAATGCGATTAGCTGCCCCACTTTGCTTTTGTACGGCTCGGACAGCTGGGCTTCGAATCCGGAGAAGGACGGTCGGATCGAGCATTTTAACACCGCCGAGGTCGTCGAATTTGAGAAGGCCGGACACTGGCTCCACCACGACCAGTTCGAGCGGTTTATCGGGGTGGTTCGCGACTTTTTGTGAGGGCAATGGGGAGAAGATCGATGGCTGAATTTTCCGACACCCTGGACGACAAACATGTCGCGATGATCGAAAAGCAACCGGTGTTCTTCGTCGCGACCGCCGCCCTGGACGCTCGGATCAATCTGAGCCCCAAGGGCTATGATGCTTTCCGCGTGATCGCGCCGGACAGGGTCGCCTATCTCGATCTTGGTGGCTCGGGAAACGAAACCCACGCGCATCTTGCAGCGGACGGCAACGGCAAAGGCGGGCGCATCACCATCATGTTTTGCAATTTTGACCGTCCCGCGCTCATCCTGCGCATTTATGGACGCGGAAAGGCGGTGCTGCCGCAGGATCACGGTTGGGAAGAGCTGGCCGAGCGGTTCACCCTGCTGCCTGGCACCCGGCAAATCTTCGACATCGCCGTCGAAAGCGTTCAGACTTCGTGCGGGTGGGGCGTCCCATTTATGGAGCTCCAGTCCGAGCGCGAGACGCTCAAGAAAGCGCACCGTCAGTCCGATCCTGCCAAATGGGAGGCCAAAATGGCAAGCCGAGTATCCAGCATTGATGGTCTGCCGATACGACCCACCGACCGCTACATTGCTGGTGAGTGAGTTCTCGCGGCGCTTGGGCCACTGCCTAATTTTTGAGCAAACGGTTAATTCTAAGGCACGTGCCTGCTCGTAGGAGCGGTGGTCGGCTTTGCTTGACCCTGCGGCAAGCGCGGTTACGGGCTTGTGGCACGTCTCTTGCTTCTTCGTTAAAAGGACGTTGCGCCAAAAATAACAAGGGGAGCTGGCCGTGAAATTCATCATCGCCGTAATCAAGCCGTTCAAGCTCGACGAGGTCCGTGAGGCGCTCAGCAATATCGGAATTGCGGGAATGACCGTGACCGAAGTCAAAGGCTTTGGCCGACAAAAGGGTCAGACAGAAATCTACCGCGGCGCCGAGTATTCGACAAATATGCTGCCAAAGGTCAAGCTTGAGATCGCCGCCAGCGACGACGTCGCGGAAAAGGTGGTCGAGACGATCCAGCAAACCGCCAACACCGAAGCTATTGGCGATGGCAAGATCTTCGTGCTCGATCTGGCTTCGGCAACTCGCATTCGCACCGGCGAATCCGGCGAAACCGCGCTCTAAGGAAAGACATGATGAAGAAACTCGCTGTTGCGGCCTTTGCGCTGTTCGCCGCTCAACCGGCTCTTGCTGCCAGTCCGGTACCAAACCCTGGCAACAATGCCTGGATGATGACTTCGACTGTTCTGGTCATGCTGATGATCTTGCCGGGTCTGGCGCTGTTCTATGGCGGCCTTACGCGTTCAAAGAACATGCTCTCCATGCTCACCCAGATCGGCGCGACCGCGTCGCTGGCGATGATTATCTGGGTGATGTGGGGCTTTAGTCTCGCGTTTGGCGACACCGCTTATCCGGCGCCGCTGGGCTGGTTTGCGAGCGGGGGAAGCTACTTCCTTGCCGGAACCGATGCGTCCAGCACGGCCGCTACCTTCACCGACGAAGTGATCAGCAAATACGTCTTCATCAGCTTCCAGATGACCTTTGCGGCTATCACGTCAGCGCTGATCCTGGGCGCTACAGCAGAACGGATGAAATTCAGCGCGGTCATGATGTTTGTGCCGATCTGGCTGACCATCGTCTATTTCCCTATCGCGCATATGGTCTGGTTCGATGCCGGTGATGCGGGGGCGAGCGGGTTCTTGTTCAAGGATGGCGCGCTCGACTTTGCTGGCGGCACGGTGGTGCACATCAACGCGGGCGTCTCAGGGCTCGTGCTGGCTTACCTGGTCGGAAAGCGTCGCGGTTGGCCACAGGAGCCGATGCCGCCGCACAGCCTTGTGATGACAATGATCGGCACCGGCCTTCTCTGGGTCGGCTGGTTTGGCTTTAACGCAGGCTCCGCTCTCGAAGCGGATGGGTTCGCCGGTCTCGCCATGATCAACACATTTGTCGCGACCGCAGCAGGCGGCCTGGCCTGGATGGTGATCGAGAAGATGCTGGGCCATAAGGGCTCTGCGCTCGGCTTTTGCTCGGGCGTAATCGCAGGCCTGGTCGCGGTGACCCCCGCAGCCGGCAATAGCGGGCCGTTTGGCGCGATCCTGCTTGGGGTAATCTCCTCGGCGGTGTGCTATTATTTCGTCGCGACGGTTAAGGCGAAGCTTGGCTATGACGACGCGCTCGACGCTTTTGGCATTCACGGCGTGGGCGGCGTTGTCGGCGCGATTGGTACGGCTGTTGTTTATCAGAGCTTCCTTGGAGGACCGGCTGGTGAGGACGCGGCCCCGCTGAGCGCCCAACTCTGGGTGCAAGTTTTCAGCGTGCTGGTGACAGTCGCCTGGGCGGGTGTCGGGACATTCATTGCGGGCATCATTGTGAAGATCACAATTGGCCTTCGCGTGACTGAAGAGGAAGAGGTGAACGGCCTCGATATCGCCGAACATGGCGAACGCGCGTACAACTAAAGCGAGCGTTGGGGAGAGGCGTCGTGCCTCTCCCGTCCCATTTACACAGCCGCAGCGTTTGCGCGTTCGGCCTCTTTGACGAAGTCTGCGCAGCGCTCTCCGATCATAATGCTGGGAGCGTTTGTGTTGCCGCTCACTATCTTGGGCATGATGCTGGCATCGGCGATCCACAGACCTTCAAGGCCGCGAACCTTTAGCTGCGGATCCACCACGCTGTCGGTGTCCGCGCCCATGCGACAAGTGCCCACGGGGTGATAGACCGTGTCCGCGCGGTTGCGGATTTGGTGATCGAGCGCGGCGTCGTCATTGAGATCGACCGGGTGCCGGTCGGAGGGGCCAAACGCCTGCAAAGCAGGAGCGCTTGCAATGCGATGCGACAGTCGAACACCGGCGCGCATGGTGGCAATATCGCGTTCGTCATCCAGAAAGTTGGGATCGATTATCGGGGCAGCGCCCGCATCGCGCGAGCCCAGCCTCACGGTCCCTCGGCTTTCAGGCCGCAGCACGCAGGCATGGAGCGAAAAGCCATGCGCCCTTACCGTCGCGCGGCCATGATCCTCAAGCACGGCGGGTACGAAGTGCCATTGTATGTCGGGGCTTGGTGCGCCGGGCATGACGGTCCAGAATCCGCCGCTCTCAGCATAGGGTGTCGCCAGTGGACCCGTGCGTTTGCGGCGATGCTCGATCATTGCGCCTGCCATGCGCAGAGTGCCCTTGAGCGTCTGACCAATGGGCACATCGCTGTCCGTTTCCCACGACGAGACGTAATCGATGTGGTCCTGTAGGTGCGATCCGACCGCGGGCTTGTCCATCACGACGTTGATGCCATGCTCTTTGAGATGCCTCGCCGGGCCGACGCCGGACAGCATCAGAATCTGGGGCGAGTTGAACGCTCCCGCGCACAGAATCACGCCCCGCCGGGCGTAAAGCGTTTCCGAACCGCTCCCCGGCTTTTTCCCACGCCGGATACGAACGCCCGTAACCCGGCCCTGTTCGATCACCAGCTGCTCAACCAGAGTGTTGGTGCGAATCGACACATTGCCCTGATCGCGGATCGGTTCAACATAGGCGCGCGCGGCTGACCAACGCTCGCCGTTGCGCTGCGTGACTTGGTAGAGGCCAAAACCTTCCTGATGCTCGCCGTTGAAGTCGTCGTTCATCCGCAGCTGCATTTCGCGCGCGGCGTCGACAAAGGCATGGCTTACCGGGTTGGGGCTGCGCTGGTTTGAAACAAATAGCGGGCCGTTTTCGCCGTGATAAGAGTCCGCGCCGCGCTCATTAGACTCGGCCTTGCGGAAATAGGGGAGCACGTCGCTAAAGCTCCAACCCTCGCAGCCCATCTCGGCCCAGTTGTCATAATCCCATTTGTGGCCACGAATATAGATCATCGCGTTAATGGCGGAGGATCCGCCCAGTCCCTTGCCACGAGGCTGGTATCCAATCCGTCCGTTAAGCCCATCCTGTGGGACGGTGTCGAATTTGTAGTTCGACGAGTTGCGGATGAAGGGCATGAAGCCCGGTGTCTTGATCAGGATATTGTTGTTCCTGCCACCGGCTTCGAGCACACATACTCTGCGCGTACCATCCACGGCTAGCCGACCAGCGACCGCGCTGCCGCCGCTCCCACCGCCGATGACGATGTATTCAAAGCTCTCCATTGTCCTCTCCTTTGGGGGGAGACTATGCGGCTTCCTGCGGCGGTGCAATCGGGTTTCGTTTGGCAACGGGTTTAGACTGCGATTTGGCCGACTGCTTTGTGCGCTCAATCCAGCGCGCGCGGATCATGCCGGACGTATCGCGGCTTCCATCATGCGTCCAACCAGGCTCGCGCAACAGGTAGGAGAGCTTATGCTTCCAGGGGCTGCGCCAGATATCAGCGAGCATTCCGATCCATTCATGGAACACGCAATAAAGGAGGTTGAACGTACCGAGCTGTTTGACGATGCCATACCGGATCACTTCGTCGTCGCGCTCTGGCTCGAACGTCCCAAAAATCTTGTCCCAGATGATGAAGACCCCTGCATAATTCTTGTCGAGATAGCGGGGATTGGTCGCGTGGTGGACTCTGTGGTGGCTGGGCGTGTTCATGATCGCTTCGAACCATCGCGGCATCTTGTCGATTGCCTCGGTGTGGATCCAGAACTGGTAGATTAGATTGAAGCCGCCCACGATGCCGATCATGACGGGATGAAAGCCGAGCAAGACGAGCGGCAGGGCAAACAGCAATCCAAAAGTGAAATGGCCGGTCCAGGTTTGCCGTAGCGCGGTTGACAGGTTGTAGTGCTGGCTCGAGTGATGGTTCACATGCGCGGCCCACATCCAGCGGATGCGGTGTCCGGCGCGGTGCACCCAGTAATACTTAAGATCGTCGATCAAAAAGGCGAGCGGCCAAGCCCACCACACGAGCCACCATTCCTCGCCAAAATCGAACAATCGGTGCTCATAAGCTCCCAAGACGGCCGCTACGGACAGTCCGCCAAACAGCGCTCCGGCGACGGTCGAACCAAGTCCAAAAGCGAGGCTGACCAGAGTGTCTCGTGGCTCGTAAGCTTGCGGTGCGCGCAGGCGCGACCAAACCATCTCGATCAGGATCGCCACGACAAAGAGGGGCACAGCGTACTGGGTGGGAGAGAAATCGGGCATTGTCGCCACGCTATAACCGATTGATTGCGTCAGCCCAATATGGGGCGTCGCTCAGCGGCAATCGGACCGCCCCAAAGTGTGGATCGCCTGCGTCAACCACAAGCGCGTCGACTTCTTCGGTGCATCGTGCTGCTGCGGTCAGCGTCCGCCCGACAAATTTGTTGCCGTGGCGCTTAATCACCATGATCCGGCCCTTAGGATCGCGCACCAGGGCCGCTTGGCCGCCGCGCGCAATCGAAACGCGTTCGGTTTCAAACCCATCCTCGACCTCGCTTGCCGCCAAGGACACTGCGTTCTTGTTACGTAGGACGGGATTGCCTCCAAGCCTGAGCCAAACCGCCAAACCCGCCAGCGTAAAGATCGCTATCAACGAGGCGCCAAACTCCATGAGGATAGGGGCAACTTTCACTGGTTCAGGCGCCAGAAGATCTTAGCGCGACGCCAACATATCGAGCATCGGCCGGATCGCGCTCACATCGTACCCAGCCGCCATTGCCGCGCGCGCGATTGTTTCGGGCTGCTTCCCCGATTTTGCCTGAGCCAGCGCCCAAAGCAAGGTCGAGCGCGTTCCGGAGCGACAATAGGCAAGCACGACGCCGTTTGCGCTCGCGAGAGCGGCGCGCATTTGAGCGATTTGTGGCTCGCTGAAGCCCGAATGCCCGATGGGGATCGCCACATAGTCCAGCGCATTGGCTTGCGCGGCGGCCGCAATGGCGTCCCCTTGAGGCGCTAAGGGGTCTTCCCCGTCGGGCCTGTTGTTGATGATCATCGAAACTCCGACCGACTTGGCCTCCGCAACGTCAGCCAACTCAATCTGCGGGCTCGCAAACACGTTAGCGGAAAGCTGGCGAAAGTCGCTCATACACGGACGTCCCTTACTTGTCGGTTGGCGCTAAATAAAGGCAACAGTGAGCTATCCAGTCGCTTATGGGAAGCACCAAACCAACCAATTTTTGCCGGCCCCGTGCGGTTGGTCGGGTGGATCCCTGATTCGCGCAAATACGTCTCACTTGAACGACCGATTCGCAGAGCACCCGGGCGGCGTCGCATTCCAACGCCAACTCCATCTTGGTTCAACTCTATTACCTAGCAGTACTTGAATTGCCGATTATGGATACTGCGCAGTGGTTCGAAAATGTCATAAAAATGCGAGAAAACTCGAAGGTCGGTTAAATCGTTCGCCAGCGAAGTGTTTGTGCGCTATGACCGACGGCAATTGGTGGAGCCGGGTCGTCTGGTTTTACACCTGCACATGGTGCGGCCTGCTGTCCCCGCCACCGGTGCATTTGAGGGTGGGCAGTTTGACAAGGTACTTACTGAGTTATGGGTTACGATAGAGGACGTCGGCGCGGCCGGGACAAGCGCGACGGATTCGGCGAAGACGGTTTTGATCCCTTCGGCGGCGGCCAGGATGGCTTCCCTCCCCCCAGCTACGGGAATGACCGGGGCGGTTATGGCGGCGGTGATCGCGGCGGCTTTGGCGGCGGCGGCGGTGGCAGCGGAGGTGACCGCGGCGGTTTCGGTGGCGGTGGTGACCGGAGTGGTATGGGTGGCGGCCGCGGCGGCGGCGGTGGAAATCGCATGCCCGCTCAGGTTGTGGGTACCGGTAAAGGCACGGTGAAGTTCTTCAACGGCCAAAAGGGCTTTGGGTTTATTCAGCAAGAGACCGGCGGTGAGGACGTTTTCGTCCACATTAGCGCGGTTGAGCGCGCTGGGCTTGAAGGCCTGGCGGAAGGCCAAGAGCTTGAATTTAACCTTGTGGACCGCGGCGGCAAAGTCTCAGCCCAAGACCTTCAGGTTGTGGGTGAGGTGATCGCTGTGCAGCAGGCCGGCCCGCCAAAGCGTGAACTCACCGGCGAAAAGGCGGCTGGTACGGTCAAGTTCTTTAACTCAACCAAGGGGTTCGGGTTTCTGGTCCGCGACGACGGGCAGCCGGACGCGTTCGTTCACATCAGTGCTGTTGAGCGCTCTGGTCTCACGGCTATCAATGAAGGTGAGCGGTACGAGTTTGACCTTGAGGTGGACCGACGAGGCAAATACTCAGCTGTCAATCTGGTGCCTGTGCAGGAATAAGTCCTGAGTTCATAATGCGCCGTTTGACCCAATGCGGGAGCGGCCTTATCTAAAACGATGGCGACCCCGTAAATGGGTCGCCATTTGTTTTTGCAGAAGGCTTTGCAGGCCTCAACTTTGCTGGGATTGTTTCCATGTCGATCACGCCGCTGATGCCCACTTATCCGCGTTGCGGAGTCCGGCCCGTGAAGGGCGATCATTGCCACCTCATCGATGAAGATGGCACGCGCTATCTCGATTTTGCCAGCGGGATTGCCGTGAATTTGCTGGGTCATTCGCATCGCGGACTGATCGACGCGATCCAGACGCAGGCCGAGACTTTGATGCACGTCTCAAACCTCTACGGCAGCCCGCAGGGTGAGCGTCTGGCGCAACAACTGGTGGATCATACCTTTGCCGACACGGTCTTCTTCACGAATTCCGGAGCTGAGGCGGTTGAGACTGCAATCAAATGCGCGCGCGCTTACCACCAGAATGCAGGCGATGAGGGTGCGGCCAATCGGTCCGAGATGATCACCTTTGCCAACGCCTTTCACGGGCGCACTATGGCAACGATCAGCGCGTCAAACCAGACCAAGATGCACCACGGCTTCTCACCATTGCTCGAAGGGTTCAAGTACGCTGAGTTTGACGATCTGGAAGCGGCCAAGGCGCTGGTTGGCCCGAACACAGCAGGCTTTCTGGTCGAACCGATCCAGGGCGAAGGCGGCATCCGACCCGCCTCGACCGAATTCATGCACGGCCTGCGCGCGCTCGCGGACCAACATGGTCTAATGCTGGTGCTCGATGAAGTGCAATGCGGCATGGCCCGCACGGGCAAGCTCTACGCTTATGAGCATTACGGCATTGAACCCGATATTGTCGCCTCGGCTAAGGGGCTGGGCGGTGGCTTCCCGCTCGGCGCGTGCCTGGCGACTGAAAAGGCGGCGCGCGGCATGACATTGGGCACGCATGGCTCAACCTATGGCGGCAACCCGCTCGCGATGGCGGCGGGCAGTGCGGTTATGGAAGCGGTCGCCAACGAGGATTTCCTCGCCGAAGTGACCGAGAAAGGGGAGCGTGTGCGCGCGCGCCTTGAGCAGTTTATCGGCAATTATCCCGAGCTGTTTGAGCTGGTACGCGGTAAAGGGTTGATGCTGGGAATCAAGATGAAGGTCGAAAGCCGGCCTTTCTTCGTCCACCTGCGCGACAATCATCAATTGCTGACCGTCGCTGCGGGCGATCAGACCCTGCGTGTGATCCCGCCGCTGGTGATCGGCGATGCGGAGATTGACGAATTCTTCGACAAGCTATCCGCAGGGGCTGCTAGCTTCAAGCTGCCTGAGCAGGCATGAGCGCGCTCGCCACGCAGCACTTCCTCGAACTCGAGGATGCCGGAGCCGATGCCATTGCCGCGATGATCGCCGATGCGATTGACCGCAAGGCTGCGCGTGCCGACTGGCCCAAGGGCTGCGCGGACGCCGATTCGCCCTTAGCAGGCCGAGTTCTGGCTTTGGTGTTTGAGAAGAATTCGACCCGAACGCGGGTCAGCTTCGACATGGCGATGCGCCAGCTTGGGGGATCGGTTCTGATCCTGGACGCTGGCTCAAGTCAGCTTGGTAGGGGCGAATCCATTGCGGACACAGCGCGCGTTCTCAGCCGGATGGTCGATGCGATCATGCTGCGCACCGATGATCACGCCAAGATCGTGGAGATGGCTCGACATGCCAGCGTGCCCGTGATCAACGGCCTCACCAACCGTTCGCATCCCTGCCAAATTGTGGCAGACCTGCTGACAGTGATCGAGCATGGCAAGACGCTGCCTGGCCTTGAGCTCGCTTGGTTCGGGGATGGTAACAACGTCTTGCATTCGATTCTCGAAGCGGCGGGCTTGATGAAGTTCAACGTGAGGGTAGCGACACCAGCGGGGTTTGAGCCCAACGCAGAATTTGTTGAGATGGCGCGCGCGGGCGGCGCGAGGGTCACGCTCACCCAGGACCCTGCCGAAGCCGCACGCGACGCTGACGTTCTGGTGACCGACACCTGGATTTCGATGGGCCAGGCCGATGCGGATGAAAAGCGCGTCGCAATGGAGCCCTTTCAGGTGAACGCCGCGCTCATGACTGAGGCCAAACCCGACGCTTTGTTCCTTCACTGCCTACCCGCACATGTGGGCGAAGAGGTGAGCGAAGAGGTTTTCGAATCCTCCCATTCCGTGGTTTTTCACGAAGCGGAAAATCGAATTCACGCGCAGAAGTCGATTCTCTTGTGGTGCTTTGGCCTTCTCGGCTGACCGAATTGGACGTAACGGGGCTTACAGCCGCTCTGGACGTGCCCATATAGTGTGCATGGACGCTAAGACAGAGATCTATGCTGACACGCTGCTCAGCTTTACCTTGCCCAACCGCAACGCGCGGGGCCGTGTAGTGCGGCTCGAAAAGGTGGTCGACGATGTGCTTTCAGCGCACGATTACCCCGCACCCATCACGCATTTGGTCGCGGAGGCATTGGTCCTGTGCGCGCTGATGGGCGGCCTGCTCAAGGGCCAGGATGCGCAGATGACCATGCAGGCGCAAACCCAGGACGGTGTTGTGCGTTTGCTAGTGTGCGATTTTCGCGGTGGGTCGATGCGCGGCTACGCGGACTTTGATGACGAGGCCTTAGCAGGCCTGGGCGCTAATCCATCGCTTCCAGCGCTGTTTGGGAGAGGTTATCTAACGATAACCTTCGAAACCGATAGCGGCACAGGTGTAACCGAGCGTTATCAGGGTATTGTTCCGCTTGAGGGCGACACTTTAGCGCAGGCCTGCGAAAAATACTTCACACAATCTGAACAAGTGCCAACCCTGATCCGCGTGGCCAGCCGCGCGGGAAATGGCTCCCGCGTTGCCGCCGGCTTTTTGGTCCAACATCTGGCGGATGGCGAAGAAGGGCGAGAGCGGCTTCATGTGCGCATGGATCATCCCGATTGGGAACACGTTGCAACACTATCAAGCACGGTCAGCCATGAGGAGCTGCTCGATCCCGGCCTTTCGATGGAAGGGATTGTCTGGAGACTGTTTCACGAAGAGGATGAAATCCGCATTCAGTCCAGCGCCTCTCTTGCGCGCGGTTGTCGCTGCACGGCGGACTATTACGAATCCGTGCTCGCCCGATTTCCGCCGGGCGAGCAGGAAGCGATGCGCAACGAAGCTGGCGTGATCGAAGTCGACTGCGCGTTCTGCTCACGCACCTTTCCGCTTTCGGTCTAGCTCCGAACCGTCGTTCAGGCGCGTTTCATCACGCTTAGTCTAACATCTCCAAGAAGTTATGCGAGTTATGGCTGGAGAGCCTCTCATGCGAGAAAAAAAGCGCACAATTTCGATCAGATCAGCGCTCGTACTGGGCGCTGGTCTTGTGGCTGGTGCTCTGCCACTCGCGGCGCAATCCAACAGCCTTAGGATGCTCAACGGTCTTGCGAAGGGGGAATGGACAATAAAGTATCGCGACGGATCGGCTGAACGGAAAATCTGCATTAAGACTGGGCAGGAGCTTATCCAGTTGCAACATGACCAACCCAATTGCAGCCACGTGGTGATTGAGGACCAGCTGGGTGAGTTCACGGTGCAATATACCTGTCCTGGTACTGGCTATGGCCGGACCAATGTCCGCCGTGAAACCGAAGCGTTGGTTCAGATTGAGAGTAACGGGATTTCTTCAGGTCTCCCCTTTCAGTTTGTCGCTGAAGCGCGCCGAACCGGCTCTTGCTAGACGGGCATATGGTGATTGCCTTCGAGCATCGGCGCGCCTAGCGCGTTGGCGCTATGATAGACGCTGAGAAGATTGACGAGCGCCCAGTCGCAGTAGTTCTACTCTCAGGAGGGCTCGACTCGATGGTCACCGCCGCCTTGGCCCAAGAGCAGGGCTTTGCAGTCCGCGCGCTAAGCGTCGATTATGGGCAGCGGCATCGGTTGGAATTGGAATCGGCCAAACGGATCTCGAAAGAACTTGGACTGATGAGCCAGGTGGAGATCGCACTCGACTTGCGCGCCTTTGGTGGTTCGGCTCTGACCGATGCGATCGATGTCCCTAAGCACGGCGTTGGCGATGCCATTCCCGTGACCTATGTCCCGGCGCGCAATTTGGTGTTTCTTGCGCTGACGATGGCTTGCGCTGAGGCCGCTGGCGCTCGCAATGTCTTCATTGGCGTAAACGCGCGCGACTACTCCGGTTACCCCGACTGCCGCCCAGAGTTCATTGCAAGCTTTGCTGAGACCGCTCGGCTCGGGACGAAAGCCGGCGTTGAAGGCGCGCCTTTCACTATTCGCGCCCCACTGCAACACCTGACTAAAGCGGACATTGCCAAGGAGTGCGCAAGACTTGGATTGGATCCAGCCTGGAGCTGGTCTTGTTACGATCCGACCGAGGATGGAAGGGCTTGCGGCCTGTGCGATTCCTGCCGATTGCGTAAAAAGGGTTTTGCCGAGGCGGGAATAATCGATAGCACGGAATACGCAAAATAATCGGATACGGTTCAGTGTCGTGTCGAATAAACGGGCTAGGGGAATTCTCTTGAGCGATACGGTTGCGGCGCAAGAGCCGGCGGAAAAACAATCCGTTCCGGCCTATAGCTGGTACGCGTTGGGTGTGTTGGTGCTAGTTTATGTGCTGAATTTCATCGACCGCAACATCATCTCGATTTTGGCTGAGGATATCAAAGCGGACCTTGGCCTGCGCGATGATCAGATCGGCTTTCTCTATGGTACCGCCTTCGGCGTCTTTTATGCCTTGTTCGGCATACCATTGGGAAAACTGGCTGACAGCTGGCATCGCGTGCGCTTGATGTCTGCAGGCCTCGCTATCTGGTCGGCTTTTACGGCGCTTTCCGGATTTGCTCGCAATTTTGCAATGCTCAGCGTCGCAAGGGGCGGAGCCGGGGTGGGGCCGCCGACCGCCAGTCCAAGTGCCTATTCGCTGATATCGGATTGGTTTCCAAAGAACATGCGGGCGACTGCGCTCGCGATCTACTCTTCGGGTCTGTACATTGGCGGAGGGGTGTCCCTGCTCATCGGCGGGGCAATCGTCGAGCGGTGGAACGCCGCTTACCCAACTAACGCGCCACTGGGGCTGGCTGGCTGGCAAGCCGCCTTCATCATTGTAGGCTTACCTGGTATCTTGCTAGCCGCACTGGTCTTTACACTTCGCGAGCCCTTGCGCGGTGAAAGCGAGGGGATTGTAACACCTGCTCCAGCTGAGCCGTTCCGTGGATTCTTCAAGGAACTGGTCGCGGTCATTCCTCCCTTCACCTTGATCGGGGCGGCGCAATCCGGATTTCGCGGCATTGCAGTAAACCTCGCTGGGGCTTTGGTTATTGGCGGCCTTGCATACGCCATGGTGCGGCTGACCGGCAACGCGCAGCAATGGACAGCGGTCGGGATCGGATATTACGCGATTTTCTCGTGGGCTTCGACGTTACAGCGCCGCGATGCGTCAACTTTTCGACTGATCTGGCAGACACCGGCCTTCCTCACCACCATTCTGGGGTATGGCATGGTTGCCTTCATGTCATACGCAGCCTCGTTTTGGGCTGCGCCCTATGCTATTAGAGTGTTGGGTGCGGCACCTTCGACAGCCGGATGGTGGATCGGTGGGCCTGGGGCAATGGCTGGCTTTTTGGGAGTGATTTTGGGCGGCCGGGCCGCGGACTGGTTGCGTGCACGCAACCCTGCCGGCCGGCTCCTGGTTGTGGCCGTTGGGCTCGCCGGGTCAGCGCCGTTTCTCTTCTTGATGTTCACGACGAGAGACACGACGACATTCTATATCGCAGCCTTCTTGCAATCGCTTTTCGGAAGTTCAGCGCTTGGAGCCGCCGCTGCAACCACTCAGGACCTTGTCTTGCCTCGCATGCGAGGGACGGCAACAGCAACGTTCTTCTTGGCGACCACATTGGTTGGTCTTGCCCTTGGCCCGTATATGGCGGGACAGGTCTCAACCATTACCGGTAGCCTTTCGAGCGGTGGTTTGAGCCTTCTGGTTGCCGTGCCTGTTGGGCTAATTCTGCTCGTGGCAGCTTACCGCACGGTCCCCGAAGCGGAACGCAGTCTACTTCGTCGTGCGCAGGAAGCTGGCGAGAGCAATCTGTCCATCGATTGAGGGTGCCTGCCGGACTATCAGGGCCGCTATACACGCGTTTGGCAGAACTGGCCCAGTTGGATCGTAGCGGCGCCGAAAATATAGGAAGCGCCCTGGAACCGAGCGAGCTTGTTGCCACCATCAGGTTGTTGTGGCGGCCAATCTAGGCTCGCCAGAGCCTCTGGCACCAAAAAGAAGGGGGCTGGATCGCTCCAGCCCCCTTCACTGCATTTAGCCTTATGTATCTCCTTACATGCCCGAGTTCGGACCGTAAGTTACGACAACACGGCGGTTCTTTTGCTCGCGTACGCCGTCTTCGGTTGGCACCTGCAGATCGGTCTCACCAAAGGCCTCTGCCATGATACGGGCCTCCGGAATACCTTGACCAACAAGATAGGCCTGAACCGAAGCGTTGCGACGCTCCGCTAGCCCCATATTGTACGTCATTGAACCCGACGTATCGGTGTGTCCCGCGAGCATGACGCTTGCTGTGCCACAGTTGGCGTAAGATGTAACTGCCTGGTTAAGAATCGTCGCAGCACCATCTGTGATGTCCGACTGATCAAAGTCGAAATACACCGTGTAAGGTCCAGTATTACAAGGCGGTGGGGGCGGCGGCGGCGGCGGCGGCGGCGGCGGTGGCGGCGGTGGCGGCGGCGGCGGCGGCGGCGGCGGCGGCGGCGGCGGAGGTGGTGGAGGCGGAGGCGGAGCCTCGCCACCAAAGTTGTAAGTTATCGTACCCAGAATCGAGTGCGAGCTCGGGTCTGCAGCGAAATCAATCCCACGCGTATCAACGATATTCATATCGACGCCGTTGAAGTACCGGTACTTCAGACCAACGTCCCAGCTTTCGCTGATCGGAGCGCGAACGCCGGCAATAAGCTGCCACGCCAGGCCCGTGTCGGAATCATCAAACGCTCCGGGGCCGGTCAGGTCGACCGTTCCGTCGAATTCGATGCGGGCGACACCCACGCCTCCTCCAGCGTAAGCCTGCAAGCCATCATCCGACCCAAAATCGAACAGCGCATTCACCATGAATGATAGCGCTGTAAAATCTCCCGCTGCCCGCAGCGTCGTATTGGTCAATACGGCATTCGATGCGCCGATGGATGAGCCCACCTGCAGACCTGAGCTTCCGGCCGTCAGCTCATTCAGAGAGGCGGATTTGTAGGCGGCTTCGGTCTCAAGACGGAACGCGCCAAAGTCGTAGCCGACAAGAGCGCCAAAATCATAGCCCGTATCATAATCGGCAGTGGCGGTATCAGCGTTGCTGCCGCCGACTTCGAAATTGACGTTTTCGACGATCATCGCACCGCCTTCGCCCTGAATATACCACTGGCCTTCTCGGGCCATGGCGGGAGCGGTGAGAGCAGTCGAAGCCATCGCCATCCCAATGACGAATTTGCGCATTCTTATTTCCCCTTTTTATAAACGTGAGGCTCTCAAAAGCCTTTATCTTTTCCACGGTTGAGTAGCAAGCAATCAATCGTCTCGAACTGTTGCAACTTTACCGCTTCGATGAGGGTTTGGAGGAAATTCCCTTCGCATTCGTGACAGTCTCCCGCCTTTGTTGGGATGGCGTTGTGCCAGGTCGCGTGTTGTCACACCATCTCTGTAAATATCCCAACGTTGCGAAGCCCCGCGATCAGTTCGGCCAACATAGCACGAGCCTCGACATCGACCACGCTTCCACCTTGTGCTTGCGCGGGAACGGAAACTTGGTGCCATACCGTCTTGAAAACCCGCTTTTGCCGCGCGGCATGATCGTAGACTTCGAGCCCATCAATCGGGTCGACGAAATGCCAGCTCTCGGCAACGCGCACGGCAATCTTACTCGAATGCCAGGGCCACCTCGCGCGCTGCGGTGCTTTTCAGCGTTGCAAAGTCCATATCAGCGGGCGAAAGCGCCATACTCTGCTATTTTAGACCGCCATCGAGAAGCATCGGTCGACCCGCGTTACCAGCGCCAGAGAAAGCGGTTGTCAGTTCCGATTTGAGCCGATCGAACTGATCGTTGGTGAGCCCTGCACCATCGCCCGTATCGTAGACTAGTGCGCCGGATGGCCGCGCCGCGTTGTCAAGCAGAGCGCAATTCCAAGCCGAGGCGGCGTTATGAATTTTCACCGCTTCGTGCGCGGCGGCGAGCGCGCTGGCACCGTAGTGGTCCTCTAGCGGATGCATTGCCTTAACCTGGATGAGGCTTGGCCAACCATCGTCGTCTTCCATCGGGATGCGGCGTTGCTCGCCTGCTATATTGTAGTCGACCGCGCACGGCCAACCACTTTCATCGGTCACGATCTGCACGCGATCTGGCCGAAGGGCGTAGAGTTCATAGGGCCGTCCCTGGGCGTCCTTTACGATTTGCACGTAGCCATTGCCATGGAGCAGCAAGTGCGCCGCCAGAGTTTCGACAAGTGGTTGGCCTGCGCTCGTGGCCTTAACAAGCGCCATGAGCTCCGCATGCGAGCTTGAAAGTGGGGCTTGGGCAATGCCCTCCGCGACAATGCGGACGGCGCGCTGAGCAATCGGGTTGGCGAGAAAACCGCGGCGTACGGCGCTCGTGTATTCATAGCCATCGGGGATGGTCGCCTCAAACGCATGAAGCCATTCGCCCGGCATGCCGGTAACAAAGCCCGACGCGAGGGGCACGCGGGACGTCTCCCCACCTTTAAAGGCAGAGAGAAAAGTATCGATCCAAGCCATATGGGTTCCTTTTCAGATCGGGCGAACGCTTGGCCGCGTGGGGCGGTTGAGCATGAGTTCACTCAGCGCCCACACAAGAGCGTCGGCTCTATCGGGGCTGCGGCCCGGCCCGGCGTAATCGCCGCCGGTTAGGAGGCCGCACAATTGGTCTTCGAGCCTCGCGAAGATCCCGCGGTGTCGAACTCGGCCGGCCGTGTAGAGCGCCGCGATGGGTTCCGCTCGCGCGACTTTCCCATGGCTCGCGTGTACGAGCTTGATGGGTAACGCCTTATCTACGGCGCGTAAGACGCTCTCTACCATTGCTCCGCCCTGATTGGCCTCCGCCACAACCCGGTCGGCCTGCCACTCTTTAGCGGCTGCGCTTACCGCGCTCGCCCAATCACCGGGACCTGCTTGCGCGACGCTGCAATCCGCAAGGACGCGGGCCACGCCATCTTCTCCAAGGGATGCGACGACAATTCCGCATTCGTCCCCTTTGGCCGAAGCTGGCGGGTCCACCGCGACAACGACCCGGCGATACACCGGTGCAACGCCATCTTCGCGTGAAGCTTCGAGCACGCTTCGCGTCCAAAGAGCGCCTTCAATGTCCGCGAGAAACTCGCCACAGATTTCTTGGCGGGCTAGTTGTGTCCCGGAAAACTCCGTCTCAATGGCTTCAAAGAACCGGCGAGGTAGGTTGCCGACATTGTCGTAAGTGGATCCGCGCGTAACCGCGATCGAACCCTGCTTTTCTTGTTTCAACAGCCGTTCGATCAAGGGCACCGTTCGCGGTGTCGTTGTCACCATCGTCTGGGGACGAGCCGTAAGCCGCAGGCCCATAAGCAGATTGTTCCAGCATCGTGTCGCTCGCTCTCCGCTAAGCGGCCACTTCCCGACTTCATCGCACCAAGCGTGGCTGTGCTGAGGACCTCGCAAGCTCTCTGGTTCAGCGGCGGAATAGATCTGGGCCTGCGCACCATTGGGAAATCGCAGTCGCCGTAATGATGGCTCGAAGATCGGGCGACGATCAGGGGGTGAGCAAGCCAGGATACCGCTCTCTCCTTCAATCATTACGCTACGGGCTTCCGCAAGCGAAGACGACAAGAGCGCAACGCGCGCGTTAGGCTTGCTTTCGGCGATCTGCCGCACCCATTCGGCACCCCCCCGGGTCTTGCCAAAACCGCGCCCGGCCATAATCATCCATGTGCGCCAGTCCCCTGTCGGAGCCAGTTGCGGCGGTCTTGCATTCAATTCCCAATGGAAATCGAACTCGTTGCGCTCACGTTGATCCAGCGCATTTACGATCCGATCGCGTGTATCGCTGTCTTCCTCGGCGAGGAACGACAAATTGATGGTCACGATCTGGCCGGACTCTTGAGCTTCTCGCGCTGCACTTGGAGCCGGATCGCTTCGACTTTTCGATCGATCGAGGCGCGTATTTCAGCGGCGCTTACATTGCGTTGTTCGGCCTGAGCCCGCACGGCGTTGTCGCGATGCGCGTTCAGCAGCCTTATGGCGTTGGCGAAGTCGTATTTGTCGTTGCCGCTGGTGGAATTGTCTCCTTCGCGAAGCCGTCGCAAGACTTCCAATTCGAGATGGACGTAGCCCTCCCATAAGGCGGCAAGCCATTGACGGGCGAATTCGGGCTCCTCGCGGCGAACCTTATAGGCCCGGCTGGGGTTGATCCCGGCCCGCCTGGCGGATTCGGACACGTTTGAACTTTCGGCCAGAAAGTCGAGAAACCGGCCGCGCCAATGGCGGTTAAGGCCAGGCTCCTCACCCCTCTTGAGTTGGTCGTTGATGTTGGTTCGTTTGTGGGACGCGGTGATCGTGACCTCCGGGGTCGGGACGGCACTAAGAAAGCGGCCTTTCCAGTTGGAATGGCCGCGAAGGGCGGGGTGTGCCGCGATCTCTTTGCGACTCACACTTTTGCGATGTTGCCTCTTTGTAACCAAATAGCGTTACAATGTCAATCTTTTTTTACCAAATAGGTTTTAAGGGATGCTACTTGCGCTCCCTGCAAGCCTGTCCTAGGCGGACATTCAGCGGCTCGAGGGCCAAGATGGGAGATTGGCTGCTAATGGCTTGGCTGCGTGCACTATACGAGTGGACCATGGACAAAGCCTCGCACCCCTATGCGCAAGGGTGGCTGACTTTTTTCTGCTTTGTCGAAGCAAGCTTTTTTCCGATCCCCCCACACCCCCTGCTCGGATTGATGTGCCTTGCGGAACCCAAGAAGGCTCTGCGGTTTGGGATCATTGCCACGCTTGCATCGGTGGCAGGGGGGGCGTTCGGATACCTCATAGGTGTGGCTCTGTTTGACAGCGTGGGCGTTTGGCTGCTCAAGCTTATCGGGCTTTCTGAGAGCTTTCCGGCCGCGGCGTGCTATCTCAAAGAGTATGATTGGGAGGCGATCATTATCGCCGGCTCAACGCCTGTACCGTTCAAACTGCTCACAATCAGCGCGGGATTTGTGAGCATGAACTTCGCGACATTCATCGCCGCCAGTCTCATCGGTCGCGGGATGATCTTCTTCACTATCGGCTTGCTGTTCCGCGTTTTTGGCGCTCCTATAAAGAGCCTTATTGATCGCTATTTAGGGTTCGTGACATCCGCTTTCGTGCTGCTTGTGATCGGTGGTGTGGCGGTGTTGACACAGTTTGGCGGTGGCGATGAATCCGCCGGCGGACCTTGCGCCAATCCAGGCTCAATTGAGGCACGCTATGACCAGTGAAGAGTCTGAACCAAACACCGCCCGCAAACTTGTAGCCGAAGCGATTGGAACCTTTTTCCTATTCCTGGCCGTGATCGGATCCGGGATCATGGCAGAAGACTTGGCGAGCGGAAACGGCGGGGTCGCTCTGATCTCCAACACATTGTCGATCGGGGCCATTCTGTTTGTCCTGATTTCGATGCTGGGCCCCATCTCTGGAGCCCATTTCAATCCGGCAGTGACGTTGGCGTTCGTAGTTCGACGCGAAATCCGCCCGGGACTGGCTGCCGCGTTCGTAGCGGTGCAGGTGGTCGCGGGCTCTTGTGCGGGGTTCGTGGCGCATGTGATGTTCACGTTGCCGGTGCTTCAGGTGTCGGACACTCCGCGCACAGGGGTGGGTCAATGGGTGGGAGAGTTCATTGCAACCTTTGGACTAGTGCTCACGATTCTGCTGCTGCTGCGCTATCGACCCGCTGCCATCCCGGCCGCAGTTGCGTTGTATATCAGCAGTGCAATTTGGTTCACGTCTTCTACCAGTTTTGCCAATCCGGCTATCGCGGTAGCCCGTACGCTGACCGACACATACACCGGCATAGCGCCGGGCGACGCGCCGATGTTTATTGCTGCCCAGTTGATTGGGTCTCTTGTGGCTGTCGCTACGGCGCGTTGGCTTACCGCCACGGATTAGACCGCTAGTCAGATAATCCCGACCGCTTTGCCGGCGCTCTCAAACATCGCAAGTATCGCGTCTACTTCCTCAGTGGAGTGCTCAGCGCACAGCGAACAGCGCAGCAAAGTCATGCCAGCTGGCGTGGCCGGTGGCCGTGCGAGGTTGACGTAGAGGCCCTCCTTCAAAAGCGCCTCCCACATCATCGCACCGCGCTCCAAGTCCGGCATAATCACGGCAATAATCGCGCTTTGCGGTTCGTCTGTACCGAGCGAGAGCCCCATCTCAACCAGGCCTTCATGCAGGCGCTTTGAGTTCTCCCACAAATGCGCGCGCTTGTTGGCGCCGTGCCGCAGCTTGCGGATCGAAGTCGCTGCCGTGGCCACCACACTTGGCGGCAAGCTGGCGGTGAAGACATAAGGCCGGCAAACTAGGCGCAGAATATCAAACTTGGGATGGTTCGAGACGCAGAAGCCGCCGACGGTTCCGACGCTTTTCGAGAAGGTGCCGATGATGAAGTCGACATCTTCGATTACTCCTTGTTGTTCGGCAACACCGCGGCCGTTCTCTCCGATAAAGCCCATCGAATGCGCTTCGTCCACCAACACCATCGCGCCATACTTTTTCGCGATAGCAACCATCTCTTGAAGCGGGGCGACATCGCCCAGCATCGAGTACACGCCTTCCAAAACGACGAGCTTGCCTGCATCCGCTGGCAGGCGCCGCATCCGCTTTTCCAGAGCTTCGATATCGTTGTGCTTAAACGGCACGATCTCAGCCTTGCCCATGGCGCAGCCATCATAAATCGACGCGTGGCTGTCGATATCTAGGATGATGTAGTCACCCTTGCCGGCGATTGTTGAGATGATGCCCAAATTGGCCTGATACCCCGTCGAAAAGACCATCGCATGGTCCATCGCATAGAATTCTTTGAGCGCGTCCTCGCATTCTTTGTGCCCTTGATACGTGCCGTTGAGAACACGGCTGCCCGTCGTGCCGGAGCCGTAGCTTTCCAACGCTTCCTTGCCAGCATCAAGCACGTCGGGGTCGAACGTCATGCCCATATAATTGTAGGTGCCGAGCAGAATTGTATCGCGGCCATTGCAGATGGCGCGCGTCGGAGAGAGCACCTTTTCCATCACGAGATTGTATGGATCTTCAACACCGGTCGCGAGAATCGTTTCGCGCAGCTCGATCATCCCATCGAACTTGGAGAATAGGTCTCCTTTGGGCGTGGCGGCGTCAGGGGCGGCTTTAGTGGCTAGGTCGGTCATAGGGGCGCCTTGTATCAGCTATCCTGGAGCTTGTGCACCGCCGCGACGAGTTGTCCGTAGTTCTCAATCTCGGCCTGCTGGTTCATGGTGATGATTATGTCGAATTCATCTTCGATCTCGGCCACAAAGTCCATGACTGTGAGGCTGTCGAATTCTAAATCATTGGCAAACGTCGTAGGGGCCTCAATATCGATACCCTTCTTGTTGAAGGGCTCGATAAGAGCGCGGATCCGCTCATCAACTTCGGCTTCGGTCATGGTCGGGTAGTCTTTCATTCTTGAGCGAATCTTGGGTAGGCTGGCCTAATTCCAATACACAAACGCTGGAAAAGCGTTTCGGCACCAGATTTGTCAAGCGTTGGGCGGTCTTCAACCAGGCAGCAAGCCCTTTACCGCGCTGAGGAATGGCGTGATCGACACAGGCTTTGCCAGATATCCCGAAGCCCCTGCCGCTCGGATCCGCTCTTCATCGCCTTTCGCGGCAAAAGCGGTTACCGCCAGAACCGGTATCGCCTCTAGCCTGGCGTCGCCTTTTGCCGCTTCGATTAGGTCGACGCCAGAGACACCTTGGAGCTGAATATCCATGATTATAAGGTCGGGTGTGTGCCGTCTCGCGGTTTCTAGTACGAGCTCACCATCCGCAACGGGCACCGCTTCGAAACCATTCGCGTTCAAAACGTCACAGAAGAGTTTGCGGTTAAGGTCGTTATCTTCCACGACCATTATTCGCTTGGTCACCACGCGCCCCGCTATTATCGCCCCGATTGGTTTACCCGATTACCCCACACGAAAGATTGCGACAATGCCGCAAAACCATGCTGATGGTGCCGAAAAGACAACGCGGGCGGCAACCCTTGCTCTTGCAGCGCTGGGCTGGGTGCTTGAGGACGATGAGCGAGCGGGGCGGTATCTGGAACTAACCGGGTTGGAACCTGACACGCTTCGCAGCGGGCTCGGGGATCCAACAGTTCTTGCCTCATGCCTTGACTTTCTCGCCAACTACGAACCTGATCTGATACGAGCTGCGGAAGCTCTGGCGGTCACGCCGGAAGAGCTTATGGCGGCTCGCCAAGACCTCTCTCCAAGGAGCCAGCTAGAATGACTCGCCCCCTCATAATCAGCGATTGCGACGAAGTGCTTTTGCACATGGTTGCCCCGTTCAAGAAGTGGCTGGAAGCAAGCCAAGGTGTCGACTTCAATCTTGAGGGGCACAACTTTGCGGAGGCCCTTCGCTGGAAAGCCACTGGCGAAGTGCTCCAAGCTATGGACACTTGGAAGATGCTGGGCCGCTTCTTCGACACTGAGATGGACACACAAGAGCCGATCGAGGGCGCGGTTGAGGCGATCAACGCTCTCTCGGAGCTTGCCGATATTGTTGTGCTCACCAACCTCGTCGATGAGCGCCGGGAGAAACGCGCGGAGCAGCTTGCGAAAGTGGGGATCCTCGCACCCGTCTACACCAATCAGGGGCCAAAGGGTCCCGCGCTCAAGGCTATATTGGACGAGTATGGGGCGGACCGCCGCGCGGTCTTCATTGATGATCTGGCGCAACACCACGTTTCGGTAAAGGAGACCGTCCCTAACGTTGTTCGCCTGCATATGTGCGGCGAACCGATGATCGCAGAGGGCATCACGTGTGCGCATAAAGAAGGAAACGCGGACGCAAGGATCGACCGCTGGGCGGATGCTTTGCCGTGGCTAGTGGCACGCTTGGAAAAGGAACCGGCATGAGTGTTGAAGCGCGTTTGCAAGAGCTTGGGATCCTTCTTCCGGATGCGGCCTCTCCAGTGGCAAGTTATGTACCGGTGGTAGCCTATGGCGGCTTTGCCCATGTGTCTGGCCAACTTCCCTTCATTGATGGCGTTCTCAAGAAGGGGAGGCTGGGCGAAAATGTGAATCTACCCGACGGTATAGAAGCGGCTCGGGCTTGCGGATTGATGATTCTGGCGCAGCTGAAGGAAGCTGGATTGCTCGATAAGGTTGAGCGGGTCGTGAAGCTCGGGGCGTTTGTCAGCTCGACCCCAGCTTTCACAGATCAACCCAAAGTCGCCAACGGCGCATCGGATCTGATGTTTGAAGTCTTTGGCGAACGGGGTCGTCATGCACGCGCGGCGATCGGAGTGCCGGCTCTGCCGCTCGGTGCCGCGGTCGAAGTCGATGCGGTCATCGCTATCGCGGGTGAGTGATCTGGAGATGGCTGGTCGCAGCCCACCGGCTTGGCTCACCCAAACGACGTTCGCCCATCGCGGGCTGCATAGCGATAAAGTGCCCGAAAACTCGCTGGCTGCGGCTGAGGCAGCCATAGAAAGTGGGCTTGGCATTGAATGCGATATTCAGCGCAGCGCTGATGATTGGCCCATGGTGTTTCACGATTGGGATCTTGCGCGCCTTACCGGTGCTGTCGGTTCTGTTGAAGATCACACCGCAGACGAGTTGGAGGCCCTCGCGCTCATCGGCTCGAAGCAAACGCCAATAAGGCTGCAGCGCTTTCTGGAGACACTGGCCGGGCGCGCTCCCCTCCTGATCGAGATAAAGTCCCGCCCTGCCTATGATGTCGAATGGACGTGTCAATATGTGAGCCGGACGCTTGAGCAATATTCAGGCCGATACGCGGTGATGAGCTTCGATCCGCGCGTTCCTGAGTGGTTTAAGGCAAATGTCCCCCAAACCTGTCGGGGCCTTGTGGGCACTGATAGCCTGCCAAATGGTTTTGAGCACATGTGGCGTGATCTCAACTTGATTGAACAAGCCGAGCCAGATTTTTTGGCAATAGACCGGCGCGATCTTTCTCGCCCGGAAGCTGCCGAATGGCGCGCGGCTGGAAATCCGCTGTTGACGTGGACAGTCCGCACTCGGGAAGAGGCAAAGGTTGCCGGTCTTCTCGCCGACGCGCTTATCGCTGAAGGCGAGGCGGTTGGGTGAGCGATACGGGCGCTGCCTCAAAGGAACTCACGGTGCGATTGGCGCCCTCGGTTGGCAGTTTTGCCTCCGCAGACTGGAACGCGTTGGGTGGGAACCGCAACCCCTTTGTCTCACACGAATTCCTGAGCGCGCTCGAGGATTCAGCCAGTGTCGGCGAAGGCACGGGCTGGGACCCCGTTCCGATCGTCATTCAAGATCAGGCGGATCGTCTTCTCGCTGCGATGCCGAGCTACGCCAAATCGCATAGCCAGGGCGAGTATGTCTTTGACCAAAGCTGGGCGAATGCGTTGCACCAGGCGGGTGGGCGCTATTATCCGAAGCTTCAGATTGCGGCGCCGTTTACGCCGGCTAGCGGCCCTCGCTTGCTCCTTTCCGATCCAGCGTTAGCGCCTCATCTTTTGAAGGGAGCCGAAGCGGTCTGCTTGCAAAGCCATCTTTCGAGCGCGCACGCCACCTTTGTGGAGCCCGATCAGATTGGGCTCTTTAAGGCTGGCGAATGGCTCATTCGGTCCGATCTCCAATTCCACTGGCTGAATCGTGATTACGATACCTTTCAAGGCTTTCTGGATGATCTGGCATCGCGCAAGCGCAAGAACCTGCGCAAAGAGCGTGAAGCTGCGCAAGAGGGTTTGCGAATTGAGAGGCTGTCAGGCGATGACATAAGGTCTGAGCATTGGGACGCGTTCTGGATCTTCTACCAAGACACCGGCATGCGCAAATGGGGCACGCCCTATCTGACGCGTGAGGCCTTTACTTTGTTGGGCGAGCGGATGGGCGAGCGGCTGGTCCTCATCCTCGCCTTCGAAGATGGCGATCCGATTGCTGGAGCGCTCAACTTCATCGGGTCAGACGCGCTCTATGGCCGCTATTGGGGCTGCAACCGAGATGTGCGTTTTTTGCATTTCGAGCTGTGCTACTATCAAGCGATCGATCTCGCGATTGAGCTTGGCCTTGACCGGGTGGAAGCGGGCGCGCAGGGCGGACACAAGCTCGCGCGAGGTTATGAGCCGGTTAAAACGTGGTCGGCTCACTGGCTGGCAGACCTCGGCTTTCGCGAAGCGGTAGCGGACTTTCTCGAGCGCGAGCGCGAAGGGGTAGCCACCGATCAGATTTTCCTCGACGGGCGTACGCCGTTCAAAAAGACAGACTGAGCTTTCTATCAGGCAACCCGGCGGCGTTCGTCAGCAAGCCATTGGCGCGCGCGCCGCTGGGCCTCGGCGATTTCTCGTGCAGTCATTTCGTCGGAAACATCGGCGCGGCAGACCGCAGCGTCCTCGTGTCCGCGCGCTGCGGCGATGTTAAACCACTTGTGCGCTTCAATGAGGTCGCTCGGAACCCCGCCGCTGCCAGTCGAGTACACGACACCTAGATCAAAGAAGGCCGAAACGTTGCCGCGCGCCGCGGAGGCAAGCGCACGAGCGACCACGAGATCTTCGGCCTTGTTTTCGGTTGGCTGGCTGGTTTCAAACTTGATTGGTGTCAGTTCCATTATGCATTCCCCCAAGTTGCTCTCAAATGTTCAAGCGATCGGACATCCGTTTGATCGCGGTCCACCAAGGTCTTGCTGATCATGGCTAACAATTGGTTAACAGCGCGACGCATTAAGGGTTTTCCCCGGCAAGAGCGGCGCGATTTCGGGGGTTGGCTCACGCGCCTATGCGCAAAGTCGCTTGCTAGGCCCAATTGTCATGCCTATAGGGCCAGCCAATCGCTGCGACTTGCTGGGGGGCAAGCTTGCCAATGAGCACGCTCAGGCGCTGATATGGGACTGTCAGGCGGAAGATGACTGTTACAAGAGGGCCCAATGGCGACGTCTGCAGCTGACGAAATTGACATCCTTGAAAAAGCCAAACGTTTGCTCGCTCCGGACTATGTGCCCAGCGATGACGAAGACTATATGAATGAGCAACAGCAGACCTATTTCAGGATGCTACTGATCGAATGGAAGCGCTCGATTCACAGCGCGGCGGATCAGACGCTCCAGTCTTTGCAGGATGGCCCAATCCGAGAGGCGGACTTGAACGATCGCGCATCAAGTGAAACGGACTGGGGCATCGAGCTGCGCACGCGTGACCGCCAGCGTAAGCTTGTTTCGAAGATCGATTCCGCGCTGCGCCGGATCGACCAAGGCGAGTACGGCTATTGTGAAGTTACCGGTGATCCGATCGGACTAAAGCGTTTGATCGCGCGCCCTGTGGCAACCATGACCGTTGAGGCCCAAGAGGCGCATGAGCGTCGCGAGAAAGTAAGCCGCGACGAATAGAACGCAGGGTGTGCGTTCTTCGGCTGCTCTGACTGTCTAAACACTTTGCCTGATAAGCGTTTCACTTTGGCACGTTAGCCCACTCTCATCCCTCGCTGCGCTTCGCGTTAACGATCCGTTTACCGCGCCTGCCTAGCGAGATTCAGATCGCGGGCCTGCGGGGGCAGAAACGCGGTGCATCGAGGTCGAACCAAGCAAAGAACGCAGGAGAAGCGGCGAATATGACGGGTGTAGAGACACGCAGCGTGACACGCGACAGTCTGTTTCTACTCGCCAGCGTTCGGGTCGAACAAGAGAGCGAAGCGCACCGCGTGCGGGTGCGCAATCTCTCTGATGGCGGGATGATGGGCGAAGGCAATGTCTTTGTCCAACGCGGGACAAGGCTCGAAATTGAGCTGCGCAATGTCGGCCAGGTCGGGGGCAGTGTCGCCTGGGTGCAGGATAAGCGGTTTGGTATCGCCTTTGATCGCGAAATCGACTCTCAGCTCGCGCGCAAACCATCTCAGACTGAAAGCCAAGAGGTCGACATGACCTTAAAGGCCTCCTGGGCCCACAAAGCGCCCGCTCCCCCCGATCCCACGACCCTGCGAAAAGTCTGACCGCGCTCCAAGCGTCTTTATCCAGGCGCCGCCGCTCTTACTTCGCTGACGCGAGCACATCACTCTGTTAGGAGTGATGGGATGATGGCTCCGCAATACCCATTTACTTGTCTGCTTGCATGCACCCTTTTGATCGCGGGGTGTACGCCGTTTGCCCCAGATGGCCCGGTTGAAGTTGGAATTGTCGGCGATTCAGGAAGTCTGTTCGAAGAAGGTGTGCAGCTATCCCCCGCCGCTCAACATCTCAGAGCCGCGTCGACTGAAGGTTTGGTGGCGCTTGATTCGTCGGGTCAAGTTGTGCCGGCGCTAGCCGAACGATGGATCGTAACCGACGACGGCATGAGCTATATCTTTCGCCTCAGAGAGCGCGCCTGGCCAGACGGGGAGCCGGTAAAGGCGGAAGATGTTGAACTGGCTTTAACTGGACTTCTGGGCCAGCTAGAGGGCACCGCACTAGGCCTCGACCTCGCCAAGGTTACCGATATTCGTGCGATGACGGAGAAGGTCGTGGAACTGCGCCTTTCGAGTCCCATGCCAGATTTCTTGCGGCTCTTGGCTCAACCAGAGCTCGGAGTGATCAAAAGCGGAAGCGGAGCCGGCCCTATGGTGGTGTCGCGCGATGACGAGCAACCCCTTGCGCGCCTGAGCGCGCTTCCGCCACAGGAGCGTGGACTGCCAAGGCGCCCGGATTGGGAAGCCTCGAGTCGCTCCTTGGCCGTGCGCTCCTTGCCGCCCGGTATGGCGATCAACGCTTTTTCCAAGGGCCAAATTGACTTGCTCCTGAACGGCACGCTCTCCGCGTTCCCGCAGATCGAGCTCGGGCCGCTCTCTCGAGGAACGATCCAGGTCGATCCCGCGCAGGGGCTCTTCGGACTGGTGTTTCGAAGCGACGAGGGAGTGTTGGCCGACCCTGCACGACGCGAGGCGCTTTCGATGGCGCTTGACCGCGCCGCCTTGATTGAGCCCTTTGGTCTTGGCGGTTGGCAGCCGACAAGTTGGATCGTTCCCCCAGGTATGTTTGGTGATCAAGCGATTGCCGGAAGTCGCTGGGAAGGATTATCGCTCGACGAGCGACGTCAGATCGCCGCGACACGCATGGCGACATGGCGCGATGAAAATGAGGTCGACGAAGTTGTCTTGCGGATTGGCATGCCGCAAGGGCCGGGTAGCGATCTGGTGTTCGACGGTATTGCGCGCGCTTGGGCAGATATTGGGGTGCGTGCGGTTCAGGTGCGACCGGGTGCCGGGGCCGAGCTTACCTGGCGCGACACAATCGCGCGCTATTCAAGCCCGCGGTGGTACTTGAATCAACTCAATTGCGAACTTGAGATCGGATTGTGCTCAGAGGCGGCCGACGAAATGGTCAACGCTTCGCTCAGCATCACCGATCCACGCGTCAAGCGCCGCATGCTCGCTGAGGCGCATGCTGTCTTGGTTGCGGAAGACGTGTTCATTCCGCTTGGCGCTCCCGTTCGCTGGTCGCTCGTGCGCGGCTCGATTGCCGACTACCAACCCAATCCGTGGGGATTGCACCCCTTGTTCCCGCTCTCTGGACCCACCAATTAGGACTGGAGAGGAGCGAAAATGAACAATCCGGGTAATATGGATCCTTTTCCGGACGGCTGGCCGGGTGGTGGCCCTGATGGGATGAGCTTCACGCTTCCGATCGGGACGGACCCAGCCTCGATCCGAGCTCGGGTCGAAGCGATGGAGTACCTGCTAGAGCGCAGCTTTCGCATTCCGGGATTGAACGTTCCGGTCGGATTGGACGCGCTGATTGGTCTCGTACCGGTGCTCGGCGACGTCGTGACGACCGCGATGGGCGCTTACATCGTGTGGGAGGCGCGCAATTTGGGGCTTTCCAAATGGTCGCTTACCCGGATGGGCGCCAATGTCGCGTTCGACACCCTGATCGGTCTGGTGCCGCTTGTTGGCGACGCGGCTGACCTTGTGTTCCGCTCCAACACACGCAATCTTCGCATCATCAAGAAGCACCTCGACAAGCATCACCCGGAAACCCGCGTTCTTGAAGGCTAACTTGCGCCTGTTATGGCACGCGCTAGGGCTGGCGAAGCTATGAATGAGACGGTCACCTACAGCAGTTACCTCGATCTGGAGCGCATCCTAGAGGCGCAGCATCCTGCGTCTCGGGCGCATGATGAGATGCTTTTCATCATCGTCCATCAGGCGAGCGAATTGTGGCTCAAGCTGTGCCTCCATGAGCTCACAAGCGCGCGCCTATCGATTGAAGCAGACGATCTGCGCCCAGCGTTCAAGATGCTTTCGCGCGTGTCGCGCGCGCAGACGCAATTGATCCAGAGCTGGGATGTCCTGAGCACGATGACACCGCACGATTACTCGGCAATTCGGCCGCATCTGGGCGCTTCGTCGGGCTTTCAATCGCCCCAATATCGCATGATGGAGTTCATGCTCGGAGGACGCGATCCCAAGCATGTGCGCCTGCATCAAAGGACCGGCGATTGGTCTGAGCGGCTACGCGAGGAAACAGCGCGCACAAGCCTCTATGATGCAGCGATTGCGCTGCTCGCGCGGCGCGGTTTCGCGATTGACCCGAGCGTGACTGAAAGGGACCTAGCGGCACCCTACTCAGCCAACGCCAGCGTTGAAGCGGCCTGGGCCACCATTTACCGCGAGCCGCATTCCTATTGGGACTTGTATGAACTCGCTGAGAAGCTCGTCGATCTTGAATACCATTTCCAACGCTGGCGGTTTGGCCATTTGAAGACCGTTGAGCGGATCATCGGCTTCAAGCGGGGCACTGGTGGAACACCAGGCGTGCCGTATCTTGAGGGTGTTCTCAAACAAGCGTTCTTTCCCGAACTGCTCAGCGTGAGGACGGCCATATGAGTCGGCGCATATGGGACATCTCTCAGCCGCTGCGACCTGAGCTACCTGTCTGGCCCGGCGACACCGCGTTTGAGCACAAACGCACCTGGCAAATGGAGTCGGGCTCTCCGGTGAACGTGTCGGCGCTCACTTTGTCGACCCATTCCGGGGCCCACGCCGACGCCCCCCTGCACTATTGCGAGACCGCACCTGACATCGCGAGTGTCGGCTTGGAGCCCTATCTCGGCGAGTGCCTGGTGGTGGACGCGCGTCGCGCAGGCGCGGCTATCGAAGTCGGCGACTTGCCGCGTTTGCACAGCGTCGACCGGGTCTTGTTTCGCACCTTTGAGCGTTTCCCGCACGACACCTGGGATAACGACACCACCGCCATCGCCCCAGGGACGATCGAATGGCTCGGGGTTCAGGGGGTTAAGCTTGTCGGAATCGACACACCCTCTATCGATCCCCAGGATTCCAAGGAGATGCTCGCTCACAAAGCGGTGCTTAAGCACGATATGCGCGTGCTGGAAGGACTCGTCCTCGATAACGTCCCCGAAGGACGCTACGAACTTATCGCCTTACCGCTGCCGGTTGTGAACGCGGATGCATCGCCGGTTCGCGCGATCCTGCGAGAATGGCCGTGACCCTTTTCGCACAGGCGCGCGATTGTGACCTGGCCGATCCGCTTCGTCAGTATCGCTCGTTTTTCACGCTTCCCGAAGGCGTTGTCTATCTCGATGGCAACTCGCGCGGAGCGTTGCCCAAGGCCACCCCCGCAGCGATAGCGCGCGCGGTTGAGGACGAGTGGGGCGAGGGCCTTATTCGAAGCTGGAACGAGGCTGGATGGTTTGAGATGGGCAGCCGCATCGGCGCCAAAATTGCTCCACTGATCGGCGCGCATCCGCATGAGGTTATTGCCTGTGACACGGTGAGCGCAAACCTGTTCAAGTTAATCGCTGCGGGTCTCGAAAGGCGGCCCGGGCGAAAGGTGATCCTGTCCGAGCCGGGCAATTTCCCCACCGATATTTACATGATCCAAGGGCTTGAGCGACAGGGCCTTGCCACACAGCGATTGGCCCCGCGCGAGACTATATTGGAGGCGCTTGGCGAAGACGTTGCTGTGCTGATGCTCACCCATTCGCACTACAAGACGGGCGAGCTTTTCGACATGGCGCAGCTTACCAAAGCGGCGCATGAAGCGGGAGCGCTGGTCTTGTGGGACCTTTCCCACTCAACCGGAGCTCTGCCGGTGGATCTCAACGCGGTCGGCGCGGATTTTGCCACAGGGTGTGGCTACAAATATCTGTGCGGGGGCCCGGGCGCGCCCGCCTTCGCCTTTGTTGCCGAGAGGCATCTGGCCGATCTCAAACAACCGCTGACCGGCTGGTTCGGACACGCGCGCCCCTTTGCTTTTTCGGACGACTACGAAGCCGCACCCGGGATCGAGCAATTGCAATGCGGCACCTCGCCTGTGCTGGGCCTGACCGCGCTGGAAGTGGGCGTCGATCTGATCGCCGAGATCGGCGTCGAACGGCTCTACGCCAAGTCGCAAGCGCTCTCGGAATTTTTCCTCGAATGCGTCCAAAGCTATGGCTTGGAGCTCGACCTCGTAAGCCCCGCCGACAGCGGCGCGCGCGGAAGCCAGCTTTCGTTCCGCCACCGCGACGCTTACGCCATCTGCCAGGCGCTGATCGCGCGCGGTGTAATCGGCGATTTCCGCGATCCGGATATCCTGCGCTTGGGCTTTGCCCCGGCCTATTTGAGCTTTGCGGATATCGCGCAGGCGGCGCAGCGTCTGGCCACTGTCTTTGAGCATGGGGAATGGCGGCGCGCGGAGTTCACCCAGCGGGCGGCGGTGACATAGAAGGCTTACTCTTCGGCACCCATCCGCCAAAAGCGCTCCATATGCAGATAGGTCATCGACGCGGTCCAGGTGACCATGACAAGGCCATTGAGGGCCTCAATTCCGCTCAGCAGGCGCAGTGCTCCTGATGGATAAACGTCGCCAAATCCGAGCGTCGTGTAGCACACGAGCGAGAAGTAGAACGCGTCGTTGAAGGGGCCGCTGTCCGGCCCTTCGATCGCGCCCACCTCGAAAGAGTATTCGAGCAGAAGATAGGCGACGGCGTAGAGCACAATATGGATCAGATGCGAGGTTACAGCCCCTGCCAACATCATCCAAAGACGTATCCGGGGACGCACCCCCAGGTCCGTTGCTCCAATAGTCGTGAGGCGCAGCGTTTCGTAATGGATCGAAATCGAAGCGGCCACGAGCAAGGCTGAGAGAATGAGCGCGGTCATGAAGCTGACCTTGCGCGGCAAAGCGCGGCGGTCAAGCCTCTAGCTCGATGTCCCAATACAGCCAGTCGCGCCACGTCTCATGCAGGTAATTGGGCGGGAACTGCTTGCCGTGTTGCTGCAACTGCCAGCTTGTTGGGCGGATCGGCTTCATTCGAACCGGCATATTGGCCTGCTTTGGCGTGCGTCCGCCCTTTTTCATATTGCAGGGCGCGCAGGCGGTTATGATATTTTCCCAGGTGGTTCTGCCACCAAGACGGCGCGGAATCACATGATCAAACGTGAGATGCTCGGTGCTGCCGCAATACTGGCACTGAAAGCGATCGCGCAGGAACAGATTGAAGCGGGTGAACGCGGGAAACTCGCTTTGCTTCACATATTGCCTAAGCGCGATCACACTTGGGATTTTCATGTCCAGACTGGGCGAATGCACTTCGCGATCATAGCTCGCGACAATGTCGACCCGGTCGAGGAACACCGCCTTGATCGCCGTCTGCCAGGGCCAGAGCGAGAGCGGATAATAAGACAGGGGCGTGTAATCCGCGTTGAGCACAAGCGCGGGGCAGCCCGAAAGATTCCTCGTCGGGTCCTCATCGGCGCTGCGAAATTTTGCCGCGCCTTCGATCAGTTCGGCTTTGAACACGTTTCGCGTCCCTCCCTGATTGAATGCGATCATGCCGTGGCAAGGGAAAGAGTCAAAGCCGTTACAAGCGTGCTATCCACGACGAGGAATGGCCCGCTCTTTTGAGTAAGACTGTGGGCAGCCTGTGGATAAACTGTTTAGAGGCTGAGAGTAAGGCGTGGATGGCGCGCGCGGCGGCTCTATGCCAAGAGTGAGGCGACCATGCCCCTAGTCACCCGCTTTGCGCCAAGTCCCAATGGCCCGATGCATCGTGGCCACGCTTTTTCAGCGGTCGTTGCCCATGATCTCGCACACGAAGCCGGCGGAGAATTTCTCTTGCGGATCGAGGACATCGATGGCGGGCGCACCCGACCAGAGCTGATCGATGAGTATCGCCGCAACCTGGAATGGCTTGGTCTGGAGTGGCGTGAAGTGCCAGCCCAATCGACCCGACTTGAGCGCTACGCCCTGGCGGCGAGCGATCTGATCGACAGGGGGCTCCTATATCCGTGCGTGTGCACCCGCAAAGAGATCGAAGCGGCCGGTGCGCGGCGGGGCGAGGAAGGCCTGATCTATCCTGGGACCTGCAAGGGGAAAAGGCTCGATCCGACCGCTCCCGTCGCTTGGAGACTGGATGTTGAAAAGGCGATGGCCGAAGCGGGCCGACTGGTTTGGAGCGATGAGGAGGCCGGATGTGTGGAGGTTGACCCCAGCGACTTTGGCGATCTGGTGATCGTGCGGAAGGATGCCCCGGCGAGCTACCATCTGGCGGTCGTGCTGGACGATGCTGAGGACGGCGTGACGCTTGTGACCCGGGGCAGGGACCTTTTCGCTGCGAGCCACATTCACCGGCTCCTTCAGGCCTTGTTCGATCTTCCCGTTCCGCGTTGGCATCACCACGGCCTGTTGATGGACGATCAAGGGAAGAAGCTGTCGAAGCGTCGCGGCTCGCCCGCGCTTGGTGATCAACGCCGCGCCGGCGAAAATGGCCGGGCGCTGGCCGAGGAATTGCGCGTGCGATGGCGCGCCCATGCAAAGATCGCTGGAACCTGAGGGCGAGCGAGCTATTTAGAGAGCCATGATCTATTTGCTCGTCGCTGTGTTCGTGGCCCTGGCCGGGCTTGTCGTTTACTCCCTTGTGAAGGGAGTGGTCGCGTTCTTGAAAACAACCAAAATCAATCTGGAAAGCGGGGAGGGCGAAACCGTCACCGAGATGCAGAACATGCAGAACAAGGCCATGTTCGCCCGCATCAAGTATCAGGCTGCCGCGATCGCGGTCGTTGTGGTGATCGGACTGCTCGCCGCGGCTGGCGGGGATTAAGACGCAACTCCCATGGTCAAACTGAACAAGATTTACACCCGCACGGGCGACGATGGGACAACGGGCCTCGTTGACGGATCGCGCACGCCAAAGCACTCCGCGCGGATTGCAGCGATGGGCGCAGTCGATGAGACAAACAGCGCTATCGGGCTGGCGATTTGCGCGCTTGAAGACAAGGCACACCGAGCGGCGCTCACGCGGATCCAGAACGACCTCTTCGATCTCGGTGCGGACCTTGCGACGCCGGCTCCTGACGCAGACTTTACTCCATCGCAGATGGCGCTGCGTATCGTGCCAAGCCAAGCTGAGTGGCTTGAGAGCCAGATCGACGCGCTTAACGAGGACCTCCAGCCCCTCACCAGCTTTGTGCTTCCCGGCGGCAGCGAGGCGGCTGCGCGCGTTCATATCGCGCGCGCCAGCGCTCGCGCGGCGGAGCGCGCTATGACGGAACTGGCGGCAAAGACCGAGGTCAACCCCGCGGCGCTCATTTACATCAATCGGCTTTCCGATCTGCTCTTTGTCCTCGCCCGCGTCACCAACGCCAACGGCGCTGACGATGTAAAGTGGGTGCCCGGTGCCAACCGCTAAGGCGCTATCGCCCTGCAGCCCCTGAGGCTCCCAACGCTCTAGCCATCCCTTGTTTGCGCCGCTAACGACGCGAGCCACGTCAGTTGCTGCACATGCGAAGGGAAATGCTGCTATGCGGAATATCGCGGTTATCGGAGCCGGCCAGATGGGAACCGGGATCGCTCAGACCGTCGCCGGGCAAGGCATGCATGTAATCCTCGCCGATATCGATCTTGCACACGCCGAGGCGGGCAAGGCGCGGGTCGACAAGGCGGTGGCCAAACAGGTTGGTCGCGGCAAGATCGAAGCGGACGCAGCCGAGGCGCTGCTTGAGCGGATCACACCGGTTGGCGACTACGCCGCGATGGAGAGCGCTGACCTGATCATCGAAGCGGCGACTGAGAAGGAACCGATCAAGCAAGCGATCTTTGAGAACGCGGGCAAAGTGCTCTCCGCCACCGCGATCATGGCGTCCAACACGAGCTCGATCCCGATCACGCGTATGGCGAACCATTCGCCAGACCCATCCCGTTTTATCGGGCTGCATTTCTTCAACCCGGTGCCGGTCATGGGCCTGATAGAAGTCATTCCCGGCCTTGCGACCGCACAAGTAACAACCGACCGGGTCACGGCCTTTGCCGAAGGGTTGGGCAAAGAGGTGGTGCTTAGCCAGGATGAGCCGGGTTTTGTCGTTAACCGTATCTTGCTGCCGATGATCAACGAAGCGGTGTTTGTGCTGGGTCAGTCGACCGCAGGGATCGAAGATATCGACAAGGGCTGCCGCCTTGGTCTCAACCACCCGATGGGGCCTCTCCAGCTTGCTGACTTTGTTGGGCTGGATACGTGTCTTGATATTATCAAAGTGCTGTACAAGACGACGCGTGACAGCAAGTATCGCCCCGCACCGCTGCTTGTGAAGTATGTCGAGGCTGGCTGGCTGGGACGCAAGACCGGTCGCGGCTTTTACGACTATTCCGGCGAAGCGCCGGTGCCCACCCGTTGACCCAACCCGCAGGGGATCCGCACGGCCCTGCGTTCAACGTTGCCCGCTCTTCGAGACCCAGTTCACATCATCCGGGACGTCACCTCTTTTGGGCCTCTTAGTGGGCGCCTCGCGCTCTTGCTCCAAGCGTGATGGCTGATTGGTCAATCGCGATGATTGCGCGTCAGGCTCTTCGAAGGAGGGGGCCTCTTCCAAGATCACGCTGGATTCATCGGCGGGACTGGGATCAAAACCAGCGGTGTCATCGATCAGCGCTTTATCATCGGCGAAACCCTCAAAGTCCCCGAAAAACTCGGTTTCTGATGGCGCCGAAGCGCTGGCTGAGCGAGGCCGTTGCCGCGAGGGACTGGCCGTGGCTGTCCTTGTGCGGGGCACGTCTTGCTCTTCGACGGCTTCGCCTTGGTCCTTGGGCGTGAACTGCGACCCGATGGTCGTCGCGAGCAGGACGGCGCACGCAATAACGCCACCAGCAAAGATCAGAGCGTTCTTACTGTTTGCCAAAACACCGTCAGCCATGACCGCGGCTTTAGCCCATAGGCGGTTAAGGTTTGGTAGTCTCCGCCTGCGTCAACGCCGCTCAGCCATGTCGCGCTTTAAATCATAGAGAAGGTCGAGCGCTTCGCGCGGCGAAAGCGCGTCCAGATCCGTTTGAGCGAGGCGATCAGCCAGCTCGTCTGATGCCGATTGCGGCGTGTCATCAGGCACGGCCGAAGCGGCAAAGAGGGGTAAATCGCCAAGGCCCGCGGCAATCCCGCCGGTTTCCGCACGCGTCTTCTCCAAACGCTCCAACACCGCCTTGGCTCGCGCAACAACCGGTGGAGGCACACCGGCCAGCTTTGCCACGGCCAGGCCATAGGACCGGTCTGCCGGCCCTTCAGCCAGTTCGTGAAGCAAAACCAGTTCGCCCTTCCACTCACGCGCGCGAACATGATGCAATGAAAGCGCTTCGCAGCTTTCAGAAAGGCGTGCGAGTTCATGGTAATGGGTTGCGAACAGGCAACGGCAGCCAATCTGCGAGTGCACCGCTTCGACGACCGCCCAAGCCAAAGCGACGCCGTCATAGGTTGACGTTCCACGCCCGACTTCATCGAGGATGACAAAGCTGCTGGGCGTCGCCTGCGAGAGGATCGCGGCGGTTTCGACCATCTCCACCATAAAGGTTGAGCGCCCGCGCGCCAGATTGTCGGACGCGCCCACTCGGCTGAACAAGCGGTCAACCAGGCCAATGCGCGCCGCTTCGGCGGGAACGAAACACCCCGCCTGAGCCATGAGAACAATGAGCGCGTTCTGCCGCAGAAACGTCGATTTCCCGCCCATATTCGGCCCCCCGATGAGCCAGAGCCGATTGTCGGTGTTCAGAGCGCAATCGTTTGCCACAAAGCGGTCGCGGGTTTGCGTGAGCGCCGCTTCAACCACCGGGTGACGCCCAGCCGTGATGGAGAGGCCGGGGGTTTCTTCAATGTCCGGCCGACACCAATCGCCCTCCGCTGCGCGTTCGGCGTTGCCGGCCGCGACATCGATCCTTGCCACCGCAGCGGCGGTGTCGGCGATCTTCTCGCGGGCCGCAATGATGGCGGCGACCAATTCTTCAAAATGCGCTTCTTCCGCCGCCATAGCCCGACCGCCGGCCTCCGAGATTCGCGAAGCTTCCTCATGCAGGCTGAGCGAGTTGAACCGCACCGCGCCTTTCATGGTCTGCCGGTGCGTAAAGCCGCTGTCCGGTTCCATCAGGCGGTCCGCGTGACGGCTGGGGACTTCGATGAAATAGCCAAGCACGCCGTTATGCTTGATCTTGAGGCTCGCGATACCTGTTTCCTCGCGGTATCGCGCCTCCATAGCGGCGATGGCGCGGCGCGCGCTGCCGGATATTGAGCGCAGCTCGTCCAGTCCGGCGTCATAGCCCTCTGCAATAAAGCCGCCACCAGCGCGCTCTGTCGGCGGAGCGGAAACCAGTGCGCGCGTCATCCAATCGGTCAAGGCGCCATGCCCTGTAAGACCGGGCAAGAGCGCCTCAAGAAGCGGCGGTTTATCGGGTAGAGCGCGCAGACCTGTCTCGATGCGTTGGGCTTCAAGCAGGCCATCGCGGATTTGCCCAAGATCTCGCGGGGACCCTCGATCGGCGACGATCCGACCCAGGGCACGGCTCAGATCGGGAAGGCCGCGCAGAAGATCGCGCAGGCTGGCGCGTTCTATCGGGCGATCGCGAAAAAATTGGACGACGGCAAGCCGCTCGGTGATCATCGGAGCGCTCAGTAAGGGGGAAGACAGATCCTCAGCGAGAAGACGTGATCCGGCGCCTGTTGCGCAGCGATCCAATGTCGCCACAAGGCTGCCGGCCCTGGACCCACCGCTGCTGGAGAGGATTTCAAGGCTCGCGCGCGTCGCCTCATCCATCACCATTGTCGTCTGACCTGCGTGCGTCTGCGGCGGAAGAAGAAGCGGCAGCGACCCGCGACCCACATGGTCAAGATAGCCAAGCAAGCCCCCGGCTGCCGCGCACATCGCGCGCGAGAATTCTCCAAAGCCGTCCAGCGTAGCGACGCCGTGCAATCCGGCCAGGCGCGCCGCTCCGCTGTCGCTGTCAAAGCTTGCGCGCGCATGGAGGGCTGGGTCTTCGGGGGCGCTCTGAGCCCATCCATCGGGCACCACCACCTCGCTCGGGCCCAGCCGGGCCAACTCCGCGCCCAGCAATTCAGAAGAGCATTCGGCCAGCACCATCACCCCGGTTGAAATGTCGACCGACGCGATGCCGATGGTTTCGCGCAGTTTGGCCAGGGCTGCCAGAACATTGGACCGGCGCGGTTCAAGCAACGCCTCCTCGGTTAGCGTTCCCGCTGTCACAAAACGCACAATGTCGCGTTTCACTAACGCCTTGGAAGATGGCTTGCCCTCGCGTTTGGCGCGCGCCTTGGCCTCGTCGGGCGTTTCGACTTGTTCAGCGATAGCGACCCTCTCGCCCGCCTTGATCAGCCGCGCGAGATACGCTTCAGCGGA
Source organism: uncultured Erythrobacter sp. (assembly GCA_937899785.1). Classification (GTDB taxonomy): domain Bacteria; phylum Pseudomonadota; class Alphaproteobacteria; order Sphingomonadales; family Sphingomonadaceae; genus Erythrobacter. The sequence goes on along the minus strand of CALCCG010000003.1, from coordinate 32,650 downwards.
ATGCACGGGAACGCCGCACATGGCGACGGGCTCTCCGTCATGCTCGCCGCGCGCGGTCAAAGCGATGTCGAGAATGGCAGAGGCGCGCTTTGCGTCATCAAAGAACAATTCGAAGAAGTCGCCCATACGATAAAACAACAGCGAGCCCGACGCTTCTGCTTTGAGAGCGAGATATTGCTCCATCATCGGAGTGGGTTTGGGTGACGAGGCAGCGGCCATTTGGCTGTGGTTATCAGCCTTAAGCCGATTCGGGAGGTCGCCCTTACGGGCTATCCCCTGATCCCTCCTCGAAAGACGCAATTCTCCTATGACTTGTAACGATCGCCGTCTAAACGCCGAAGGAAGGGCGGCAACAGGAGGTACTTATCGCTGACGAACCGAAGGGTGGCTTCACGACGCGCGAAGCGTTGTTTTATCACGAGACCATTCGGCCCGGTAAGCTCGAAGTCGTAGCGACGAAGCCTATGACATCGCAGCGCGACCTTAGCCTTGCCTATTCGCCCGGCGTTGCGGCGCCGGTAGAGGCCATCGCCGAGGATCCTTCGCTCGCCGCCCGATACACGGCTAAAGCAAACCTCGTGGCGGTCATTTCCAATGGTTCAGCCATCCTGGGTCTCGGCAATCTTGGCGCTTTGGCCTCCAAGCCGGTGATGGAAGGCAAGGCGGTGCTGTTTAAGCGCTTTGCGGATGTGGATTCGATCGACCTCGAACTTGCCACAGAGGATCCCCACGCCTTTATCGAGGCGGTCGCGCTGATGGAGCCAAGCTTTGGCGGCATCAACCTGGAAGATATCAAGGCTCCAGAATGCTTTGTTATCGAGGCGGCCCTTCGCGAACGCATGAACATCCCGATCATGCACGATGATCAGCACGGCACGGCGATCATCACCGCTGCCGGGTTGCTCAACGCGTGCCATCTCACCCAACGGGATGTGAAAGACGTAAAAATCGTTGTGAACGGGGCCGGCGCTGCGGCGATTGCCTGCACCGCGCTGATCAAGGCGATGGGCGTCCCGCACGAGAACGTGATCATGTGCGATCGGAGCGGCCCGATCACTCCTGGCCGCGAGAATGTCGACCAGTGGAAGAGCGCTCACGCCGTCGCGACAAAAGCGACCACCTTGGAAGAGGCTCTCGCAGGGGCTGACATCTTCCTGGGTCTTTCCGCCGCTGGCGCGCTTAAGCCGGAATGGGTGGAAAAGATGGCCGATAAGCCGATCATCTTCGCGATGGCCAACCCTGTTCCCGAGATTATGCCAGACGAAGCCAAAGCGGTGCGTCCGGATGCGATCATCGCCACGGGACGCAGCGATTTTCCCAACCAAGTCAACAACGTGCTGGGTTTCCCGTTCATTTTTCGCGGCGCGCTTGATGTCCAGGCGACGACCATCAATGAAGAGATGAAAGTGGCTGCTGCGGCCGCCATCGCTGAACTCGCTCGTGAACGTGTCCCGGAAGAGGTGGCGAGCGCTTATGGCAAGAACCAGAAGTTTGGCACCGACTACATTATCCCTGCTCCGTTCGATCCGCGCCTGATCGAGGTTGTGTCCTCTGCGGTCGCCAAAGCGGCGATGGATTCGGGCGTCGCCAAAGCGCCGATCGAGGACTTTGAGGCCTACCGGGTCCAGCTGCGAAGCCGCCTCAACCCGACCACAAGCGTGCTCACCGGAGTCTACAACGAGGCCAAAGCCAACCCAAAGCGGATGGTTTTCGCCGAGGCGGAAGAGGAGGTCGTGCTGCGCGCGGCCATCCAGTTCCGCGATTTTGGCTATGGTACGCCGATCCTGGTCGGGCGCACCAAAGCGGTGCTCGACAAGCTGCACCAGCTTTCGGTCTCGGACCCCGGGAGCTTTGAAATTCAGAACTCAGCGGACAGTCAACACGTCCCAGCGATGGTCGACTATCTCTACAACCGTTTGCAGCGTCGCGGTTACACCGAGCGTGACGCGCGCCGTATGGTCAATCAAGAGCGCAACGTGTTCGCCGCGCTGCTTGTGGCGCTGGGCCATGCCGACGGAATGATCTCAGGTCTCACCCGAACCTACGCCCAGACGGTGCGCGAGGTGAATCTGGTGCTCGACAAAAAGGAGGGCGCCTTGCCCTTCGGGATCCACATGATGATTGGCAAGAACCACACGACCTTCCTCGCCGACACCACGATCAACGAACGCCCAAGCGCCTCGGAATTGGCCTACATTGCGAAAGAGACGGCGGCGGTTGCCCGGCGGATGGGCCATGAGCCGCGCGTCGCGTTCCTGTCTTATTCGACCTTTGGCAACCCGTCGGGCCAGTGGCTCGACAACATTCGCGATGCGGTGGCGATGCTTGATGCTGAAGAGCCGGGCTTTGAGTATGAGGGCGAGATGGCGCCCGATGCCGCGCTGAACCCGGCGGTGATGAAGCTTTACCCGTTCAGCCGCCTGTCGGGGCCGGCCAATGTGTTGGTGATGCCGGGCCTGCAATCGGCCAATTTGTCGGCTAAGCTGCTGCGCGAGCTCGGATCGAACAGCACTGTGGGCCCGATGCTGCTGGGCATGGAAAAGCCGGTGCAGATCGCCCCGATGACCGCGCTCGCGCCCGACGTGCTGACGCTGGCCGTGCTGACGAGCGCGGGGGTTGTGGGTTAGGCGATCCGCTCTTCGATCGGGACGTAGTCTAAGTTGTAGCCGAAATAAGCCGGGCTGAAGACCTTTAGACCCGCCTCTTCGCGCCACAGCGGATCGGAGCGAAAGCCCATCACCGCGACCCTTTGCCCCATGGTGAAATCGGGATTGTTGACCCCGTCAAAGCTCTCAAGATCGATGACGCTTATAAGGTCCGGGCATGTCGCCACTACAAGGCCGTCGCGGCGCGCAACAAGGTGCTCGTTCTTATAGTCAGTCTTGAAGCTTTGGCCGGCGAACGCCCCGGTGCCTTCAAGATCGAGCGTGCCAACCAGAAAGCCGTCTTCATCGCGCCAGTCAAAGTCGGCGACAGCGCCTTTGAACAAGAGGTAGCCATCGCCCGCAGCGCGCGCCGCTTCAACAGGATCGCCGCCGCTTTCCTTCGCCAAACGAACCGCTTCGCCGATTGACTGGGCAAGGGTGAAGCTCTCGGTGACGAGTGTCCCCTTGGCTCGGGCTTGCCGTCCGGTGATGGGACTGTCGGTCACCCCGCAAAGCTGGCTGACCACCGATACGCTCCGCAGCAGGTCTTCGGCACGGCTTGGATCTCCCAGAGTCTTGACCACCAATTGGTCGCCGAAGGGCGTCGCCGCACCAATGGGAGTAAGGGGTATCCCTGCAACCTTAACTGAGTGCTGATTGATCTCAGGGACGGCACGACCGACGGTGTCGGCGTCAAGGGCCGGGACACCAAGGCGCGCTGCGATCGAAAGGCCCTCGGCTAGGCTTAAAGGTCCGATCTCGCCAAGGATCACCGCTGCGAACTTTTGCCCAACATGGTCTTCCAGCGTTTCGAAGGCGAGCTGAACGGTCTCTTCAAACTTGGCTTCATTCCCTTCGAGTTTGGCTGCCATTTCCTCGCTCATCGGCGCCAGACTGGCAAGCCCATAAGGGCAGGCGACACGGTCCGTGTCGCTCAAGGCGTCGACAGAGAGAAGACGAAAGGAAAGGCCGGAGGCGAGGTCCTTCGCAATCAGCGCTCGCGCTTCAGCAAGGCTCCCACCGCCGCCTGTACCAAGATAGGAAGACCCGACCAGCGCATCCTCAAGAGCCGTGGCATCAAGGCCAGCTGACTTTGGATTGGTCGCGCGTCCGCCCGATTCATCGCCGCCGCTGGTGACTTCGGAACATGCAGTCAGCGCTCCGGCCGCAACGACCAAGCCCCCAAGAAATTGCCGCCTTGCTACCATAGCTACCCCCTGTTGCGGTGCAGTCTGACGCCAAGGGGGCGCAATTGCAATTCAGCGCCGCCGAAAGCGGAAGTACCAGACCTCGTGGCCGAAGACTTCGCGCGCCTTTTGTTCGTAGCGGGTCTCGCTCCAGCCCGACGGGCGGTTTTGCCAGCTTGCCGGGCCGTCAACGACCCATTCGAATTGATCGGTGTAGCGCTGCATCACCATCAGCGCGTGGCGCAGATAGACCGCGTGATCGGTGCCGAAGCGAAATTCGCCGCCCGGCCTCAGCTTGTCCGCGATCAGCTTAACCGGGCCATCGTTCATCATCCGGCGTTTGGCGTGGCGCGCTTTGGGCCATGGATCGGGGTGGAGCAGATAGATCATGGTGAGCGCTCCGTCGGGCATGCGCCCGAGCACTTCGAGCGCATCTCCGTGATGAAGGCGGACATTGGCCAGTTTGCCCTCTTCCACATGAGCGAGCGCCTGCGCTACGCCGTTGAGGAAGGGCTCGGCGCCGATAAAGCCGTGATTGGGCAAGAGGTCCGCGCGATAGGCAAGATGCTCTCCGCCACCAAAGCCGATCTCAAAATGCAGCGCGCACTCCTCACCAAAAAGCGCGGCAGCCGTAACCGGCCCGTCTTGCGGTACCGAAATCTTGGGAAGGAGCGTGTCGACCAACTCCTGCTGGCGCGCGCGCAGGGGTTTGCCGACGCTGCGGCCATAGAGCCGGCTGAGCGTGGTGGGGTCGCCTTCCTTGTATGCCGTCATGGGGAGCAGCGATTGGCGATCTCTTTTGCGCTTGTCCAGTGCTTGCAAAGCTTGAGGCCGGGGGGGCTTCCCCGCTAGAGCGCGCAAGATATGGAACAACTCGCTATTTTCTTCGACCAGCAGGCACCGTGGGTGCAGACCTTTGTTGGCTTGCTTGGGCTCGGCCTTGCCGCTGTGATCGCCAATTACATCCTTAAGGCGGTAATCCTGGCGACGTTGGCCCGCTGGCTCGACCAAAAGACCGACACGGATGACAAGGCCGCCGGATGGGCTGCGACGGTGGTGCCGTTGCTGATTATCTCGCGTGGGATCTGGCTTGAATGGCTTGTTCCTGGTCTTTCGGTCGAGACGCGCACATTCATCATGCACACCGCGCAGGCGCTCATTGTCGTGTCGGTCGCGATGGCCATCATACGCGGGCTAGCCTACGCGAACGAGCTCTACGAGCGTCTGCCGACCTCCAAGAACCGTCCGATCAAGGGCTTTGTCCAGGTCGCCAAGATCCTTGTCCTGTGCGGCGCGGCGATTATCGTGATCTCGATCCTGATCGATGAAAGCCCGTTGCTGCTGCTGTCCGGTCTGGGCGCGATAACGGCGGTTTTGCTGTTGGTGTTCAAGGACACGATCCTGAGCCTAGTCGCGAGCATCCAGCTGACCACCAACGACATGCTCCGCGTGGGCGACTGGATTACGATGTCGAGCATGGACGCGGATGGCGATGTGATCGACATTTCGCTGCACACGGTGAAGGTGCAGAATTTCGACAAGACGATTGTCACGATCCCGACCCATCGACTGGTTTCCGACAGCTACGCCAATTGGCGCGGCATGGCCGAAAGCGGAGGACGGCGGATCAAGCGCAGCATCGCTCTTGACCAGAACTCGATCCGTTTTCTGAGTGAAAACGAGGTGGCCGACCTCACGAAGTTCCACGTGCTCGCGCCCTATCTCGAGGCGAAGGGTGCAGAGATTGCCGAGTGGAACGCGAACGAGCTGGACGGCGAAGCCGCGCCTGTGAATGCGCGGCGCCTTACCAATATCGGGACCTTCCGCGCCTATATACAGGCCTATCTGAAATCGCATCCGCGCATTGACGCGAATTTCACGCTGCTCGTGCGGCAATTGGCGCCGGGGACGCACGGTCTGCCGATCGAGCTCTATTGCTTCACCAACACAACTGCGTGGGATATCTATGAAGGCATTCAGGCCGACATCTTCGATCATTTGTTGGCGATTGCGCCGGAGTTCGGCCTGCGAGCCTTCCAGGACCCGACCGGGCTTGATCTCGCCGCTGGACTGGCGCGGCGCTGACAAAAAAGCGCCCGGTGACCAATACTGGCCCCGGGCGCGTTTGCGAGACTAGAATGGTGTGCGGTTAGGCCGCTTCGACTTCCTCATGGGGATCGCGCAGAACGTAGCCGCGGCCCCAAACCGTTTCGATGTAGTTTTCGCCGCCGCATGCATGGCTGAGTTTCTTGCGCAGCTTGCAGATGAAGACGTCGATGATCTTCAGTTCCGGCTCGTCCATGCCACCGTAAAGATGGTTGAGGAACATTTCCTTCGTAAGCGTGGTGCCCTTACGCAGCGACAACAGCTCGAGCATCGCGTATTCCTTACCGGTCAGGTGGACGCGGGCGCTGTCGACTTCGACGGTCTTCGCGTCGAGGTTAACAGCAAGCTTGCCGGTGCGGATAATCGACTGGCTGTGGCCTTTTGAGCGCCGCACAACGGCGTGGATGCGCGCAACCAGTTCTTCCCGGTGGAAGGGCTTGGTCACATAGTCATCGGCGCCAAAGCCGAATGAGCGGATCTTGCTGTCCATTTCGGCGATGCCTGAAAGGATCAGAACCGGCGTTTGCACTTTCGCAACGCGCAGTTTCTTAAGCACGTCATAGCCGTGCATGTCCGGCAGGTTCAGATCGAGCAAAATGATATCGTAATCATAGAGCTTGCCCAGATCGAGGCCTTCCTCGCCCAGATCGGTTGAGTAGACATTAAACCCTTCGGTGGTCAGCATGAGCTCGATCGCCTTAGCGGTTGTCGGCTCGTCCTCAATCAGCAGCACGCGCATTGCTGGTCCCCTAGTTGCCCCAAAAATCTGGGTCGTGACACGTTTCGGTGCGGTAACGCCTCATAAAGAGGTGTTGTCATGTATTAACCACACAACATCTGAACGGGAAAGGTTAATTTAGTGTAAACCGGCCTGACTCCACGAGTCGCAGGGTTTCTACCTAGTGATGCGGAGATGCACGCAATTGCGGCATTGATGCCTCTCTAGAGCCCCGCGATCTTCTTCGCGCGCCGCCTTTGAGCGCTCGATCCGATCCCGATAGCCTCGCGATATTTAGCGACCGTTCGCCGCGCGAGATCGAAACCTTCTTCCTTAAGCAGGTCCACCAACTTTTGGTCCGACAGCACTTTTTTGGGGTCCTCGGCGTCGGTCAGCGCCTTGATCCGCGCCTTGATGGCTTCAGAGGACGCGCCTTCGCCGTCGCTGGAAGCGACCCCGCTGGAGAAAAAGTATTTTAGCTCGAACGTCCCACGTTCGCACCAAAGATATTTGTTGCTCGTGACGCGGCTCACCGTGCTTTCGTGCATCTCGATCTGCTCCGCCACTTCGCGCAAGGTGAGCGGGCGCAGCTCGGAAACACCGTGTCTAAAGAACCCATCTTGTTGTTTGACGATCTCGGCTGCGGTTTTGAGGATCGTCTTTTGTCGCTGATCCAGCGCGCGGATAAGCCAGTGCGCATCGGCCAGCTTTTCCTTGAGCCACGTCTGCGCCTCTGGATTGGTCGCCCCACCCGACAGCTCGACATAATAGTCCCGGTTGACGATCAGACGAGGCAGCGTGTCCTCGTTGAGCGCAATGTCCCATCCATGTTCGCCATTCGGGGTAAGCAGGATGTCAGGGACGATCGCTGTGTCGCTGGTCTGCGCGTAGGCCAGGCCAGGCTTGGGATTGTAGCCTCGCAACTCGCTCAACATGTCGGCAAGGTCTTCCTCATCAACGCCGCACAAGCGTTTTAGGCGGGCCACTTCGCCTTGCGCGATGAGTTCCAGATTGTTGATCAAACGCGCCATGCACGGATCGTAGCGGTCGGCCTCCTTAGCCTGAATGGCGAGGCATTCGGCGAGGCTGCGCGCCCCAACCCCGCTGGGATCGAGTGTCTGGATCGCGAGAAGCGCTCTTTCGGCTTCCTGGAGCGCAACACCAAGGTCCAGCGCAACCTCGCGCAGATCCGGCGAGAGATAGCCGGCGTCATCGAGAAGGCCGATCAGGTGGCGCGCAACAAAGCCTTGCCTTTCGTCGCGCACAACCGCTCCGATCTGAGCCAGCAAGTGGTCTCCCAAGGAAAGCTCAGCCGCTCGTGTTGCCTCGATATCCGGCGCTTCACCGTCGATGCCGCCACCCGATCCTGCGGCCCTTCCCCAGTCGTCGGCGCTCGCGGTTCGCGACGCAGTGCTTCCATCGCCAGTGTCGCGATCCCGATCCAGTGCGCTGGTATCCAGATCGAGCGGGGCGTCACCCTCCCCGCCTCCTTGAGCGATAAGTTGGTCCGCAGTAAATTCTTCACGGGGGATATCGTCCGGCTCGCCGGGATCGCCGGTGTTCTCGGAAGACACAGCCCCCGCTTCCAGCAGCGGATTGGCTTCCAGCGCTTCACCGATATAGGTTTCGATCTCAAGATTGGACGCCGCGAGCAGCTTAATCGCTTGCTGCAATTGCGGCGTCATCACCAGCGATTGCGATTGGCGAAGGTCCAGGCGAGGGCCGAGAGCCATGCAGCGTGATCCTAGAGCGTGAAGCTCTCGCCCAGATAGAGCCGTTTCACATTTTCATCGGCCACCAAGTCTTGCGGTGTGCCGGCAAACAAGACTTGGCCCCCATAGATAATGCAAGCGCGATCGACGATATCGAGCGTCTCGCGCACGTTGTGATCGGTAATGAGCACACCGATGCCGCGCCGCTTCAGATCCTTGATGAGGTCGCGAATATCGCTGATCGAAAGCGGGTCGATCCCGGCAAATGGCTCATCAAGCAACATTATGGAGGGCTTTGCAGCCAGCGCGCGCGCGATCTCACAGCGCCGTCTTTCGCCCCCGGAAAGCGCCATTGCCGCGCTGTCGCGAAGATCCGTGAGGCCGAATTCGCCCAGCAACCGTTCAAGCTCCTTTGCCCGCGTTTCGCGGTCCGGTTCGACCATCTCAAGAACGCAGTTGATGTTCTCCTCAACCGTCATGCCGCGGAAGATGCTTGTCTCCTGCGGCAAATAGCCAATTCCCAGGATGGCGCGCCGGTACATAGGCAGGTTTGTAAGATCCTCACCGTCCATGAGGATGCGGCCGGAATCGGGTTTGACCAGCCCCATGATCGAATAAAAGCACGTCGTCTTGCCCGCGCCGTTTGGTCCAAGGAGGCCAAGGACCTCTCCTTTGGCAACGCTAAGCGAAATGTCGTTCAGCACAGCGCGTTTGTCGTAGCTTTTGGCGATCGATATAACTTCGAGACCGCCCTCAGGCATCTCTTTGCTCGCCGGTGCGTCGCTGTACGAACTCTGGGCCGTTTCAGTCTCTAGCGCGTCGTTCGCAAGGGTGGTTGTGTCAGTCATCGCGCCAGCTTTAGCAAAGTCGTAGTATCAGGGAAGGGTGGTTTCTGCTTAGTCTTGCGAACAATGACGCATTTGGCAGGATTTTTGCAAGAATAGACCGTTGGAGCGGTGAAAGATCGGCGCTCACGCGGGCCCTCAACGGCGCCACATCTTTGCGATTCGCGTATTTTCACCGCCAAAGCGGAGCCGCGAGCGTGGATCGGATTCGGCTCAGCTTCGATCTGCGCCGACAATTTTCCAGCAATTCCAGAAGAGTGGCGGTGCAGCTTTGCGTTCCATGCAAGGGAATTGCAAATTTGTTACAGAGCTTGCAACGCGTGGCTGGGTTTGGGATAGTCCCGACGGAGAGGTTAAACCGTCGGGGAGCGGGCTAATGAACGAATTGTCGCAGGAGCAGGAGCGAGCGGACGCGGGTCCGGCAAGCTCGTCAACGGATTGGCGGAGAGCGATGAGCGATCATGTCGCATACGCTCTCTTGGTTTACACCGGACTGCAAATCTACATGACCGTGAAGGCCTTGGCCGAGGGGTTTTCCTCCATCTTGCCTTATGCAGCGCTTGTGATCCTCGTAGCGGCCATCATACCCGCGTGCCGGTGGTTCGAACGCCGCTGGACCAGCTTGAGCGACGAGGACGCCACCAATCCAGAGCTCGCTTCGGCGTTCCGTCGGGATACGATCGCCCTTTGGTTGCTTGCGATTGGGTTGCCCGTTTGTCTTACCGCCCTTGTAAAGGGTATCTTCGCCTTTCTTTGACGCGCCTGATTTGGCGGAGCCAGGCTCCACCAGAGCGGCGAACGGCCATCAAGCCGCGCTGCCGGCGCGCGCGATTGCCTCGATCACGATTTGGCGCGCTTCGGCTCGGTCGCCCCATTTGCCGACGCGAACCCATTTCTCGGCTTCGAGGTCCTTGTAATGGGTGAAGAAATGCTCGACCTGCTGCATGATGATCGAGGGTAAGTCCTTTGTTTCCCCCACGTCCGAGTAATAGGGGAACGTCGTATCCACCGGCACGCAGACCAGCTTTTCATCGCCGCCATGCTCGTCTTCTAGGTTCAGCACACCAATTGGGCGCGAGCGCACCACGCAGCCTGGAATAAATGGCGATCGCGCAATAACAAGCGCATCGAGAGGGTCGCCATCGGGGCTGAGTGTGTGGGGGACAAAACCATAATTGGCTGGATAGCGCATGGGCGTGTGCAGGATGCGATCGACGAACAGCGCTCCGCTTTGCTTGTCGAACTCGTATTTAACCGGCTCGCCGCCCGTAGGGACTTCGATGATCACGTTGAGATCGTCCGGCGGGTTGGCGCCAGTGGGTATCTTGTCGATGCGCATGGAAGGGGGTTTCCTAATTGATAGCTGCGCCGCTTTCGGTCCGGGCGTTTGAGCGTTGGCGGCTTGACCGTGCGGCCCATTAGCGCGCGGCGGGGCATTGCGAAAGGCCCCCCTTGGTCTTAGGCGCTCAGGAAACCAGATACAGGGCATTATGAGTAAGAACACTCCCAAGGCCATTCGCGGCACCCAGGACATCTTCGGCCCCGACGCCGAGGCCTTTGCCTTTGTCGTCGAAACGTTTGAGCGCGTTCGGCGTCTTTATCGTTTCCGTCGCGCCGAATTCCCGGTCTTTGAAAAGACCGAGGTCTTTGCCCGTTCGCTGGGCGAGACGACCGATGTCGTCTCCAAAGAGATGTATTCCTTCGAGGATCGCGGGGGAGACTCGCTAACCTTGCGACCCGAGTTTACCGCCGGAATTGCGCGCGCTTATCTCACCAATGGCTGGCAGCAGCACGCGCCGTTGAAACTTGCGACGCACGGTCCTTTGTTTCGCTATGAGCGCCCGCAAAAGGGCCGGTATCGCCAGTTTCACCAGATTGACGCCGAGATCATCGGCGCCGCGGAGCCGCAGGCCGATGTCGAATTGCTGGCGATGGCGGATCAGCTTTTGCGCGAGCTTGGGATTGAAGGCGTCACCCTGCACCTCAACACACTCGGCGATGCGTCGAGCCGCGAGGCCTGGCGCGCCGCGTTGATTGCGTATTTCGGGAAGGTGCGCGGCGATCTTTCCGAAGACAGCCAGGAGCGTCTCGACAAGAACCCGCTGCGCATCCTCGACAGCAAGGACCCGCGCGACAAGGTGTTTTTGCCCGACGCGCCCAAGATCGATGAGTATCTTTCGGGCGAGGCTTTGGCATTTTTTGAGAGCGTGACTAGCGGGCTCGATGCGGCGGGCGTCGCGTGGACGCGGGCAGAGAGCCTCGTGCGCGGGCTCGACTATTATCGCCACACGGCGTTTGAGTTCGTCCCCGATGAGGGTTCGGCGGCGGCTGAAGCGCTGGGTTCGCAGAGCACGGTTTTGGGCGGCGGGCGCTATGACGGGCTGATGGAGAGCTTGGGCGGTCCGGCGACGCCGGCGGTCGGCTGGGCGGCTGGGATCGAGCGGCTGGCTATGCTGGTGGGGGAACAAGCGGGTGATCCAGTCGAGTTCGCGGTCATTCCTATCGGAGCGGATGCTCAACTCAAGGCTGTCGAAGTCGCGCAAACCTTACGCATGACCCAGTTTTCGACCGAGATATTTGCTCGTGGAAATATGAAGAAGCGTTTCAACCGGGCGGATCAAGCTGGCGCGAAGGCAGCGATTATCATTGGTGATGATGAAATCGCTTCGGGCCGCCTCCAGTTTAAAGACCTCGCCACCGGAGAACAGACCAGCCTTTCTATCGATGAGATCATCGAGAAAGGTTGGGATCTTCGCTTTGACGAAGATCTTGGCGCGCTTGGCGACAGGATCGATGAGTTGGACGAAGAGGTTCGAACCCTTCCAGAGCCCAGATAAATGCAAATCCCCCCCCAACGCCTTGACCAAATCGCCAATCGCTTCGCAGAGCTCGAAGCGCGCATGGCCAGCGGCACGCTGGAAGGTGACGAGTTCGTGCGCGCCTCTCGCGATTACGCGGAGCTTGAGCCGGTCGCCAAAATCGCTGCCGACGTAAGGGCCGCGCGCGAAGAAATCGTGGGTCTTGAGGACATGCTCGCCGACCCGGAGATGAAGGCGATGGCGCAAGAGGAGCTCACCACCTTGCGCGAGGCCCTTCCCGCCAAGGAGCGAGCTCTCGCCATTGCGTTGCTTCCGCGCGATGCGGCGGACAGCAGGCCCGCCATGCTCGAAATCCGCGCTGGCACGGGCGGCGATGAAGCGGCGCGCTTCGCCGGTGATCTTTATCGCATGTACGAACGTTTCGCCGCCGAGCACGGCTGGAGCGTCGAACCGGTCAGCATGAACGCCAGCGAAGTCGGCGGATTTAAAGAGATCGTTGCCAACGTCACCGGGCAGGGCGTTTTCGCCAAGCTCAAGTTTGAGAGCGGCGTTCACCGCGTCCAGCGCGTTCCGGTGACCGAGAGCGGCGGGCGCATCCACACTTCGGCGGCGACAGTGGCGGTTTTGCCCGAGCCCGATGAGGTCGATGTCCAGATTGATGCAGGCGACCTGAAGATCGACACCTATCGCGCCTCGGGCGCAGGCGGCCAGCACGTCAACACGACCGATAGCGCGGTCCGCATCACGCACTTGCCCTCGGGGCTCGTCGTCATGCAGCAGGATGAACGTTCCCAGATCAAGAACCGCAACAAGGCGATGCAGGTCCTTCGCGCGCGGCTCTATGAAAAGATGCGCGATGAAGCGCAGGGCGCGGAGGCCGAAGCGCGCAAGGCGATGGTCGGATCCGGCGATCGCTCGGAGCGGATTCGCACGTACAACTTTCCCCAAGGCCGTGTGACCGATCACCGCATTGGTTTGACGCTTCATAAACTTGACGATGTCCTAGCCGGCCCCGGACTTGGTGAAATGGTCGATGCTCTGATTGCCGAGGATGAAGGTAAGCGCTTGGCGGCGCTGGCGCAGTGACCGTTGCTGAGGCTGTCCGCGCGGCAGCGCAGCGGTTGCAAGCAACAAGCGAAACCGCGCGACTGGATGCGGAACTGCTTATGGCGCACCTATTGCGGACCGGACGCTCGGAAACGCTCCTTCATCGCATGCAAGACCGCGCTCCATCAGGGTACGACCTCTTGGTTGAACGCCGCGCTGGCTGTGAACCAATCGCTTACATCACCGGTCGCTGTTCCTTCTTCGGCCGCGAGTTTTTGGTCAACCGCGCCGTTCTCATCCCACGGGCGGATAGCGAGACCGTGATTGACGCCGCTCTGTGCGCCTTGGGCAATCTCGAAGAAGGTCAAATCCTCGACCTGGGTACGGGGTCAGGCGCGCTCCTTCTCACCCTTCTGGCCGAGAGAGAAGGATTTCGCGGCACGGGATTGGATCGGAGCCAAGCGGCGCTCGCCGTGGCGTCCGAAAACGCAGAAAGGTTGGGTCTGACGGGGCGGTCGCGCTTTTTGGAAGCCGACTGGAGCGAAGAGGGTGATCAAGGCGGATTTTGGACCGAGGGACTTGATCGGGTCGATCTGGTCATTGCAAACCCGCCCTATGTTGAAACAGACGCCGAGTTGACAATCGATGTCCGTAACTTCGAGCCAGCGGGGGCCCTGTTCGCCGGATCAGACGGACTTGATGACTATCGGCGCTTGATCCCGTCATTGCCCGAGCTCATGCTTCCAGGGGCAAAGGCCGTGTTGGAAATTGGTGCCAGTCAGGCTCGGGCCGTGGCCGAACTTGCTGAAAAAGAAGGATTGGACGCCGAACTTCGCCATGATCTTGCAAATCGGCCACGCGCGCTGATCCTTTCCTAGGGAAAATGGCGGTGGGGCTTGGCAAATCGGTTTCGGCTCGCTAGCTGTCGAATCAGACATGCCGTTCAGCGCTTTTGGGTGCTGCGCCACGTCAAGCTCCGACTTATCGTTTTTTTCGACCGTGAGGGTCACGACTCTTTGGTCGACACGATACGGAGTGTGCACCGCGTCCCGGAGGGATGCGGGTGATTTTAGGGCCCATGGGGACCAAATGGCCGCAAGGCGCTGTATTTTTTGCGTCTGGCTGTGCCGCAAGGGCTGCAAATGAGGAAGACTTTCCTTGAATAACAATCGGAACAATCGTCGCCGCGGTCGCGGTAATCGCAACCAGGGCGGCGGCGGAAACCAGCTTAACCGGATTGACAGCCGGGCGCGTGGTAACGCGCCGCAATTGCTCGATAAGTACAAGAAACTGGCCCAAGACGCTCAGCACAACGGCGATCGGGTTCAGGCCGAATACTACCTGCAATTCGCGGATCACTATTTCCGGGTCATCGCTGACAACAAATCGCGCCAGGAAGAGGCCCGCGCCAAGCGCAACGAAAGTCGCGGCGATGACGGCGATGCCCGCGCTGAAGAGGGCGATGACAGCGATGCCCGTCGCAACGATAACCGCCGCAACGCTCGCCGTGGCCGCAGCCGCCGTGAAGATGGCGATGCGCTGGAGGCCGAAGGCGAAGTCGGCGTTGAAGGGGAACTCGCGGACCAGGAAGTTGAGACTTCAGATGCGGTTGCCGCAGAGGCAGACGAGGGCTCGGCTGATACCAAATCGCGCCGCCGCCGGGGATCGGCCCCGGACGAGACCCGGGCGCCGCGCGCACGCAAGCCCCGCACGAAGAAGGCGCCTGACGATGGCGAGCCTGCAGAGATTGACTCCTCGGTTCTTCCTCCCGCAATTGGTGGCGACACTTCGCCCGGCAGCGACGATGGTGACGCGCTGGAAGCGGTCGGCTGACATAGATTTGAGCTGAGGGGCTGCGAAGCCACGTGCGCGCGATAGGTTGACCGTGTGATGCTTTCGTCCGTCTACGAAGGTGTTGGTGGCCTTTGGCGCGCATGCGCAAACCGTCCAGCTCTGTCGTGCGTGGGTTTCGGCCTGATCTCAGCGCTCGGATATCCTCCCGTACACTTTTGGTGGCTGGCCTTGCCGGCCTTGGGCGGCTTCATCGCGTTGTTGTACAAGGCGCCCACATGGCGGGCGGCCGCCTGGTGCGGATGGCTTTTCGGCTGGGTGCATCTGACCTTAGCTAACAATTGGATTGCAACGGCCTTTACGCATCAGGCCAAGATGCCTGAGTTTCTTGGCTGGATTGCGGTCCCCCTCTTGTGCGCCTACTTGGCCGTTTATCCGGCTCTTGCGGCGCTTACCGCTCACCTTCTTGCGCGGCGTTCACCCCCGCTTGCCTTCGGTGTCGTGCTCGCCGGCGCCTGGATTCTCTTGGAATGGACGAGGAGCTGGGCCTTTACCGGATATCCTTGGCCCCCGCTCGGGATGATCCTGCTTGGCGGATGGACGGCACCCGGCCTTGGCGTCGTTCTCCCGTATTCTGGTACCTATGCGCTGTCCGGCCTGGCCGTCGTCATCGCCGCTGGCGCTGTGGCTCTTGCCCTATCGAAGCGCTGGCTGGCTCTCGGGCTTCTGGTTGCCCTTGTTTCGATCAGGATGGTTTTCCCTGACACAGATTCCTGGGAAGAGAACACTCAAACGCGCTTTACGCTCGTCCAACCCCTTATTCCCCAAGACGAGATAAACGACAGTTCCAAATTCGAGGAACAGTTTGAGCGTATTGCGAACCTAACCGCCGCGCATCGCTCGCAACCGCGACTGGTCTTATGGCCTGAGAGCGCTATTCCAGACTTTCTCGAGGACGGTTACCCGCAACGCTACTACAACCAGATGACCGTCCCAAACCCGCTGACAAGGCAAGGGGATCCGGAGTTTGCCAGACAGCGGATCGGCGCGGTGATCGGGGCTGAATCCACATTGCTAACCGGGGTGGTCAATCTTGACATTGGCGTAGTTGAGGGACGCCGGCGGGCGATCAGCGCGCGCAACTCGGTCCTTGCGCTTAACGGGGCGGGTGACATTACCCATCACTACGCCAAGGCCCACTTGGTGCCTTATGGCGAATACCTGCCCATGCGCTCGATACTCGAACCCCTTGGCCTTTCGCGCCTGGTTGCCGGGTCGATCGACTATCGTCCAGGTCCTGGCCCGCGCACGCTCGATCTTGGTCCGTTTGGCAAGGCCGGCGTTCAGATATGCTACGAGATTGTGTTTTCCGGCCGCGTGGTTGATCGCGAGGATCGCCCCGATTTCATCTTCAACCCATCCAACGATGGTTGGTTCGGCGGGTGGGGTCCGCCGCAGCATTTGGGGCAAGCGCGCCTGCGCGCTCTCGAAGAAGGCCTTCCTGTCCTGCGTTCGACCACAACCGGCATAAGCGCGGTCATCGATGCCAACGGGTCGGTGCGTCAACACATCCCGACAGGGGCCGCCGCAGCGCTGGAAGGACGTGTGCCGCAAGCGCGTTCGCCGACCCTGTTTTCGCGCTTTGGCAACGCGCTTGCGCTCGCTTGGTCGGCGCTGCTGATCTTGGCGGGTCTGGGCGTCCCAAGACTGCTTGCGCTTCGGAGATCGCGCAGCTACGGCGCTGCCCAGACATAAAGGTTTCCTTATATCTGCATGAGGTGGCCGGCACTACGCACAGCAATCGGGAGTTCCCATGCGTCAAGAATACCTGTTCACCTCGGAAAGTGTCTCTGAAGGGCACCCCGACAAGGTTTCCGACCAGATTTCTGATGCGATCGTCGACCTGATGCTGGCCAAGGATCCCGAAGCGCGCGTTGCCTGCGAGACTATGACCACGACCCAGCGCGTCGTTCTCTCGGGCGAAATTCGTTGCACGCCGATGTACGATACGAGCCGCGAAGACTGGAAATACAACAATTACTGGGCGCCTGGTGCGCGCGATGAGATTGAGAGCGCAGTGCGCCGCACGGTGTCCGAAATCGGGTATGAGCAAGACGGGTTTCACTGGGAAACGCTGACGTTTGAAAATCACCTGCACGGCCAATCATCGGAGATTGCGATGGGCGTCGATGCCGGAGAGGAAGGCTCGAACAAGGATGAAGGCGCAGGCGATCAGGGCATTATGTTCGGTTTTGCGTGCGATGAGACTCCAGACCTGATGCCGGCAACGCTTGATTACAGCCACAAGATCCTTGAGCGACTCGCCGCCGATCGCAAATCGGGTCTTGCTCCGTTTCTAGAGCCGGACGCCAAGAGCCAGGTCACCCTGAAGTATGAAAATGGTAAGCCGGTCGCCTGCACCGCCGTCGTCGTCTCGTCCCAACACGCGCGCGGCTATCATGAGGGCGACCAGGAGGCTGAACTCAAAGCCTATGTGAAGAATGTGGTCACCGGCGTTCTGCCCGAAGGTTTCATCACTGAGGAGACCGCCTGGCACATCAACCCAACCGGCGCGTTCGAGATCGGTGGCCCTGATGGAGACGCAGGTCTTACGGGACGCAAGATCATTGTCGACACCTACGGCGGTGCGTCCCCGCACGGCGGTGGGGCGTTCAGCGGCAAGGACCCCACGAAAGTGGACCGTAGCGCCGCGTATATCACCCGCTATCTGGCAAAGAATGTGGTGGCCGCCGGCCTGGCTTCCCGCTGCACGATCCAGATTGCTTACGCCATTGGCGTGAGCGAGCCGCTGTCGCTCTATGTCGACACGCACGGGACGTGCACCGAGGGGGTGACGGATGCGGGGATTGAGGGCGCGATCAAATCGATTGCTAAGCTTGGTGGTCTTACTCCGCGCGGTATTCGCACCCATCTGGGCCTCAACAAACCGATCTACCGCAAAAGCGCGGCCTATGGTCATTTTGGGCGTACGGCGGAAGGCGATTTCTTCCCGTGGGAGCGTACCGACCTGATCGATGATCTGAAGTCGGCGCTCAGCTGATCTTTGCGCTAGGGCTGTCCTATGCAGCGGCCCTTTGACCATTCAGGCAATCGTGTAGCGCAGCTCGACGCCGTGCGCGGGGTCGCAGTGATCGGCATTGCGTGGATGAACGTCTACGTCTTCGCGTTGCCGCTTCAGGCGTACTACAACCCCGTCGCCTACGGAGCGGATGGCGCAGCAGATCGATTGGTCTGGCTGGCCAGCTTTGTCTTTGTTGAAGACAAATTTCGTACTCTGTTTGCGATGCTCTTTGGCGCGGGGTGTCTTATTCTCCTGGATAAAGAGCGCGAACGGCCCTGGCGCGCGCACATGGCCCGAATGGCGGTGCTTTTCGGTATAGGCCTTGCGCATTCCATCGTTCTGGCCAGCAACGATGTGCTGCGTGTTTACGCAGTGGCAGGCATGGCGCTGCCGTTCCTTAGGGGCAAGTCGTCTGCCGCGCTTTATGCGATCGCGGTCGGCTTTTTGGCGTTGCATCTTGGCGGCGGCCTTATCGTCTTTGGAGCCGCAGGGCTCGATTTTTACGCGGGCCGTGTCGGCACAGATGCGGCGCTGTTCGCGGAGCGAAACTTTGGCTCTGATCCCGGCGCTCTGGAATACGCTCTTCGTCTGGGCCAAGAGGGTCTGGGCGAGCGGATTGCGCGCCGAAGCGCCACAATTCCGGATCAATTGTCCGCGCTCCTTTCGGCGTTGCCGTTGAACCTGGCGGCGATGACTTTGGGTATGGGCCTGTGGCGCGACGGAATGTTGGCGGGTGAATGGCGCACCTTTCGCTTACAGCGGCTCGCCGCGGCTTGCGCGATCGTTGCGATTCCTGCCCTGCTGGCCATCGGATGGTGGGTTGCCGAGGCGGGCTTTCCAGGGGCGCTTGCCGGTTCCGCGGCCCTGATTGTATCGGCGCCGTTCGATACGCTTCTTGGACTGTCTTATGCGTTGCTGGCCATGGCGCTGCTGGCGCCGGATGGAGCGGTGACGCGGCGCCTTGCCTTCGTCGGGCGGCTCTCGCTTACCAACTACATTGCGACCAGCGTCATTTTTGCAGCGCTCTTTGCCGGTTGGGGCTTGGGGTGGTTTGGTCAGGTGACCCGCGCTGGGGCTTTGGCCCTCAGCTTTGTGCCAATCGTGGCGATGCTCATCTGGTCTCCGCTTTGGGGCGCACGGATCAGTAGGGGACCCTTAGAGTGGCTTTGGCGCCGGGTGGCGCGCGCTTTGTCCTAACCGTGCTCGCCAAGCATCGGAGACGCGGCGTCCAGGGCAAGCTCGGCGTCGGAAAAGACAAATGGGCTGCGCACGCCGGCCAACTCACCGAGCCCAACCTTGAGGCCGCGCGACAGCGTTTGCGGATCGGCAAAGACTTCATCCAGATTGTTGATCGGCCCGGCGGGAACGCCCGCTTCATGGCACGCGTCGAGCAAAGACGTCTTCGTCCATCGAGCCGAAGCCTTGGCGATCAGGCTATCCAGCGCGCGTGCGTTGGTCACCCGGTTGCCGTTGTGGGCGAAGCGCGGGTCCTGGGCCAGCGTTTCGAGGTTCAGCACCATCATCAGTTTGGCGAACAGGCGATCGTTGGCCGGCGCGAGGATCACGTGCCCATCGCTCACAGGATAGACGCCATAAGGGGCAACTTGCGCGTGAGCGTTGCCCATCCGTGGCGGGTTTGCGCCAGTGGTGAAGTGATAGGTTGCCTGGTTTGACAGCAACGCCACCGAGCAATCCATCAGGCTCATGTCGACATGTTGGCCTTTGCCTGTCCGCGCGCGCATCAAGAGCGCCGCCTGAATGCCATTGGCCGCCCAGATGCCCGTCGAAAGGTCGGAGATCGAGATCCCCATTTTGACAGGTTCGCTGTCGGGCGCTCCGGTTAGCGACATAAAGCCGCTCATACCCTGAATGACAAAGTCGTACCCTGCTTCATGCGCGCGCGGGCCGGTTTGGCCAAAGCCGGTTACCGAACAGTAGACCAGCCCTGGATTGCTGTCGGTAAGCGACCCATAGTCCAAGCCGAACTTGGCGAGGCTCCCGGTCTTGAAGTTCTCGATCAGGACGTCGGCATCCCGCGCCAGAGCCTGAACTCTGTTGAGCGCGCTCTCATCTTTGAAGTCGGCCGCGATAGATCGCTTGCCGCGGTTGCACGCGTGGTAGTAGGCCGCCTCACGGCGCTCGACCCCGTCGGCCCCCACGCGCGTGACCCAAGGCGGACCCCATTGGCGCGTGCCATCGCCTTCCGGGCTCTCGACCTTGATCACATCCGCGCCCAAATCGGCCAGCACCTGTCCGGCGTAAGGGCCGGCTAGGACGCGCGCCAATTCCAGCACTTTAAGGCCGGCCAAAGGCGTGTTTGGGTTGCGCGGGGATTCAAGCCATGTGGTCATGCCGCGCGCTATAGCGGTCTAGAGCGGTTTGGCCACCGTCCGCCAAAGGACAACCCTACGTGGAACGGCGCTGATGAGGCTTCTTGCGGTCCCAAGTTGTGACCGTGTCCTGCCGTTCTTCTAAAGGTCCACCTTGTAAGTCGCTGTGGTCTTGGCGGCGACCTCCTCGGCGCTCACGCTCGGCGCGAGCTCAACGAGTTTAAAGGGCTCAGACTTATCGGGTCGGTGAAATACGGCGAGATTCGTGATGATCATGTCGACCACGCCCGCTCCGGTGAGCGGGAGGCTGCACGATGGAATGAATTTCGGATCGCCCGCCTTGCTTGTGTGGTCCATGACAACGATGATCTTCTTGACACCGGCGACCAAGTCCATCGCCCCGCCCATACCCTTGATCATTTTGCCCGGGATCATCCAGTTTGCGATATCCCCGTTTTGCGCGACCTCCATGGCCCCAAGGACAGTAAGGTCAATATGCCCACCGCGTATCATGGAAAAGCTCGTCGCGCTGTCAAAGTAAGCGCTGTGAGGCAATTCGCTGATTGTCTGCTTGCCTGCGTTGATCAGATCAGGATCAACCTCGTTCTCGTAAGGGAAGGGTCCGATGCCGAGCATTCCGTTCTCGCTCTGAAGCGTCACCAGCATCCCGTCCGGGATGTGATTGGCAACCAACGTGGGGATGCCGATGCCAAGATTGACATAGTAGCCATCCCGCAGCTCGCGCGCAGCGCGCGCGGCCATCTGATCGCGGCTCCAGCCGATGTGCTTGGCAGGGTCGGTCATTCTTTGGTCTCTTCCATGGTGGCGACAAGGAGTGTGTCGGGTGCTGCGGGCGCGTTCGGAGTGGCGATGATCAGGCTGGGTACCAGAAACCAGCCATTTCCCACGATCCTTTCGAGCGTGTAGGCGGCCTCGGGATTGATCAGATGCTTATACAGCTCATCAAAATCCGCGCGCTCGTCGCCGGCGATCGCGATAAGGCACATCGCCTCGGCAAGGTCGTTGCGACGGGTCTGTTTGCGATCCGTGTGGTAACGCATCATGAGAAGCGCGTCGCTTGATGCGGGATCAAGTCCGCTGTTCTTGAGGGCGAGCCGCACATCACCTGCATACGCAGCTGACGCGGCGGATATCCAGGCTACCGAGATGTTCCTTTTTCTGAGCTCTGCGAGGTTGGCAGCCAATTCCTTGCGGCGCGATAAGGCCATGCCGGGTGCAAACACAGAGCCGGCCGGGTCCAGATCGATCAGCACACTGGGCGCTGTGTTCCGACATTCCTTTCGAACACCATCCAGGGCCGCCGGTTGGCGCAAAGCCGCCGTTTTCTGACCATTCCAACCCTTGGCGTAGGCAAAGAACAGGGCAAACGCATCCTTTTCCTCGGGATCGTGATAGCGGGTGTGAGAAGGTGTTGAACTGGCGGCGGCTTGCGGCGCTGGGCTCTGATCCGGTGTGCTGGCGCGGCTTAAATCGGCGTCGATACCGTCAGTGGTTGAGCGGACAATTGCCCCGCCAGCCAGCACTGGAAGCGCGACCGCAGCGCAGCCTGACAGGGTTAGCCCCGCGAGGCAGGCGAGGGCTGCAAACGAGCGGTACGCCGGCTTCACGCGCTCTCGCGCTCGCGGGTTGTGCGGAACTCGATTTTCTTGTCGTAGGGTGCCCCAAGCACCATACGATTTACAAAGACACCGGGCAGATGAATCGCGTCGGGATCAAGTGCGCCCGCGGGCACAATGTCCTCTACCTCCACCACGCATACGCGCCCACAAGTTGCCGCGGGTTGGTTGAAGTTGCGCGCCGTTTTTCGGAAAATCAGGTTGCCGGTTTCGTCCGCTTTCCAAGCCTTAACGATGGCGAGATCGGCAAAAATACCGCGCTCAAGGATGTAGGTCGACATCACGCCGTCAGGATCTGGAAACTCAGCGTGCTCTTTGCCCTCAGCGACTTGCGTGCCAACACCGGTTTTGGTGTAAAAGCCCGGTATACCGGATCCGCCGGCGCGCATCCGTTCGGCAAGGGTGCCTTGAGGGCAGAATTCAACCTCAAGCTCACCGGCGAGGTACTGGCGCTCAAATTCCTTGTTCTCGCCAACGTAGGAGCTGATCATCTTCTTGACTTGGCGTGTGCGCAGCAGCTTGCCGATACCTTCGTTGTCGATCCCTGCGTTGTTGCTCGCGAAGGTCAGGCCGGTGACGCCGCTATCGCGGATCGCGTCGAGCAGTCGCTCGGGAATGCCGCAAAGCCCGAATCCGCCCGCAGCGATGAGCGTATCGTTGGTGAGCACGCCTTCCAGCGCAGCCTCAGCGCTGGGGTAGATCTTAGACATGAGCAAGACGCCTGTGGTTAGGGCTTTCGGAAAGCCGATCAAAATGACCGGTGTTGCCTAATCGCTTGATTGGCCAGAGTCACCTCTGGCTTTGACGGCCCTGCCGCGTGGTGATTGCGCGATTCGAATGAGTCGGCCGGCGGTATTACTTGGTGCAGTGCAGCATCATACGCGCACAAAATTGCCTAATTTTTAGACATCTGCCTACAGAATGAGCGAATAACGTTCGATAATGTGATCGAAAACGAACACTTAGATATATTCAATGCGGATTTTGCAAGTAAGTATGCGGCTTTCGCACTTGCACAAAAGCTGGCCGCCCTCCATATCTCCAACGTGCCTTTCAGGCATCCTCTCCCAAACTTTTCAGCCCGGCCTTTGCGCCGGGCTTTTTTTGTCACTGGCGCGGGTCGCTTAAGCGATGCATCAGGGTGATTACGCCTTTCGGTTTCGCCAATTGCATTGCGCCACGCACAAACCTAGCGTGCCTGTTCAAGGCAGCGGCACCGATGGGCGGCGAGAGGAAATTTGATGGCGGATGCGGACAAACCAGCGGCTGCGCGATCGGCCCGTCTTCAGGTCGCGCCCGCGCGCCAAGAAGAGTCCGGACAAGGCATTGCGCGTATGCCGCGTTCCGCGTTTCAAAGCCTTGGCATTACAGAAGGTGACATCGTCGAGATCGAAGGCAAGCGCTTGACAGTGGCTATCGCGATGGCCGCCTATCCTGAGGACGATACTCTCGACGTCGTCCGCCTTGATGGATTGCAGCGCGGCAACGCCGAGGCCGCGTCGGGCGAACATGTCGAGGTGCGCGCAACGCAGTCCAGACCCGCAAGCCGAGTGGTGTTTGCGCCCGCTCAACGCGACATGCGGCTCCAAGGCCCAACGCAAGCGCTCAAACGCAATTTCTTTCGCAAGCCACTGCTTGCAGGCGATCTCGTGGCAACCACCGGTCAGCAGCCGGTTCAGAATATGCCGAGCGATGTGCGTCAGCTCCTGCGGGCGCCAGCCTACGCTTTGACGCAAATTCGCCTGTCCGTTGCTTCAACCAGCCCCAAAGGCATCGTCCATATCGACGAGAACACCGAAGTTGAACTGCGGACCGAGTTTGAAGAGCCCCGCGACCCGCGCGCCGGTGTGAATTACGATGACGTTGGCGGCATGGAAGACACGATCCGCGCGCTGCGCGAGATGGTGGAGCTGCCGCTGCGATATCCTGAGCTGTTCACCCGGTTGGGCGTCGATCCTCCTAAGGGCGTGCTGCTCCATGGGCCTCCAGGCACGGGTAAGACGCGGCTTGCCCAAGCGGTGGCGAACGAATCGGACGCGGAATTCTCCACCATCAACGGACCGGAGATCATGGGGTCCGGCTATGGCGAATCCGAGAAGCGCCTGCGTGAAGTCTTTGAAGAGGCCACCCGCGCCGCGCCGGCCATCGTGTTCATAGACGAGATCGATTCGATCGCGCCTAAGCGCACACAGGTGCCTGGCGAAGCGGAGAAAAGGCTCGTCGCGCAATTGCTTACGCTCATGGACGGAATCGAGGCTCGCGCCAATCTCGTGGTGATCGCCGCGACGAACCGCCCCGATGCAATCGACGAAGCGCTGCGCCGTCCGGGCCGTTTTGATCGCGAGATCGTGATAGGCGTTCCCGACACGGGCGGTCGGCGCGAGATTCTCGCGATCCACACGCGCGGCATGCCGCTGGAAAGCGCGGTCGATCTGGAAGAGCTCGCAAGGGTGACGCACGGCTTTGTCGGAGCAGACCTGGCCGCTCTTGCGCGCGAGGCCGCCATTGACGCGGTACGCCGTATCATGCCGCGGCTGGACCTTGATGAGCAGACCATTCCGCCTGAAGTGCTCGACGATCTGTGCGTGACGCGCGAGGATTTCCTCTCAGCGCTCAAGCGCATCCAGCCGTCGGCCATGCGCGAGGTTATGGTTCAGATGCCCAACGTTGCATGGGACGATATCGGCGGTGTTGGTGACGCCATCGAGAAGCTCAAAGAGGGCGTCGAACTGCCGCTCAAGACCCCCGATGCTTTCCGACGTCTCGGGATCCGGCCCGCTAAAGGCTTTCTCCTTTATGGCCCGCCCGGGACCGGCAAGACGTTGCTTGCCAAAGCCGTGGCCAAGGAAGCGGAAGCGAACTTCATCTCCATAAAGAGCTCTGATCTGCTCTCCAAATGGTATGGCGAAAGCGAGCAGCAGATCGCGCGAATGTTTCAGCGGGCGCGATCTGTGGCACCATGCGTCGTGTTTATCGACGAGATCGACAGTCTGGTCCCCGCGCGCGGATCAGGTCAGGGCGAACCGCAAGTCACGGGCCGGGTCGTCAACACGATCCTGGCGGAGATGGACGGCCTGGAAGAACTCCAATCGGTTGTGGTGATCGGAGCCACAAACCGGCCTGCACTTATGGATCCCGCGCTGCTCCGCCCGGGACGCTTTGACGAACTCGTTTATGTTGGCACGCCCGATCAGGCTGGCCGCGAACATATTCTGCGCATCCACACCGCGAAAATGCCGCTGGGTGGCGATGTTGATCTCCGAGCGGTCGCTGCGGATACGGAACGCTTCACCGGTGCGGATCTCGAAGACGTGGTGCGTCGGGCAGGGCTGGGCGCCCTGCGGCGCGTTGGAGGCGAGGTAGTGGAGGTCTCTGCCGTCGATTTTGAAGAGGCGCTAAAGGACAGCCGGGCAACGGTTACGCCACGAATGGAGGCGGAGTATCGCGCTATGCGCGGCGAGCTGAAGAAACGCGCGGTCGAGGTTAACCCTATTGGGTTCTTTGAGCCTGATACCTTGGAACCTTCGCGCGCGAAGAAACACGACTGACGAAAACGTGGCGCCAATCATACTTGGCCATGTGAATGTAGGCCGCCCAAAGCGCAATGTGTCTCACACGTTTTCAATTGCGGGCTTGAAGCGTGTTGGATGATGCCTTCTGAGTGGCCTCCTTTTTTCCCATTCAGTCTATCCGAACCGACAGACTAGTGCGCAGCGTCCCAGCTGGCGCCGGTGCCGATATCGATCGCAAGCGGTACGTCGAGCGTGACGGCGGGAAGCGCGGCTTCGGACATCACACGTTCGATCACCAGCGAAGCGGCGGCAACATCGCCTTCCGGAAGTTCAAACACCAATTCGTCGTGCACTTGCAGCAGCATGCGCACCTCGCTCAGACCGGCGTCGCGCAAGGCGGGCAGCATGCGCGCCATGGCGCGCTTGATGATGTCGGCGCTGGTCCCTTGGATTGGTGCGTTGATGGCGGCGCGTTCAGAACCCTGGCGTTCGGCTTGGTTCTTGGATGTGATCCGGGGAAACCAGGTCTTGCGGCCAAACAGCGTCTCCGAATAGCCTTGTTCGCCCACGGTTTGAAGGGTCTCGGTAATGTATCTCTGGATGCCGGGAAAGCGCTGAAAGTAGGTGTCAATCATCGCCTGCGCTTCGTCAGGTTCGACTTCCAGCCGCCCGGCCAGTCCCCAGCGTGAGATACCGTAGAGTATCGCGAAGTTAATCGTCTTGGCGCGTGCGCGCGTGTCACGGGTGACTTCGCCGAACATTTCGGTGGCGGTGCGCGAGTGAATGTCTTCGCCGTTGGCGAAGGCGTCTTTGAGGGTATCGACCTCGGCCATATGGGCGGCCAATCGCAGTTCGATCTGTGAATAATCTGCGGCGAGCAGAGTGTTGCCGGGTTCGGGAACAAAGGCTTGCCGGATTGTGCGGCCAATCTCGGTCCGGATCGGGATGTTCTGCAAATTTGGATCGGTGGAGGACAGTCGTCCGGTTTGCGCGCCGGCCAGGCTATAGCTCGTGTGGACGCGTCCTGTCTCAGGGTTGATCTGACCCTGCAGCGCGTCTGTGTATGTCGATTTGAGCTTCGAAAGATGGCGCCACTCGAGCACCTTCTTGGCGATCGGCGCGCCCTCGCCCGCCAGCTTTTCGAGCACCGATTGATCGGTCGAATAGGCGCCGCTTTTGCCTTTCTTGCCACCCTTAAAACCCATCTTGTCGAAGAGGACTTCGCCCAATTGCTTGGGGCTGCCCACAGCAAATTCCTGTCCAGCAATCTCGTGAATTTCCGTTTCAAGCCCGGCGGTTCTCGTTGCGAACTCCTCAGAAAGCCTCGCAAGTTGCGCACGGTCGACCTTGATGCCTTCGCGTTCCATCTGGGCCACGATGGGTATCAAGGGACGATCGACCCGCTCGTAAACCCGCGTGCCGCCTTCTTCCGAAAGACGCGGCTTCAAGGTGCGATAAAGACGCAAGGTCACATCAGCGTCTTCCGCAGCGTATTCGGTCGCCCGGGCGAGCGGCACCTCTGCGAAAGGGATCGCCTTCTTACCCGTCCCGCAAACGTCTTTGAAGGCGAGCGGAGTGTGGCCGAGATGACGCTCGGAAAGCTCATCCATACCGTGTCCGCCGCCCATCCCTTCGCCGCGCCCCGCGTCGAGATCGAAGCTCATCACCATCGTATCTTCGATCGGATGCACATTGACCCCATAGCGCGCGAGCACGTTGAGATCGTATTTGCCGTTCTGGAAAACCTTGAGCACTGCAGTGTCCTCAAGCAGCGGTTTGAGCTGGGCTAAAGCCTCCTCAACGCCGATCTGCTCGGGCTTCTCGGCCAGCAGATCGGTCCCTCCGTGGGCAAGCGGAATGTAGCATGCGTCGTTCGGCGCAAGAGCGAGGCTCACACCCACCAGATCCGCCTGCATCGCGTCGAGCGAGGTGGTTTCCGTGTCGACCGCGACCAACCGCGTGGCCTTCGCGCGCGCAATCCACGGCTCAAGCGCAGCAAGGCTCTGGACCGTCTGGTAGGCGCTTCGATCGACCTCGGGCATATCTGGCAAAGGTTGGCGCGCTCCGGTTGCGGTGCTCACGTCGCCAGTGGTCTCGGCTTTGGCGGGGTGGAGATTGTTGGCGCGCTCTGGACTCCCGGCCCCCGCGCCGAGCCGTTTGAGCAAAGAGGTGAATCCGTGCCGCTGAAGAAACTCCGTTAGCGGCTCTTCGGGGATGGCGGTCAGCTGCATGTCTCCCAGCGCCACCGGCAGTTCGCAGTCCTCCTTTAGCGTGACCAGGACCCGGCTCATCTCCGCATCAGCGCGCCCCTCGATAAGGCGCTCCTTAAGCTTCGACTTCTTCATCTCGGGCGCCTGGTCCAGCGCGGCGGTGAGCGAGCCGTGTTCGGCGATCAATTTGGACGCGGTCTTGGGCCCAACGCCGTAGATGCCGGGAATGTTGTCCACGCTGTCGCCCATAAGCGCGAGCACATCACCCACCAACTCTGGCCTTACTCCGAACTTCTCTTCGACCTCGGGGATGTAGATTCGCATCGATTTCATCGTGTCGAGCATGTCGATGCGTGCGCCATCCTCTTCACCAACGAGCTGCATCAGGTCCTTGTCCGAAGAGACGATCGTGACATGCCAGCCCTGTCGCTGCGCCTCGCGCGCGTAGGAGGCGATTAGATCGTCCGCCTCGAGCCCTTGTTCCTCGATACACGGAAGGCTGAAAGCGCGGGTGGCGTCGCGGATGAGCGGGAATTGCGGACGCAGATCTTCCGGCGGTTCGGGCCGGTTGGCCTTGTACTCGGGGTAGATGTCGTTGCGAAAACTTTTGGAATCCTTGTCCAGGATAACCGCCAGATGGGTGGGTCCGTCCGCCCGATCGAGATCATCGGCCAGCTTCCAAAGCATTGTGGTGTAGCCATAGACCGCGCCGACCGGTGTGCCCTCAGGGTTGGTTAGCGGCGGGAGCCGGTGATAGGCGCGGAAGATGTAAGAGGAACCATCGACGAGATAAAGATGCTGCTGATCGGCCATGGCGGACTGCTAGCATCGGTGCGCCAGCGACGGTAGTCGATTTGCTCCAAAGAGCCTGCGGGGGGCGCTCAAGCCAATCGAGCAACTCGGCTGAAATGTGGCTGAAAAGTGGCGAAATGCGTCTATTTGCACGTGTGCGGGCTTGAAGTGCCATATTCCGGCCATTATTGTGCGAGCAGGAGTCGGGGGTCAATTATCCGGCTTCGCGTGGATCAGGCATATGAATTCCCACGCTTTTTCACTCGTTGAATAAGGATTTTCCATTATGCGTAAGTTCGTTCTTGCTGCCGCCGTTGCGACTTCGGCGCTTGGCCTTGCCGCTTGCTCGGAAACCGCTGAGAAGGCCGGCGAAACTGTGGACGCGATGGCCGCTGAGGCTGGCGAAGCCGGCGAAGCCGTAGAAGGCGCTGCCGAAGCAACCGGAGAAGCGGTTGAAGGCGCTGCGGAAGCGACCGGCGAAGCGGTCGAAGCCGCCACCGAAAAGGCCGAAGAAATGATGGCTGGCGAGTAACTCGCTTCCAAGTTTGGCGTTCCTTTGCGGAGGCGCGCTGGTTTTTGGATAAGGCGGCGCTGCAAGGCGCCGCCTTTTTCATTCTCCAGCTTAGCCGCCCGTGGCTTCTGGAGTGGGCGCGGCGGTCCAGCCGCTGGTTGGATCATCAAGCAGCCCGGCCTTGGCGGAGAAGCCTGTGTACAGCGCCCGTGTGATATCCGCGATGCGGGCGTCGCGCCGTTTGCGGGCCGTTCGCTTGTTGCGCCGCTCGTCCGCCAGATTGGCGCTTTGTCCGGTCACGTAGATAGCCGCAGCTACGGCGCGTCCGTCGGCCAGGCGGAAAATACCAATATCACTGGCGGTGCGGCTAAGCGTCCCCGTTTTGTGGGCAAGGCTCGCCTCCATGGGCAGAGCCGCGTTCATACGGCGACGGCCCGTTGTGGTCTGTTCCATCGCGGCCATAAGCAAATCGCGGCTTTCCGCGCTCAGCCACTTGCCCTGATAGAGGCCCGTGAGCAGTTGCCCCATCGCGCGCGGTGTCGCGGAATCGCGCGGATCGACCCATTCAACGGGGTCAAACTCGCCATCATCGCGCACAAGCGTTGCGATGTCGCGCGACAACTCGAAGTCTTCGATGCCCGTTTCCTTGCTAACCCAGCTGTTGACCGCATCCGGCCCGCCCACGACCTTGAGAAGAGCGTCCGTGCAGCTGTTGCAGCTTTTGGAGATCATCAGACTGATTAACTCATGCGCGGGGAGGTATTTTCCGTTCTTGACCGGCGCCTTGTCGCTGGAAAACTTCTTTGAGCGGATCGGGATCAGCAGCGGGAATTCACTGGTGAGACTGAACTTCCCATTGTCCACACCGGCCAGGAATGCAGCGGCCACGGCAACTTTGCTGGTCGAGGCCATAGGAAAACGCATATCGGCCAGCACCGAGATTTCCTCGCCTGAACTCAGGTCTACTGCGTAGACGCCAATTCGCCCGCGCGATCCATCCGCAAGGTCTGCGATTTGCTGCTCAAAATTGGATGCGTAAATCGCCTCAAAACTGGTCGGCGAGCGCATTTCGGTGCCAAAGGCGCTGTCAAAGCTGCTTTCGAAATCCGGCTGCTGATTTTGCGCGTTCGCTTGAGCGGGCGCCCAAAGTGCACCAGCAAAGGCGAGACATGCGAGAAACCAGCGGTTGCGAAGCATAGGCGTCAATGTCTCCGAGTTAGGTTAGCGTAAGCTTAACTTACGACGCTAGTCGCGCTCGATTCGTCCCGGCAAGAGCACGCGCTGGCCGTTGCGACCAATTGTGCGATGCAAGCGACCGGGCCGCAAATTGTCGTCCGCCTGGCGATCGCCTCAATTTTTCGCTCGCGCGCTTTTCCAACACCAATACGTGAACGGATCAGGGTCGGTTCCGAACCAACTATTCGACAAAGGTGGTACAGCGCCCTTGACTGGAGGCTGAACAGCGGCACTTTGCGCGGCAAGACTTTTGTAACACGGGGAACTCTTCATGTCCGATTCTCACCGCACCTTTGCCGCGCGCGCTGCGCTTTCGGCTCTGCTGCTCGGTTCGTCCAGTGTGGCGCTGGCTCAGGCCGCGCCGATTGTGCAACCGGGCGCACCAGGGCAAGCGAGCCGCACTCTTAGCGCGCAAGAGGCGAGCGCTCTGGCCGCGGCTAGCTACACGCCTGCGGATGTCGCCTTCATGCAAGGTATGATCGGACACCATCAGCAAGCGGTGGAAATGGCCCAGCTGATCAAGGATCGCACCAATCGCGAAGAACTGGTCGCCATCGGCGGACGGATTGAATCAAGCCAGGCGGACGAAATCGAGTTCATGAACGATTGGCTTGCGGAGCGCGGCGAGAAGACCGTTATGGTTGGCATGACCGACGGCATGGATCATTCAGCGATGGACCATTCCGAGCATGCGATGATCGACCATTCACAGATGGCAGGCATGGCAACCCCAGAGCAGATGGCCGAATTGGCCACGCTTGAAGGGGTTGATTTTGACCGCCTGTTCCTCACTCTGATGATCGCCCACCATGAAGGTGCGATCGACATGGTCGACGATCTGCTGGGCCAGCCAGGCACCGCAGCTGACCCCGTGTTGTTCCAGTTCGTCGGTGATATCGAGAATGATCAGCAGGCCGAGATCGACAAGATGAACGACTTGCTTGCATCGCTGTCGCCCGATCCGCGTGCTGGCCTGACCCCGGGCTTTGCGGATGCCGGTGAGGCGATCTTGAATTTGCGCAAGGTTGTGAGCCTGTCCAAGCCAGCCGGCTTCTTTAATCCCGATAACCCGGCCGACTTGCGTCCGGCTATTCCGCAGGATGAACCGGAAGAGGCTGAAGTTGCTGAAGACGAAACGGCAGAAACGGTTGCCGACGCCGCTGAAGCGGTAGCCGACGCGGCTGAGACTCCGGTGCGCGATGAGGAAGAGGAGGAAAGCCTCACTCAATACGCCGAACGTTCGCCGCTGCTTGATTTTGCCAACACCGACATGGCGTTCTTCGACGATATTATGGTCGCGGGCAGCTATCACGGCTTCAACATTTACAAGCTGGGTGAGGACGGCGTGCCTGATCTCATGAGCTCGGTTGTGTGTCCGGGTGGGCAAGGTGACGTATCGGTCGTGGGCGATATCCTCGTGATGAGCGTTGAGCAGACCCGGGGACGCGTCGACTGCGGCCTGCAAGGCGTGGCAGAGGATGTCAGCGAAGAGCGTTTTCGCGGACTTCGCATTTTCGATATCTCTGATCTCACCGCGGTGCGCCAGGTCGGCCAGGTGCAAACGTGCCGCGGAAGCCACACCCACTCAGTCGTTGCGCATGATGATGAAAAGATCGTCGTGTACAATTCAGGCACATCGCGCATTCGCAAGCAAGAGGAGCTTGAGCGCTGCATTGCAAGCGCGGCCGATAGCCGCACTGCGCTCTTCAGCATCGACGTGATTGAGATACCGCTGGCGGATCCGTCGCAATCGCGCATCGTCAGCAGTCCGCGCGTTTTCGCGGACGCCGAGACCGGTGAAATCGCTGGGCTTTGGAAAGGCGGCGAAAGTGGCGAGGGCACGCAGAACACGCGTCAGACCAATCAGTGCCATGATATTACCGTTTTCCCGGCGCTTGGCATCGCGGCTGGCGCGTGCTCGGGCAACGGCATTCTGATGGACATCTCGGACCCCTATAATCCGGTTCGCACCGACGCGGTCTTCGATAAGGGCTTTGCCTACTGGCACTCGGCGACGTTCAACAACGATGGCACCAAAGTGATTTTCACCGATGAATGGGGTGGCGGTGGGCGTCCGCGCTGCAAGGCTTCTGATCCAATGGATTGGGGCGCCAACGCGATCTACGATATTGTGGATGGCAAGCTGGAGTTCCGCAGCCACTACAAGATGCCCGGTCCGCAGACCGACATGGAGAACTGCGTCGCCCATAACGGCTCGATCGTTCCGGTGCCGGGCCGCGATATCTTTGTGCAAAGCTGGTATCAGGGCGGTATCAGCGTGATGGATTTCACCGACAGCTCGAACCCTGTGGAGATCGCCTTCTTCGATCGCGGTCCGATTGATGAGGACCAGATGGTCGTCGGCGGCTATTGGTCGTCCTATTGGTATAACGGGCGTGTCTACGCGACTGAGATCACGCGCGGGATCGATGTGTTCGCTTTGGAAGAGAGCGATTACCTCACCTCCGCT
>CALCCG010000002.1 GCA_937899785.1 uncultured Erythrobacter sp. | reverse complement strand
GGCAGATGATCGAGACCGCCGCCCCCGCCGCTTTCAAAGTGCGCGCCTCCTGCCACACGCGCCGAGCAAACGGCAGTGGGAGGTTTTCAACGACGATCAGGACATGCTTGCCGCTGAGCGGCTGGCCTTCGATGACCTCAGGAATGCCCTCTTCGGCGCAAGCCGTCCCGTTGGTGGCAGTGGGTGCGTTCATCGGGGAGGCTCTTAAGGAATGCGGCTGGCGTCGACGAGCGTGTCGGCCTTGACCTTGACCGTATCGATCAGGCGATTGGTGGAGATAGCGAGCGCATAGTTGCGCCGCTCAGCCTGCTCCTGGCTGACCAGCAGATCGTCAATCTGGGGCAGGAAGGCGTAAGCGTAGCCCAGGTTTTGGCCGACCAGGTTTTCCGGCTCAATCTGTGGGTCGTAAATGTCGAGATCATAGCCCGCCTCGAGCAGCTTCCTCGCCATATCGACCGCCGGGCTTTCGCGCAGGTCGTCGGTCTCCATCTTGAAGGCGAGGCCAACGAGAAGGACCTTCGCACCCGGCTCCAGCCCTTCGGTCGCGTGCAGGAACTGATGATGCTTGTGCGCTTCGTTCGATCGGATAAGCGAATCCACCAAATGCGTCGCCGAACCCGTGTCGGCGGCAATATACTGGAGCGCGCGCACGTCCTTGGGCAAGCAACTGCCACCGAACGCGCCGCCGGGGCGGGTGTAATAGGCGGAGATGTTGAGCTTGGTGTCGCTTTTGAAAATCGCGTGCACGTCGCGCGCTGAGATGTCGAGATTCTGGCACACTCTTCCGATCTCATTGGCGAAGGCGACCTTCACCGCGTGCCACGAATTGTCGACGAATTTGGTGATCTCGGCTTCGCGCAGGCCGACTTCGAAAACGGGCGCTTCGATCCCCTCATTGAGCGCTGCCATTGCGGCAGAGGGCGTCCCGCCCAGCGTGCCAATCACAATCTTGGGTGGGTTGAAATAGTCCTCAATAGCCGTGGCCTCGCGCAGGAATTCGGGATTGTAGACAAGCTCGACGGCGTTGGCCGCCTTGTCGCCCAAAGCGCCTTCGAGGATGGGCCAGATGATGTTCTCACACGAGCCCGGGCGCATGGTTGACCGGTAAGCTAGCGTCAGCGGCTTGGCCCGGTCGGGCTTGAGCGCTTCGGCTATGTTCCGGGTGACCTGAGCGATGAAGGACATGTTGTGCGCACCATCGACACCGCTCGGCGTGCCGACACAGACGATGGCAAGGTCGCAATCGTCCAGCTCGTCGGTTAGCTCGGTTGTCGCCAGCACGCGGCCATCGGCGTGCGCGGCCGCGATCAGATCATCGAGACCGGGCTCGTAAACGGGCGAACGGCCTTGGTTGAGCGCGTCGACTTTCGCCTGAGCCACATCGACACCGATCACTGTGTGCCCCTGGCTTGCGATGCAGCCCGCCGCGGTTGATCCCACATAGCCGAGCCCAAAAATTGCGATCTTCAATCTTGCTCTCCGCCCTTCGGGCATCTCGTTGCGTGCACCCTTCCCGACGGCGCGTAGCAAGGGCGCGGTATTGGTGCAACGCACAATGAGAGACGCCCCGGACGCGCCGGAAATAGCCGGTTGTCATCGCGCGCCGCTCGGGCCAGACAGCGCGGCTGAGAGGAGAACACAAACCATGTCGCAAGCCACTGCACCATCTTTAGGCCCGCTCGTGGGGCTAAAGGTTGTCGAATTTGCTGGCATCGGACCGGGGCCGCATGTTGCCATGCTGCTCGCCGATTTGGGCGCTGAAGTCGTGACGATTGTGCGTCCCGGCGCGGTTGTGACCAACCCGGTGGTTGAGCGCGCGCGTCACCGGGCCGAGATCAATATGAAAAGCGAGGAGGGTCTGGCGCTGGCCAAGTCCGCTTGCGCGCGCGCCGATGTGCTTTTGGAAGGGTTCCGCCCCGGTGTGATGGAGCGGCTGGGTCTGGGGCCGGACGTGTTGCTTAAGGCCAATCCGCGCTTGATCTATGCGCGCATGACCGGCTGGGGCCAGGACGGTCCGCTGGCGCAGGCAGCGGGGCATGACATCAACTATATCGCGATCACCGGCGCTTTGTCGGCGGTGGGTCATGCGGGCGAACCGGCCGTCCCGCCGCAGAACCTGGTGGGCGATTTTGGCGGTGGCTCTATGTATTGCGCCTTCGGTATCCTGGCCGCGCTCTACGAAAGGGAACGTTCCGGCCAGGGACAGGTTGTGGACGCCGCGATTGTCGATGGAGCGACCAGCCTGATGAGCTTCTTCTTAGGCGTGCGCGATCGCCCGTTCATCACCACGGAGCGCGGAAAAGGCATGCTGGGCGGCGCGGCGCCCTTTTATCGCTGCTTTGAATGCGCGGATGGCCGCGAGGTGTCGGTGGGCGCGATTGAAAAGCAATTCTACGCGGAGCTGCTCGCCAAGGCGGGCGCTGGGGAGCTCGCCCAAGGGCAGATGGACCCAGTCAATTGGGACGATTACACCGCCAAGCTCGCCGCTTTGTTCAAGACGAGGCCGCAGGCGGAATGGGTTGAATTGCTCGAAGGCAGCGATGCATGTTTTGCCCCTGTGCTCGATCTTGAAGAGGCGCGCGATCACCCGCATATGAAAGCGCGTAAGGCCTATGTGGAACATGACGGCGAGTGGCACACAGCCCCCGCTCCGCGCTTCAGCCGCACCCCGGGCGCGGTGCGTTCAAGCGCGGAAGACGGCGCGGAAGTCATCGCGGCGTGGGCCGTTTCGCGGCAGGAGACGGGCTGATGGCGGGCAAATATTTCGACGAATGGCAGGTGGGCGAGCGTCTCACCCATGAGATCCGCCGCACGGTGACGGAAACGGATAACCTCCTGTTCTCAACCATGACGCACAATCCGCAGCCGCTTCACCTCGACATCGAGGCGGCCAAGGCGAGCGGGTTTGGACAGATCCTGGTCAATTCAACCTTCACTTTCGCGTTGCTGGTGGGGCTTTCGGTTGGGGACACGACCCTGGGCACTTTGGTCGCCAACCTTGGGTTCAACAACGTCGTGACCCCAAAGCCCGTCTTCATCGGCGACACCCTGCGCGCTGAGACCGAAGTCAAAGAGCTGCGCTCATCCAAGTCTCGCCCTGAGGCTGGGATCGTTACGTTCGTGCACGAACTTTTCAACCAGCGCGACGAGGTCGTGTGCCGGTGCGAGCGTTCTGCGCTCTTGCAGCGGTCAGCTTGAAGCCTCGGCGCCCGCGAGCGCCGGAGCCGCCCAGCGCCTGCCACAAGAGCACGCGAGCGCGGTTCGCCCGGCCAACGCTGGCGGCGGCCCGTTCGCCGCTGGCATCGGCGGCACGGCGCGCTTCGAGGACTTCGGAGAAGTTGACGAGCCCGGCGCGGTAGCGCGTGTCGGCAAGGCGCGCGGCGCGTTCAAGCTCGCTGTTTTCTTTAAGCGCAAGAGCGGCCTCTGCGTCGCTCGCTGTGATCAGGCCGTAGGCTGCCTCCGCGTCGCCAAGAGCCTGAAAGACCGCGCCGCGATAGGCGGCAAAAGCGATGCGCTTATTGGCCGCCGCCGTGTCGATCTCGGCGGAGATGCGGCCAAAATCAAGCAGCGGCCCGGCCACCCCAGCGGTGAGCGATCCGACGATGGAATCGTTGTCGAAAAGGTCGCTTGGGTCGAACGCGAGGAGACCGAGTACGCCTGAGAGCGTGAAGCGCGGAAAACGCGCGCGCGAAGCGGAAGCAAGGTCGGCATCCGTGGCCGCCAATTCCGCCGCCGCGGCCAAAATATCCGGACGGTTCGTGAGCAGTTCCGATGGCAAAGCCGCGGGGGTCGGGGGCGGTGCCAACGCGGCGCTCGACCCGGCAAGCGCCGCGCTGACCTGACGTGCGCCCACACCGGTCAGCGTGACCAGGCGTCCGATTATCCGCACTCGCTCGCTTTCCACAGCGGCAAGGCGTGAACGCGAGGCGCTGGCCTGTGCCTCGGCGCGAACTCGGTCAAATCCAGGAGAGATGCCGGCCTGCTCACGAGCTTTGGCAAGACGCGTGAGACTCTGGGCCGCTTCCACATCGCTTTGCAAGGCAGCTGTCCGCGCGGCGAGTGTGCGCCAGTCTATCACACTGCCCGCAATTTCGGCCAACAAGGCGTTGCGCACGGCCCCTGCCGAGGCGCTCGCGGCGTCGATCCGAGCCAGCGCGGCGCGCTCTTGCGCGCGCAATTGACCGAAGATGTCGGGGTCCCAGCTGGCCACGAGATTCGCGCCGTAAAAGGTTTGGGTGCTCGGGATCAGACCGCTGGCTCCTGCATCGCCGAACTGGTTTGGGTTGATCCGGTTCTCCGTGACGCTCGCATCGGCGCTAATGTTGGGCCAACGTTCCGCACCAGCGCGCGCCGCTCCGCCGCGAGCGACGTCCACCCTGGCGAGCGCTTCCGCAAGGCTTGGCGCGTTGATCAAAGCCTGCTCGGCGAGCGTGGCGAAGCCTGCATCTTCGTACGGCAACAGCGCCTCAACATCGGCGGCGGTTTGGGTCTCGGGGATATAGAAATAGCTGGGCGCGAGGTCGGGCGCCGGTGTGGCGATCTCGGGCGCAGGCTTGAGCCCGCAGCCCGCCAACGCTGGCCCGAGCAGGACAAGGAGAAGCCACCGGGAAAGAGGGACCATGGCGCCTACTCCCCGCTCTCGCCGCTTTCGCGAGCGGGAATGAAGGCGTCGATCTGTTGGCCAACCCGGAACACGTCGCTTTCCGGCAACGCGTAAATGCGCTGCAGAACCCGCACATCGACGCGTTCGGCGGCGCTGTTGGTCAACTGGCGTTTTGGCACAACCTGGGGTTCTGCGCGCACAAACGTGGCCTCCACCTGAGTTTGCGCCGCGCCGCGCGGCGAGATTTTCGCCTTTGCGCCGATCTTGACGCGCGGGGCCTCGTTCTCATCGATATCGACGCGCACGTGCAGTGGGTTTGTCTCCCCCATCTGGATGAAGGGCGCTGAGTTGCTGCCCCCCTGTGTGGCCACATATTCACCGGGGCGGATGTTGACCGCCAATATCTCGCCAGCGATCGGCGCACGCACAGTGAGGCGTCCGAGGTCCGTTCGGATCGAGGCGGCGCGGGCTTGCGAGGCTGTCAAGCGGGCGCGGGCTACCGCAAGTCGGCTGGTGGCGGCGTCGTAGTCGCCTTCGGCCCGAATAACCTCAGAGCGGCTTACCGCAGCGGGATCGTCGAGATTGCGGTACAAGTCGAGCTGCTGTTGCGCGGTCGATTGCGCGGTGTTCGCCTCGGCGATGGCAGCCCGGGCCTCACCGATGGCGGCGTTGGCTTCGCTCAGCTGCGCACGAACCGCGCGGTCGTCGACCAGAAACAGGACTTGCCCCTTTGTCACGCGGTCGCCCGGCGCGACGCGCAAATCGGTGATCAGTCCTGACAAGGCGGTGCCAATATCAATGATCTCGCTGGCCGGTTCGACCAGGCCCGCGCCCGCTACGCGCGCCGCATTGGCGAGCTCGCCCGTCGCTTTGGGAGGCTGCTTTTCCGGCTCGGTGATCTCGCGCGCGGGAATCTCGCTGATCACAAACAACGTCGCTACGACAAGCCCGACGACAGCGAGAATCGGAAGCGCTTGCCGGGAAAAGCTGAAGGTTGAGGGAAGCAAAGCCATGATACGCCTTTGAACTGAGGGGATTGGGGGTTGCGAGGAAAGGTCAATGATCCTCAGGCATCTCGGTGCCGTCATGCGTAACGCCTCCGTCCTCAAGGACGAGGATACGGTCTGCGAGATCGAAGATGCGGTTGTCGTGCGTGACGATGATGCAGGCGCGATCCTGCGCCACGGCCACTTCGCGCAGGAGATCCATCACGCGGCGGCCCGAGCGCGCGTCAAGCGCGGCGGTTGGCTCATCGCACACCACAAGCCGCGGTTCGTGAACCAGAGCGCGCGCGATCGCGACCCGCTGTTGCTGGCCGCCTGAGAGCTGCCGTGGGAGCTTTTCGGCCTGATCGCCGATATTGAGCGCGTCGAGCAGTTCCATCGCGCGGCGACGCGCACGGTCGACCGCCATCCCTTTGGCGATCAGCGGCACAGCGGCGTTGGCGGCGGCGTCGATCGAAGGGATCAAGTTGTACTGCTGGAAAATAAAGCCGATGTTCTCCAATCGGAAATTCACCAGCTCGGTGTCGCTCAGCGCATAGATATCCGTGCCAAACACCCGAACTTCGCCTTCGGTCGGCCACAAAATGCCGCACATGATCGAGATCAGCGTTGTCTTGCCCGATCCGCTCTCACCAACGACGTAGGTCATCTCGCCCGATCGAATGTCGGCGTCGATCCCGTGGAGGACGCGGATGGTTGATTGGCCAGCCTGAAAATCCCGGATGATGCCGCGCGCGCAAATGGCCGCTGTGGGATCGCAGCCGCCGATGGCCCGCGTGTCCATAACACCTTTGGCGGTGGCAGCCTGATGGCCGGTCATGGGTTTCGCATCGGTCATGGAGAGGCTCACCGGAACACCGAGGCGGGTTCGGTTCGCAGCACGCTGCGCAGGCCCGCATATCCGGTCATAGCGAGGATCACGACCACAGAGACCGCGCTGATGAACGGTATCTGCCAGGGAATGTAAAAGCCCTTGAAGGTTGGATTTCCCGAAAAGCCCCAGATGAAAAGGACGGTGCCTACAATGCCGAATGCGTAGCCGATCGAGCCGACCAATGCGGCCTGTGTGCCCACCATTCTGACAAGCTTTCCGTTGGTGACGCCGATCGCCTTGAGCGCTCCAAACTGCTTGATGTTGTCTCGAATGAAGAGGCTGAATGTAAGGCCAACAATGGCAACACCGACGACAAAGCCCAGCGCGACCGTGATGCCGAAATTGAGCGGAATACCGGTGTTCTCAATGATAAAGTCGACGCCGGCCCTCGCCAGCTCGTCCCGGGTTTCGGCCTTCAGGCCGGTTTGCGCTTCAATCCGATCCGCAACCGCGGCGGCCGTTTCGCCTTCGGACACCCCGGCCAGGACAAAGGAGAGACGGTTGCGCGTGCCGGGCACGTAATTGAGCGCTTGGCTGTATTTTGTGTAAAGCACGACCTGACTGGTGAAGCTGGGAATGGAATCCGCAATCCCGCGAATGACGGCGCGTTGATCGTTCAGTTCGAGCCGTTGCCCGAGCGGATCTTCCCCATCAGCGAACATGTTGGTGATGCCCACATCGTCGATTATCACGGTGTCGGGCTGCGAAAGAACATCCTTGCTCCCCTCGATCATCACCTCTGGGAGACCGATAAGCGTTGCGTCGTCGACCCCGATGATCTCGACAAATTCCAGATCGCCGGTGCGCGTGCGCACCGCCGCCGAGCCACGCAAATGCGGCACGGCCCATTCAACCCCCCTAACCGAGCGGACCTCGTCGAGCGCGGTTGGTGGCATTTCATACTTTACATCCGTGGTGCGGCTGACCGTGTCCATCACCCAGACCTCAGCCTCGGGCGAGTTGTAGACCCCGCTGGCGCCGCGCTCGATCAGATTGACAAAAATGGTAAGCTGCTGCGTGATGAGCAAAGTGGAGAAGGCAATGCCAAAGAGCAGGCCATAGAATTTCTGCTTGTCGCCGGTGAGCATTCGAATGGCGATCCAGAGCATGGGGCGGA
Organism: uncultured Erythrobacter sp.; assembly: GCA_937899785.1. Lineage (GTDB taxonomy): Bacteria > Pseudomonadota > Alphaproteobacteria > Sphingomonadales > Sphingomonadaceae > Erythrobacter. The sequence continues at coordinate 63,881 of CALCCG010000002.1, read as the reverse complement.
ACCTTTAGATCGGGCAGGGGTTGCATTTACGAGGGGCGCAGCACATTACTGTACGATGCCGTTTAACTGAACGCTGACGTTCAGTTAGTCAATCCTTGTTTTTCGTTTGGGTTCCATTTCTTTGAAAAAAAAGCCGGGACGCCCCTTTGATCAGGCCAAACGCCTAGCCATTATCGAAGCCGCATCGCTGCGGTTCTTCGAGCATGGCTTCGCTGCCACATCGATTGAGCAGGTTGCTGCGGATGCGGGCGTCTCGAAGGTGACGGTGTACAACCATTTCGGCGACAAAAGGGGGTTGTTCACGGCAGCGGTGGAGCTCGAATGTGAGAAAATGCGCGGCTACTTCACCCTTGAAGACACGCTCGAAGGGACAATCAGAGAGCGCTTGGAAGCCATCGGCGAAGGCATGATTGCGTTTCTCTCCCGGCCAGAGATGATCCAGTTCGAACGCCGAATCGCAGCGGAAACCGAAGTTGAGCCCGCGATAGGGCACGCTTTCTTGAAGGCTGGTCCTTGGCGCATGAAGGAGGCCTTTGCCGACTTCCTGGCCTACGCGAACGAGGTTGGTGAGCTCAGCGTGCCCGACCCGATCCTTGGCGCTGAACAGTTTGCCGCTTTGTGCAAGGGAATGGGCGATCTTGACCAGCGATTTGGCCGTCAGGTCACCTCCGCGGATCGCGCGCGGCGAATATCGGGGGCCGTCGATGTGTTTCTCGCGGCCTATTCAACGGGGTCTTCCGCCGCCAATGATCGAAATTTCGGGTGACCGTGTTCGAAATTACGCGTCGCGCCCCGGGCTGCGCATTAGCTTGCCATTCATGAGGGCCTACCTACATTGCGAGGTCTGAGAAAAGGAATCACCGAGAGATGAGCGAGCAGAACGATCCCAACCAGCCGCCGCCTGAAGGGCAAAACCCTTGGGTGAAGCAATTGATGATCTGGGGCGGAATTTTTCTTGCGCTTCTGCTGGTGGTCTCGCTGTTTAGAAAATCCGGACAGACGCAAGGCACTGAGATACAAAACTCCGAGATCCGCGAGCAAGTTCAAGAAGGCAAGATTGAGTCGGTCCAGCTGGGCGATGACCTGATCACGGGCACGTTCAAAAACGGAAACGCTTTCACCGCGATCCCGGTGGGCTCTGACATTGAAATCACTGGCCTGCTTGAAGATAACGGTGTTCAGTTCACGGGCAAGCCGCGCGAACAGCCCAATATGTTGCTCTATATTCTGCTCAATTCGCTTCCCTTCTTGTTGATCCTGGGCATTGCTTTCTTTGCTCTGCGCCAAGTTCAAAAGGGCGGCGGCGGCGGCGCTATGGGCTTTGGCAAGTCCAAGGCGAAGATGCTTACGGAGCGCCAGGGCCGCGTCACATTTGAAGATGTCGCCGGCATCGACGAAGCGCGCGAAGAGCTGCAGGAAATTGTCGAGTTCCTCAAAGACCCGCAGCGCTTTTCAAAACTGGGTGGCCAGATTCCCAAAGGCGCGCTGCTGGTCGGCTCGCCGGGTACGGGCAAGACCTTGCTGGCGCGCGCAATTGCGGGCGAAGCCGGCGTTCCCTTCTTCACCATTTCCGGTTCTGACTTTGTCGAAATGTTTGTCGGTGTCGGCGCCAGCCGCGTGCGCGACATGTTCGAACAAGCCAAGAAGAACGCTCCATGCATAGTCTTTATCGACGAAATTGATGCGGTGGGCCGTTCGCGCGGGCACGGCCTTGGCAATTCCAATGATGAGCGTGAGCAGACGCTCAACCAGCTGCTGGTTGAGATGGATGGTTTTGAAGCCAACGAAGGCATTATCATCATCGCTGCGACCAACCGCCCCGATGTGCTTGATCCTGCGCTCCTGCGTCCCGGCCGGTTTGACCGTCAGGTCGTGGTGCCAATCCCTGACATCGAGGGTCGCGAGAAGATCCTCGGCGTTCACATGAAGAAGGTGCCGCTGGCGCCCGATGTGAACCCAAGAACAATTGCGCGCGGTACTCCGGGTTTCTCGGGCGCGGATCTTGCAAACCTGGTCAACGAAGCCGCGTTGCTGGCCGCGCGCCGCAACAAGCGCCTTGTTGCCATGCAGGAGTTTGAAGACGCCAAGGACAAGGTCATGATGGGGGCGGAGCGCCGCTCAATGGTTATGACCGAAGACGAAAAGAAGATGACCGCCTATCACGAGGCGGGTCACGCCTTGGTCAGCATCAACGAGCCGGCATCCGATCCCATTCACAAGGCCACCATCATTCCGCGCGGCCGCGCGCTGGGTATGGTGATGCGTTTGCCGGAGCGCGACAGCTATTCCTACCACCGTGACAAGATGCACGCGAACCTGGCGGTCGCCATGGGCGGGCGCGTTGCTGAAGATATCATCTTTGGCCACGACAAGGTTTCCAGCGGCGCGTCGGGCGATATCCAATACGCGACCGACCTGGCTCGCAACATGGTCACCAAGTGGGGCATGAGCGAAAAGCTCGGCCCGCTGCAATATGAACAGAGCCAGGAAGGCTATCTGGGCATGGGGCAGACCGCGCGCACCATGGCGGGCGAAGAGACCAACAAGCTGATCGACGCTGAGATCAAGCGACTTGTTGAGGAAGGTCTCAAACGGGCGACCGACATCCTGACCAGCCAAGAGGACAAGCTCCACACCCTGGCGCAGGCGCTGCTCGAATATGAAACCTTGTCGGGCGATGAAATCAACACGCTGATGGATGGCGGAGAGATCGACCGCCCCGACGCGCCCAGCGGGCCTGCGGCGGTTCGCCCGCAGCATGGCTCGGCGATCCCTAAGGCGGGCAAGCGCTTTGGACCCAAGGGGGGCGAGGCGCCGCAAGGAGCCTGACCTTTCGAATGTCAATTTTGGAAGAGGCGCTGGAGAAATCCGGCGCCTTTTTCGTTGGCGGCCTAGAAACCGCCCAACACCAACAATGTGTTTCCGAACATCAGCAGAATGAAGAGCATGCTGAACATAAGGAAGAAAAACCGCCAGATCGTGGAGAATCGCGATAGCCCGTAAGTGTATTTGAGATGCTTATAGAGATGCAGCGGGGCGCCAAAAACAAGCAGGGCAAACGCCCAACCGCCCGCGCCAATCGGGCTCGTGGCCAGCAGCGAGACCGTGATAAACAGCAGCGACATAAAGCTGAGCGAGTACGTTATGAAGATCGCGTGGTCATAGGCTTTGAACTTGCGTCGCCATAAGAACATCGCCCACACAAACGGGATGGATATCGGTATGAGTAGCCAGCTGAATTTGTAGCCGTTCGCCTGCATCTTGTAGAGCATGAGGCCAGGGTTTTCGCGCCACTTTTTGACGATGCCTTGGTCAATCCAGTCGATCCCGGTTGGCGACATTGTGAGCCTTCCTCCTTCCTCGCCGAAAAGCACCGTGTTCTCGTCTTCGCCCGTGTTCGTCGCGCCGGCATCCTGCGCGCTTCCCACGAAACCTTCGAGCACCTTCAATTGCTGCTCACGAGATGCGCGTTCCGGGTCGTTCGGGTCCATAGTGGCAATCTGCTGTTTGAGACGCGCAACTTCGGAGGCGCCCTGCGCGCGGAAGGCTTCCGTCGAGGTGCCGAGATCCAGATTGGTCGGAGCGGTCAGCCCGATCATTTGAAACACCGCGAACATGGCAAAGACGCCAAACAAGAACATCGACATCGGGCTGACGAACTTGGCGCGCTCGCCATCGATATAGCGACGCGTGAGACGGCCGGGTTTGAAGGCCAGCAAGGGAAGCGTGTGCGACAGTTTGCCGTCAAGATGCAGCACGCCATGGATCAGATCATGCCCAATGGCGGTGAGCGTGCGATGGGGGCGCGCTTTCTGCCCGCAATTCGGGCAATAATTGCCCGAAAAGGTTACGCCGCAATTGGCGCATTCAATCTTTGAGAGCGGTTTGTCCGACGTGTCCCCCTTATCGGGTTCCACCGCCTTGGCGACCAGCGATCCTTCGATCGCAGCGCCGAGCCCTTCGGCCAATTCACTCATTCGATCTGCCCCTTGGGAATGGTGCGGTGCACTATGGGGCAAGCTGGTGCGCTTGCCAATGCGGGGCTGTGAACGAGCCTAGCCTTGCGCGAGCTTACGCTCGATCGCGGTCCATAACTGGGCAAAGGCGCGCGCGGAGGGCGCGCGCGGAGCAAAGGCACCGACGGGCTTTCGTTCAACCGCGCATTGCTCAATCGCGCTGGCCAAAGGCACGATCGGCCACTTCGGATTGGTTTCGCGCGCCTCCCGGTGGAGCGACCGCCGCATGTCGATCATCGAGAGAACCGGCAAGATGGGTGGGTGACCCTTCCCGCTACCGCGTACTTCGTTGACCACCAGCTCAAACGCGCGTGCCGAGAGCGGGGAAGGGGGGAGCGGCACGATTACCAGATCAGCGGCGCGCATAACCTGCGCGCTGACTTCATTAAGAACCGGCGGACAATCGAATATGATCCGATCATAATCCTTGCTCAACGCCTCAACGAGTTTTGCAAGCCGCTTCTTCTTGCCCAGCCCTTCAAACTGTCGGTCCAGTGTGCGTATACTCTCATCCGCCGGCAGGACGTTGAGATTATCATAGCTGGTCTTTTGGATCAGTTTAGACGGGTCGCGCGCGGCGGAAAAAACGCTTTGTGCGCTGCGTTTTTTCTTGGGGTCAACGCCCAGGAGAAAGCCCGACCCGTTGGATGGGTCGAGGTCCCAAAGCAGCGTTTTGCGGCGCGAGATATTTGCAGCGCACCACGCCAGATTCACAGAGAAAGTCGTCTTTCCAACTCCTCCTTTGACGCTGTAGACTGCAATCGATGCCATTGTGTGCACTGTCCCAAATGTGTGAGCTGCCTGCCCCCGCTGCAGCTAATGTTACGTTTTCATTACAGCGATCCCCTCGCACGCGCGTTTGGAGAAGGCAAGGGCCTCACAGGGCTTAACGATCGCTCGCTTGGCTCTCTCAGATAGCGCAGCGGGTACAAAAAAGGCCGCCAAATTGGCAGCCTTTTCAATTCGGGACAGGTCTACGCAAAGGCGTCCCGTCATGTTCTACCGAATGTTCAGCCTTCGTAGTCGGCTCCAATCGAGGTCGAACGCGTCGGCGCGGAGGCCGTGATGCGCAGCGCCTCGGCCGATTGGCTCAACGAACCGATTTCATCGGCGTCGTCTTCGTCGTCCGGCAGGATTTTCTGAAGGCCGGTCACCAGCGCTTCGTTGAGATCACGCGGCTTGACCGTTTGCTCAGCGATTTCGCGAAGCGCAACCACAGGGTTCTTGTCGCGGTCGCGGTCAATGGTAAGCTCGCTCCCGCCCGAAATCTCACGCGCGCGCTGAGCGGCGAGCAGGACGAGGTCGAAACGGTTGGAAACCTTGTCGACGCAATCTTCAACGGTGACGCGTGCCATGTGGCTAGCCCTTTTGAAAAGTCGGTTGTCGGAAAGAGCGCAGCACCTAAGGACGCTGCTTTGGAGAGTCAAGGATTTCGCCGCGACGAACCGTGATCAATCAAAGCCCCAGTCGGAATAATCCTTAAGGTTGGGAGAGGTGAACTTGGTGTATTCGCTTTGGAACAGCAGCGGCACGTTTCCGGTTGATCCATGCCGCTGCTTGGCGACGTTGACCGAAGCTTTGTTCTTAAGCTCCTCGTATTTTTCCTCCCAGGCGCGGTACTTTTCGACCGCCTCGGGGCTGCTGGTCTCGGTCGGGAAGTCGGGACGGGTGGCTTCAAGATAATAGTCATCGCGATAAACAAACCAGACCATGTCCGCGTCCTGTTCGATCGAGCCGGATTCGCGCAGGTCCGAAAGCATCGGGCGTTTGTCTTCGCGCTGTTCGACCGCGCGGCTCAACTGCGAGAGGGCGAGAACGGGCACGCCCAGCTCCTTTGCGAGCGTCTTGAGACCGCGGCTGATCTCTGAGATTTCGTTGACGCGGTTGTCGTTGGCGCGGCCCGATCCCTGGAGGAGTTGCAGATAGTCGACCACAATAAGCCCGATATCGTGTCGCCGCTTCAAACGGCGCGCGCGGTTGCGTAAGGCGGCAATCGTCAGAGCGGGCGTATCGTCAATAAAAAGCGGAAGTTCGGCAAGACGCTGGCTTGCGAAAGAGAGCTTTTGAAAGTCGCCCCGGGTCATCTTACCGCTACGCAAGGCCTCCGAGCTGATCTCGGCCTGCTCAGCCAGAATGCGCGTAGCCAGCTGGTCCGCGCTCATTTCAAGGCTGAAGAAAGCCGCCGGGGCACCGGAGTTAATCTCGCCGCCATCTTGCTGCCAATTAAGGTGGGCTTCGGCGCAGTTGAACGCGATGTTGGTGGCAAGCGCTGTCTTTCCCATACCTGGGCGCCCGGCGAGGATGATAAGGTCTGAATCATGGAGACCAGAGACTTTCCGATTGAGCGATTCAAGGCCGGTCGTCTTGCCAGATAGGCCGCCGCCCGAATTCATCGCCGCTTCGGCCAGCTTGATCGCCGTCAGCGCGGCGTCGCGGAAGCTGGCGGCTTCGTTGCCCGTTTCTGCGCCCTCGGCGACCTTGAAAAGGTCCGCCTCGGCCTCAGCGATGCGATCCATGGGCTGGACATCGTCCGAGGTATCGAGCGCCCCTTCAACCAGACCACGCCCGACACTCACCAGCTCGCGCAGCAAAGCGAGATCGTAGATCTGCTGGGCAAGCTCGTATGGGGCAAGCAACCCCGCGCCGTTCGCGGTGAGCTTGGCCAGATAGCTTGGCCCGCCCAGCTCCGCGAGCGCCGGGTCGCCCTCAAATTGCGGGCGCAACGTTACCGGCGATGCGGTGCGGTTGAGATCAACGGTCTTGAGGATCTTCTCGTAGATCCGTTCATGCAACGGCTCAAAAAAATGGTGCGGGCGGATCGGAGTGCGCAGTTCCTCAATCACGCGGTTGTCAATCAGGACCGCGCCCAGAAAGGCGGCCTCGGCCTCCAGGTTTGAAGGCAGCTTGCGGCCAGCGCCGTCGGCGTCTTGAGTGTCATCGCTGGGAAAGAGCAGAGTTTCGGTGTCATCCATCGGGCCCTGATGCGCCGAGGAGGCACGGCTTCGCAAGGGCGAAATGCAGGAATAAATTTAACGCAACAGACCTTGCGCTGTGGATAGCGGGGAAGGCGCCTTGCCCCCCTTCAACTGAAACGCTTGAAGTGGCCCCCTCCGATCTGCGAAGGCGGCATTTCATGGATGGCCACTCGCCCGATTCACCCGCGACCAATCAGAGGATCGCTCACATCGCGCTTGATGAAGCGACGATCCTTTGGCGCAACGCGGATGTTGAGCAGGAACGGCGGGTTGCGATCTACGACTTGATCGAAGAGAACTCGTTCAGGCCGGTCAAGAGCGCCGACAAAGGCGCAAAGGGTCCGTATCGACTCTTTCTCGGGGTTCGAGACGGTCGCTTGGCGATGGATGTGAGCGACGAAGGCGAGCAATTGCTTGAGACCTTACTTATCGGACTCGCGCGTTTCCGCCGACCCATCCGAGAATACTTTGCCATTTGCGACAGCTATTATCAGGCGATTCGCAAAGCGACACCGGCGGAGATTGAGACGATCGACATGGCCCGGCGCGGCATTCACAACAACGCAGCGGAACTGTTGCTTGAGCGTTTGGAAGGAAAGGTCGAAACCGACTTTGCCACCGCGCGGCGCTTGTTCACCCTTATCTGCGTCCTGCACATCAAAGGCTGAAGCGGAGACCTCTCGCAAGCCATGGCCAGGACAATCGGCAAAACAACACGAACAAAGCGACGCGGGGGACTGGGGCGGCGCCTCCTTCAATTGCTGGCGTTGCTGGCTTTGATCGCCTTGGTCTACGCGGCGTGGTTTTGGTTTGAGATGCGCACCTGGCGCCCCGAAGAGACCCTTTATCCGGAACAGGGCGCGGTCATTGCCACGGGCACGCCCGGGGTCCGTTTTGAGACACTCAAGGCAACGGGCGCCTCGTTTGTCTACCTTGAGCTTGCGCCGGCTGGCTTTCCCCCCGATCCCGGTTTTCGCGAGCGCCTCAAAGCGGCCAGGGCCTCCGGTCTCAAAGTTGGCGTTCTGCAACCGTTCAATCCGTGTCTTCGCGCCGACCCCCAATCGGCCCGGTTCACCAGGATTGTGGCACGCGACCCGGAGCTCTTGCCGGCGGGCCTTGCGCTGACCCAGCTGCCCGATCGCTGCGAGCCAAGCGTGAGCGGCGCGGCGGTGACCAGCGAAGTGCTGACACTTGTCAACCAGATGGAGACGCATTCCGGTCGGCCCGTGATCTTAAAGCTTGGGCAGGCGTTTGAGACACGCTTTCGTCTCGCCGACGCGTTGGATCGCGATTTGTGGTTGGTTCGCGATCGCTTTCGACCCGGCTATGCGCAGCGTCCATGGCTGCTATGGAGTGCGAACGGCCAATTGGTGAGTGAGGCGGCGAACGAGCCAGTCGAATGGGTGGTGGTGCAAAAATGATTCTATCAAGCGAGCAGGAAGCGGCGCTTATTGCCGCGGCAAGAGCGGCGGGAGAAAACGCCTATGCACCCTATTCCGATTACCAGGTTGGCTCCGCTTTGTTGTTTGACGATGGCGCGGTGATCACCGGAAGCAATGTTGAAAATGCGAGCTACGGCCTTGCCCTATGCGCCGAAACGGTGGCGGTCTCCCGCGCGTTTGGGGAGGGAAGACGCGGTGGGCTCGTGGCTGTAGCCGTGACGGGGCCACTCGACAAAGGCGATGGTGCACCGATTACACCCTGTGGGCGCTGTCGGCAGGTCCTCAACGAAATCGCTCAACTTGGTGGCACAGACCCGCTCGTTCTTTGTGTTGGCAAGGATGAGGTGCGCCGGGTGACCTTGTCAGAACTCTTGCCGCACGCCTTTGGCCCGTCGCATCTGGTTTAGCTGCCGAACAGGTCTCCGAGCGATTTCGTTACGTTGCCGACAGGATCTTTACGGAATTCGGCCTCTTCTTTTCCGACGTAGTTGAATATGCCGTCCAACCCCTGGTCGGTGACCGATTTGTTGATGCTCTCCCGATTGAGGCCGGCTTGGCTAATGAAGCTGTGCTGCTCGGCCAACCCATCAAAGGTCTTGTAAACTCCAAGACCCTCAAGCGCGCCGTCGACCAACGGGCTGAGCTTGGCGTGCAGCGCGTCGTTCGACGAGCTGCGAAGATACTGCGTGCCGCCGTCGCTTTCGTTGATGATGCCCGGAGCGTCGCTGAACGAAAGGCCGTCGATGGCGTCGCGAAAGATTGGTTTGGCCTCGCCTGCGGCGATACCAGCGGCGTCGTTGATCTGGCGAGGCACGTCATCGAGCACACCAAGCTTACTGGCCCCGCTCATGATCGAGCCCAGCAATCCGCCCGAACCGCCGCCAACAATGGGAAGGCCAATGCGAATGTCTTCGTCATCGTAGTAGGCGCCCGGCTCGGCCAGTTTATCAAGCGCGCTGTCAGTGGCCTTTCCAAGGATGGAGGATAAGTTGATACCGCCCGATCCAAACTGAGCGCGCGCGACACTCGGCAGCGCAATCAGGCTTGACCCAAACACGACACCGGCGATCACTTTGCGACGATTGATGATGGTCATGATGTCTCTCCCGTGAGGCTTAGGTGTAGCACAATCTCGCCCGGTGTGACCGGAAAAATCCGCTTCCTACTGTTCCGTTTCAGAAGATTCGGGCCAGTCGGTGATTGGGTCAAGCCAGTCGCCTGAGCGCTGGCGCACTTCGCCGGCCAGTCCGGAGGCGCTCCATGCATCGGGCGTGTTCGCCGCCTTCCACTCCAAGGCGCGGCGGATACGGCTGAGATCGTCTGGATGGGTGCGGAAGAGTGCGTCATACCAGCTTTCCTGACATTCGGCGGCATGACGCGCACCAAATTGGGCCAGAGCCGCGTCGGCAGCAAAACGGTCCGGCTCATCGCGGCGCTTAGCCCTCGCTCGTCTCAATCCACTCAAGCAGCGCGGCAAGGCAGTCGCGCGCTAACAGTTTGCAGCGCTCGGGCGACCAGCCCTGCTCGGGTTCGGGGAAGGCCGCCAGGTCCTTGAACGGCATTTCCAGCGTCATGGCGCAGGCGCCATAGCGTTCGGCAACCTGGTTGGTGCTGATGCTTAGATTGGCGCGACCTGCAGGTGTCTTGGGGTAGCCGAGTTCGGTTTGGAAATCGGGCGTGCGGCGGTCGAGGATACGCTGGTAACGGTAAAACTGATCGCCCAGCGCATCGGTCCAGCTGGGTATGCCTTCAAAACCGGCCAGGAAGTTAGCCGGGATGGCTTCGTCGCCGTGCACATCGATGGCGAAATCGACCCCTGTTTGATCCATGCGTCTCCGGATCGCGAGCACTTCGGGCGACTTTTCGGGCGAGGGGTCGGCCCATTCGCGGTTGAGGTTGGTGCCGACCGCGTTGGTGCGCAAGTGCCCGCGGGCCGAACCATCGGGGTTGCAATTGGGCACCACAAAGAGGCGAGACTGCCTGCGAAGACCGCGCGCCACGGGGTCGGTGGGGTCGGTCAGGCATTCAAGCGCGCCCTCCATCCACCATTCGGCCTGCGTCTCACCAGGGTGCTGGCGTCCATAAAGCCAGACCATGAGCGCGCCTTCGCCCATTTCGAGCACGTCAAGCGGGCGGCCATCCAAGGTGCGACCAAGGGGGACAAGGTCCACACCCTCGCTTGCGGCGGCTTCGGCCACAAGGTCGTGATGCCGCTCCATCGAATAGGGCGCGAAATAGGCAAAGTAGCATATGTCGCTTGCGGGCGTGTAGCGGATCGTCAGCGTGCCGTTGTCTGCGTCCTTGTCGAACTGGCTAGGCGCGCGGCCCCAATACTCGCGGTCTTCCGAGACGCACGCGTCGTAATGGGGCCAGCCACCGGGATACGCGCTTTCGTTCAGCCCGGTGATTTTGAGCTCGAGATCTTCGCCCGCTGCTCCCGACACGCGAAAATGAAACCACTGCGCGAACTCAGAATTGTTGTCCTTTGGAATAGAGAGACGCGCGCTCTGGCCCGCAACGCTAAGCACCTCAATATTGCCGCTATCGAAGGCGGCGTCGATACGAATGTCCATCAGGGCTCCACCAATTCGCCAGCTTTCAGGCTGACCGTCTCACCGTTGCCGCCGGGAAAATCCTGGAAGACCGCCGCTGCCAACGTGCGCGCGTTGACGTCAACCGGCGCATAGGGAGAATCGACGCTGGTCGGGAATTGGGCCCGCGCCTCCCACAGGTTTAGCCGGTTGGGGTCTTGGCTGTTGGCCGCAATTGCAACGCTCAATTCCGACACGACACGCGGGCTCTGGTTCCCGCTTCCACCCAGAATGATGCCGACACCCACGCCAAGTCCCGAACCAAAGCTACCCGTCGATCCGCCGACCCCGACGCTCACCGGGTTTTGCGGGTCGGTTTGGCCTGGTGAGCTTCGGCTGGTGCTTATCGTCGCGATTTGCCCGGCAATGTCTTCGTTTGAGATGATGGTATAGCCAAGCCGGCCAAGCTCGTTGCCCACCGCTGAACGGAACGCGTCGCGCGCCGATTGATTCTTCAAGTCGTCCGAAAAGCGTAGGACGATCGTCCCTTCACCCAGGCCCATGGGCTTGTCCGCCACAAACCGAGTAACCTCAACAGGACCAGTGTAGGCGCCGCCGGCACAAGCGGCGAGGCTCGTCAGAAAAAGCACGCAGAACGCCAGGCGACGGGGATTGAAGTGCAGCATTTGGGGGCTCCTCTCAGGCTTGTAGGCATAGGGCCAATTGGCGCTTGTGCAAGACCCCAATCCGCGAATGCAGAGCTTCACGCTTTTACAGCAGAAGTTTGCTAACGCGCGGCCATGATGAACGAAAGCGAGTCCAAACCCGCCAAGCCCAGCGTTCTTGTCACGGGCGGCGCCGGCTATATCGGAAGCCACGCCGTGCTCGCTCTCCAAGATGAAGGCTGGGATGTCGCGGTCATCGACAACCTGACCACAGGCTTTCGCTTCGCTGTGCCCGATGGAGTCGCGCTTTACGAAGGCGATATTGAAGATGGCGACTTGCTGACCCGCATTTTTGCCGAACAAGGAACGGGCGCGATCATGCATTTTGCCGGATCCATTGTGGTACCCGAAAGCGTCGAGAACCCGCTCAAATATTATCACAACAACACCGCCAAAAGCCGCGCTCTGATCGAGGTCGCGGTGAAAGCTGGCGTGGCCCATTTCATTTTCTCCAGCACTGCTGCGACGTATGGTCTTCCTGAGTTCTCACCCGTGCGCGAGGACACTCCCCAACGGCCTATCAACCCCTATGGCTGGTCCAAGCTGATGACGGAGCGGATGCTGGCCGACACGGCGGCGGCGCACCCGATGAACCACTGCGCCTTGCGCTATTTCAACGTCGCGGGCGCCGACCCTGAAGCGCGCTCGGGTCAATCCACCGCGGGCGCGACGCATCTTATCAAAGTTGCGGTCGAAGCGGCGCTTGGCAAGCGCAGCCATGTGAGCGTTTTCGGCACCGATTACGAAACACCGGACGGCACCGGCGTGCGCGACTACATCCATGTCAGTGACTTGGCGGCGGCGCATGTTCTGGCGCTCAAAGCCTTGATCGCTCAGCCGGAATGTTCGCTTGCGATGAACTGCGGTTATGGGCGAGGATTCTCGGTGCTGGAAGTGCTTGATGCCGTCGATCGCGTGACCAATCTGACGATTGACCGTCGGATCGAAGGGCGGCGTGCCGGCGATCCGGATCAGCTTATCTCCGACCCTGCGCGTATTCGCGAAACACTCCAGTGGGCGCCGCAGCACGCTGACCTCGACACGATCATTGCCCATGCGCTGGCCTGGGAACGCAAGCTCTCGGACTTGCGCGGTTGAGGATTGACGAAACCGACCTTGCGGGCTAACGGCAGCGCCAGAAATCCCGCGCGTCGGATCGTTCCGGCGCGCTTTGCTTTTTTGAGAGACACACGATGAAAATCCGCAACAGCCTTAAGTCGCTGAAGAACCGCCATCGCGATTGCCGCGTCATCCGCCGTCGCGGACGCACCTATGTCATCAACAAGACCAATCGTCGCTTCAAGGCTCGCCAGGGCTAATTGACGCGCTGGCTGCTTTTGGGCGGTCGGATGGTTTTGCAGCGGCCCGCCTCCGATAGGAGCGCGGGCCGTCGCTGTTTGAGGACCTGTGAACATGATTGAGCCGGCCAAAGCCGCTGTGTTCGATGTGGGCCGCGTGCTGTTCCACTGGCAGCTGCGTGCGCTGTTCGAAAAGTTGATTGATGACGCCGACGAATTGGACTGGTTTCTCGCCAACGTCGTCACCGAGGAATGGCACTTCCAGCACGATCGCGGGACACCCCTAGCTCAGATGGTGCCAGAACGCGTTGCGCTTTTCCCGGATTACGAAGAGCATATTCGCGCTTACACCGCCCGCTTCAACGAAACCGTACCCGGACCCGTGGATGGCACACACGAACTGGTTCGGCGGCTGCGGGAGAGGGGTGTGCCGCTCTATTGCCTGACGAATTTTGGCGATGAGTTCTGGCAAGGGTTTCGACCGACCGAGCCGATCTTTGACGTGTTCGAAGACATTGTTGTCTCTGGCGTTGAGAAAGTGGCCAAACCCAGCGGACGAATCTACGAGATTGTCGAAGAGCGCGCTGGCCGTCAGGGCAATTTGCTCTTCTTTACCGACGACAATCCGGCCAACATAGCGGCCGCTCGCGAACGCGGTTGGGACGCGCATCTGTTTACCGATGCGTTTGCTCTAGAGGCGCAGCTCGCGAAAGCTGGACTTCTCTAGAACAAAAAAACCCCGGCAGCAGCTGGATTGGGGAAGAGCTGCGCCGGGGATTTTGAGTGGCGGTCTGCCTGGAGAGCGGCGGACCGACCGGGAATTCACATTCCTTAGAGTGTCAGCTTACTTGCCGTTGCACTTAGCCAGGTTCTTCTCGTCCAGCGCTTCGCCTTCGGTCATGAAGCTGGTGATTTCGCCGAACTCACGCGCGAGACCACGACAAATGCGGAGGGGGCGGCTGGTGCCTTTGGCAGCGACGCAGGTGTTGTCCTTGCAAGCCCAAGCGACGCCGCCAGCAACAGCGCGGTTATCATCGGCCGGCGCGGCCAGCTTGGCGGTGTAATAGGGGGCGGCGGCCTGGCTCGCTATCGGAGCAACGGTCGTACCAAGCGCGAGAGCGGCGGTGGCAACGAGGGAGAGGCGGCTTGCAGCGGTGAGGGAGAGGGTCATCGCTTTCATCCTTTTCGGTCGAGGTTTTCCTGTTTGTGCAACGCAGCGTTTCAATTTAAAACCGGTTGCTGATTGCTACCTAAATGATTCGGTTTTCAGTTGCAACCGAAAACTGAAAATTTTTTTATCGGATTGTGCTGCCGCGCACATTCGCGCTAACAAGGTTGCACGAAGAGGACCGATTTATGGGTGAAGTTAGAGAGTCGCTGCGTGAACTTATTGATTGCGGATTGCCGCAAGCTCTTGAAGTTATGGGTGAACGCTGGTCGTTCATGATCCTGCGTGCCAGCTTTAATGGCCTTAAGCACTTTGAGGAATTTCTCAGCGAGCTCGGCATCGCCCGCAACATTTTGTCCAACCGTCTGGCCAAATTGGTCGATCACGGCATTCTCAAACGCGAGCCTTGCGAAGACGATCGGCGCAAAATTGAGTACCGTTTGACGGAAAAAGGCTTCGATTTGTTGCCCGCCATGATCGCGTTGCGTCAATGGGGCCAGAAGTACGGGAGCGAGTTTGTCGCCGAAGACCCGGTTCTGGTCGACGAACTCGATCGCCTGCCGATTGCCCCGGTTTCCATGCTCTCGCACGATGGCCGCATTCTTGATCACATGGACCTTAACCTGGTTAAGCGCGCCGATGTCGGGAAACGCGTGGACGGCACGATTGCTCAATCTTCGGGCACTCTTTCAACCGGCGATTTGATCGACCTTGCCGAGATCAAGAAAGCCGCCTCTCGCTGATCCTTTCGGTGTCACTGAGCGCACCGGGCGACGCTGCGGCGCAAAACTTGGGACTTGACGCGCACCGCCCTTGACCTCTGCCGCCTTGGCTGGCCTGTTCGGGGTGATGCGGTTTTCAGCCCGGCCCCTTTCATCCCAAGCCTCTGCAAGCGCCAACTCTGCGCCGTTGCTTGACGACGCGCGCGAGATCTTGCGCGCAACCTTTGGGTTTCCCGGTTTTAGAGGCTCTCAGGAGGCGGTGATCGCGCGGGTCCTGAGCGGCGAGCACACATTGGCGCTGATGCCAACAGGGGCGGGCAAATCGCTGTGCTATCAACTGCCCGCGCTCCTCCGACCGGGCACCGCCATTGTCGTCTCGCCGCTGATCGCGCTGATGCACGACCAGATCCGCTCTGCGCGCGCGGTCGGAATTCGGGCGGCCTCCATGACGAGCGCTGACGCACACAACACAGAGACGGCTCAGGCCTTTCGCGATGGCGAGCTGGACCTTTTGTATGTTGCGCCTGAGAGAGCGACAACCACCGCATTTCGGGCTTTGCTGGGGCAAGCGGACATTTCCCTATTCGCGATTGATGAGGCGCATTGCGTGTCGGAATGGGGGCATGATTTTCGCCCGGACTATCGCAAGCTTCGCGCGCTTCTGGATGAGTTTCCCGCTGTGCCGCGCCTTGCGCTCACCGCGACCGCTGACAAATCGACGCGCGTCGACATCTTGCGCCAGCTTGGCCTTCCCGACGAAGGGTTGGTCGTTGCCGGGTTTGACCGACCCAACATTCGCTACACCATCGCTCCGCGCGAAGGCGGCGCGCGCCAGCTCGCTGACTTCGTAAGCCGCACCCCTGGCGCGGGGATCGTTTACGCTGGCAGCCGCAAAGGGTGCGAGCAACTGGCTGAAAAGCTCGGTGCAACCGGGCGCACGGTTGGAGTGTATCACGCGGGCCTTCTTCCCGAGCAGCGCGCCGCAGTGCAGTCACAATTCGTAGCGTCTGAAGACATGGTGATGGTCGCAACCATCGCTTTCGGCATGGGCATCGATAAGCCCGACGTGCGGTTTGTGGTTCACGCCGTTTTGCCCAAATCGATCGAAGCCTACTACCAGGAAACGGGCCGCGCCGGCCGTGACGGAGACCCGGCGGAAGCGCGGCTGTTTTGGAGCGCGACCGACTTTGCCAAAGCGCGGCAGTGGTTAGGCCAGGTCGAGGACGCGCGCCTTGTCAGCGAACGCGCGCGGCTCAACGCGCTGGCCGGGTTGGTCGAGGCGTCAACCTGCCGCCGGGCCATCTTGTTGCGGCATTTCGGCGAAGACCCACCCAAGGCTTGCGGCAATTGCGACATCTGTCTGGATCCGCCCAAGCTCTTTGAGGCAACGCAGATCGCGCAAAAGCTGCTCTCCGCTGTGTATCGCACCGGGCAAAGCTTTGGCATCGGCCATATCGAAAAGGTCCTGCTGGGCCAAGAGGATGACCGGGTGCGTCAGCGCGGACACAACGCGCTGAGCGTGTTTGGTATCTTGACGAGCGACGAAGCGCCGCTGTTGCGATCGGTCATGCGCGCGGCGATGGCGCAGGACATGCTGGTGACCAACGAGCATGGCGGCCTGGCTCTCGGGCCGGAAGCGCGGCCCGTTCTCAAAGGTGAGCGAACTGTGACGATCGCTGAGCGTCCAAAGACGAAGAAAGGCCGCCAACGCAACAGAGCGATGAGCAACCCCGTTGGTGATCCGCTGTTCGAAGCCTTGCGCGCCAAACGCACCGAGCTCGCCCGCACACAAGGGATCCCAGCTTACATCATATTCCACGACAGCGTTCTGCGCGAGATTGCGTCCGCGCGCCCCGCCAGTCGCGAGGATCTGGCGCACGTGCCGGGCATCGGCGTCAAAAAGCTCGAGACCTATGGCGACGACTTCGTCGCGGTCGTCAGAGGCCATAGCTGACGAGTCAACGCCCACCAGTGCGGGTGTAATCGATTCGTATACGCACCCAGGATCCAAACTGCGATTGACCGCCTACGATGGCCGGGCGCACGCGGAACTGCCAGGCCGCGGCCAAGACGGCGCGCCCCATTTGCGACCCCTGCGGGCTCTCGCCCAGCAATTGGCAATCTTCGACATAAAAGCCGGGCACTGTTTTGCACACGATCAGCGCGCTCCCTGGCCCGGTTGCGGTTGAGAGATAGCCCGCCAGTTCCTGCCGCGTGGGCTCGCGATACCAGCGCGCAGCGTACATGGGTTCGCCATTGGGAGCGGTCCCGACGCGTTGGCTGTCGTTGGAATAGGACGAAGGCCCTGTATCCGGCGGCCCGTAAACCTGTGGCGGTTTCGATGACGTTTGTGGAGCGGGCTCCGGCCTGGGCACAGGTGGCGGCGGTGCGGGTAACGGCGTTGGCAGCACCCGTGGCGGCGGCTGCAGCGGGGAATCCCGCGTTTCGATGGGCTGTGGGTCCGGCGGCTGGGTGACGGGTTCGGCCTGTCGCTGGTCTTCGTCTGGCGTGTTGTCCTCGGGCGCTTGGGGCTCTGGTGAAGAGGCGTTGCGCGCTTCGAGTGTTGTTATAACCGGAAGCTCCGGTTCGCTTTGAGTGATGTTCCAGCCCAGCGTCAGCAGCAAAGCGATGACAAGCAATTCGGCTAAGACGGTTAAGCCTATCCCAGCAAATCGCCGTTTGAAAACCTGCCATCTTTCGCTGTGGTGAGCGTATCCTTCAGCGTAGCCCTCGGCATACCCTGCGGCGTATGCGTCTTCATAGGCTGACACCGTTTCTTCGGTAGAAAGGGCAGGCGTGTGCGACAATGCGGGAGCGACTCGTCTGGTCTGGATGGCATTGAGTGGATGACAGCAGATATCCTTGCCTTGCGATGAACCAGCTTCGCAGCAAGCCATTTGTTACAATCCGCGATACTTTTCAGGCTGGCTATCGCGCTCCGACAAGCGGTCGGTAGCTAAGCGCCTCTCCGATGTGAGCGCGGCCCACCCGTTCAGCGCCGGCAAGGTCGGCAATTGTGCGGGCCACCCTTAGCATCCGGGTGTAGCTGCGTGCGGATAGCCGCAGCTTCTCTGCGGCTTGCATAAGAAGAGCGCGGCCTTCGTCATCAGGCGCCGCATGCAGTTCCAGAGGGTCGCCTTGCAAAAGAGCGTTGCAGCGCAGTCCCCGCTCCTCGCACAAGGCGCGTGCGCTCTTTACGCGCGAAGCGACGGCCGCGCTGTCCTCTGTGGGGGGTGGCAAAGCCAAGTCCATGGCGCTTACCGCCGCGACATCGACATGCAAATCAATCCGATCCAGGAGCGGTCCGGAGAGCCGTCCTTGATACTCGCCCACACAACGCGGATGGCGCGAACAGATGCGTTCCGCTTCGCCCGCATGGCCGCAACGGCAAGGATTCATCGCGGCGATGAGCTGCACTTGCGCGGGAAACGACACATGCGCGTTGGCGCGGGCGACGTCCACGTTCCCAGTCTCAAGCGGTTGACGAAGCGAATCAAGAACCTGGCGTTGGAACTCCGGCAGCTCGTCAAGGAACAACACCCCCAAGTGCGCGAGGCTCACCTCACCTGGACGCACTTTGAGCCCGCCACCGGTTAGCGCCGCCATACTGGCTGAATGATGCGGAGCGCGGAACGGCCGTGCGCGGCTGATACGACCGGCCTCCAAGGTCCCCGCGACCGACTGCACCATCGAGACTTCAAGCGCTTCAGACGGTGTAAGTTCGGGCAGAATTCCGGGAAGGCAGGAGGCGAGCAGGCTCTTACCCGATCCTGGTGGACCCACCATGAGCAGGTTGTGCCCGCCAGCCGCCGCAATCTCTAAAGCCCGTTTGGCGCTCTCTTGCCCCTTGACTTGCTTGAGGTCGTTGGAAGGCGGTGCCTCGGCAACGCTTCCACGAACCGGGTCATCAAGGACATGTGTGCCTTTCAGGTGCGACAAAAGGCTACCCAGCTCGCGCGGAGCGAGGACCGGGACCCCGCTTGCCCACTTGGCTTCCGACCCCTGATCCGCGGGGCATATCAGGCCGCATTCCGCCTCACTTGCGTGAAGAGCAGCGATCAAGACGCCCGGCGATGCCACCACCCGTCCATCGAGCGACAACTCACCCACGGCGAGCCAGTCACCCAATTGTTCCGCATCGGTGACGCCCATAGCCGCAAGCAGCGCAAGGGCGATCGGCAGGTCGTAATGCGACCCGTCTTTGGGAAGATCGGCCGGGGACAGGTTGATGGTGATCCGTTTGGGCGGCAGAGCGAGGCCCATCGCGGCAAGCGCGGCCTGGACGCGCTCGCGGCTTTCGCTAACCGATTTGTCGGGCAGGCCCACAATTGAGAAACGGGGCAGACCGCTGGCAACCTGGCATTGAACCTCGACTGGTTTGGCCTCGAGTCCAAGATAGGCGACCGTCTTCACCAGCGCGACCATGACCCGTCAACCCCTCCGCCAGAGCATCGGCTCCAGAAACCCCTGTATTGCGAGTGTTTGTGCAGAGTTAAGAGAAGCTTGTCGAGCCTTTAGGCGCGGTTACGCAAGCCTTTCGCAAGTATAAACCTTCGTAAAATCCTTAGCGACAGCTGCGAAATATTGCCGCATGCAATGGATTGCCGCTCTTGCTCTTGTCTTGCCGCTCTTGGCGTTTTCTGCGCCGGCCGAGGCGCAATCGTCGAGCGCCCATCGCACGGTCGCCACCACAAGCTGGATCGAGGAATGGGACCCGGTCTCGCAGCGTTGGGTGCGGGTGGATGAGGATTACAAACCCCCAACAACCCTTGCGCGAAAGAGCTCGACAGCCCGCTATGCTCTTCCCTTCCAAGAGCCCGTTCTGGCTGAGGCGATCGCCCAATATGGGCCGTTTTTGGTCGTGGATGCGACCCGCGTCGTCATGATCGGGTCCACCAACACCGCCAGCCCGCAGCACTTCGATGTCATGATGCGCGATTTCCCCAATCTTCGCATACTTGAGATGGTCGAAGCGCCTGGCACCACCAACGACATAGCCAATCTCGCATTGGGCCGCCGCATTCGCGCCGCAGGGCTTGCCACCCATGTCCCGCAAGGAGGGTCGGTGCGTTCGGGGGCGGTCGAGATATTTCTGGCTGGGTCATCGCGCAGTATCGCCCCTGGCGCTCACTTTGCGGTGCACGCATGGCTTGACAATTATGGACGCGAGCCCGGGGATTTTGCGCCAGACGATTACGCCAACCGGATCTACATCGATTACTATGTCGAGATGGGCATGAGCGAAGCGCGGGCCAAGGCGTTCTACGCGATGACCAATTCGGTTCCGCACGCAAGCGCCAAATGGCTGCGCGCCGATGAGATGCGCGAATGGATCGCCCCGCACACGGCCCGCGCACGGTCAATTGCGCCCAAGACGTTCGCAGTTGACCCGGCGGGGTCCAAAGTGGCGCTACTTGCCCTCCCGATTTCCGGCGCAAGGCCCAGTCTGGCGTATGGCGATATTGGTGCGATGACGCTCGCCATGAGCGTGCCCGCCGCCAGCTACGCTTGTCTTGACTCGCAGCGCGCTTTCCCATAATTGCGCGCGCCTGATGTGAACGAAGTTGCGCAAGCCTGCGGCTGAGTTCGACCTGTCGGGCGCAACAGCCCAGCCGCGCTGCGGCGCAGCTGCTGAACCGAACCAGACTATTTGAGGATACAATGAAGCGGACTTTCCAGCCCAGCAATCTCGTGCGCAAGCGTCGCCACGGCTTTTTTGCGCGCAAGGCGACCGTCGGCGGTCGCAAGCTCCTTCGCGCGCGTCGTCGTCGCGGTCGCAAGAAGCTGACCGCCTAATGCGCTCGGCAGCCGCCATAGGCTGCCACATTCTCCCAAGCTGCGATTCCCGATCGCAACGCTGCGGGCGGCCTGTCGGGCTTGCGGGCTCCCATTGGGGGTCCGTTTGCGTTCGGGCATCACTATGATCCATGTGCTTACCAAGCGTTCCGAATTCGTTGCGGCCAACAAAGGCCTGCGCAACGCGAAGCCGGGCTTTGTGCTGCTTACGCGGCCCAATGGAGGGCTTGGGACCCGGTTTGGAGTAACGGTCACAAAGAAGATCGGGAACGCCGTGGTGCGCAACCGAATGAAGCGGCGCTTTCGCGAATTGCTGCGCGCCGCGCTGCCTGAGCGAGGCCTTGCCGATCACGACCATGTTCTGATCGGGCGCACGGGTGGGCTTGAGCGTGCTTTTGATGTTATGGCGCAGGAGCTGGACATGGCTCTGGCGCGCGCGCAGGATGGCAAGGGCGATGCGGCTCGCGGTCGCCGACCAAGGCGACGCGACCCTTCGGGCAAACACGAAGCAGGAAAGCAAAGCCAGTGAAGTACATTCTCATAGTTTTGGTTCGGGGCTGGCAGTTGGGCCCTTCGCTGCTTTTGCCGCCGACCTGCCGGTATTCGCCATCTTGCAGCGAATATTCGATCGAAGCGCTTCAGAAGTATGGCGCGCTCAAGGGTGGATGGCTTACCATAAAGCGGCTAGGGCGCTGTCATCCTTGGGGAGGGCATGGGCACGATCCAGTGCCTTGAGGCTGGGAAATCGTTGCCTCAATGCCTACCTAGCCTCGAGGCCAAAACACCAATCACGTCAGGGATCTTCAGGACTTGGACAATTCGCGCAACTTGTTGCTGGCCTTCGTGCTGTCGGGGCTGCTGATCCTTGGTTGGGATGTTGGCATCGGTTACCTTTACCCGCAGCCCGACACGCCGGTTGAAGCCACCACCACTCCCCCTGGCGGCGAGACAACGCCGGCGAGCGAAAGCGCCAGCACGGCGGGGCCGACGCCGGATGCAAGCTCGGCCTCGCAGGATCTGGCCGAAAGCCCGGCGACTTCCGCTCGTCCCGACCTGAAAGCCGCGCTTGCGGCGCCTGAGCGCGTGGTGATCGATGCGCCGCGCCTGGCCGGTTCGATCAACCTGATTGGCGCGCGGATTGATGATATCGTTCTTAAGAACCACAAGGAAACGGTCGACAAGAATTCTGGGCCTGTCCGTCTGTTTGCTCCTGAAGGCACACCCGGACAATACTTTGCCGAATTCGGCTTCCGCACCAACGCCAAGCGCAGCTCGTCCAGCGCGGTTTGGCAGGCCGATGGCGAGACACTGACCCCCGCAACGCCCGTCACGCTGACCCGTTCAGAAGGCGATCTCACCTACGCGATCACGTTTCGCGTCGACGACAATTATATGATCGCTGCGGAGCAAAGCGTCACCAACGCAGCGGAAGAGGCCGCCGCCGTGATCGAGCCTTTTGTGTTGATCAAGCGCACTTCGACGAACGCGACACCCGATGAGTTTCTCAGCCATGCCGGGCCGGTGGGTGTGTTCGATGAAGTGCTGAACGATCCCCACGCTTACCACGAACTTGCCGAACTGGGGACGTGGTCGCCAAGCGGTTCGCCCGATTGGCTAGGCTTTTCGGAGCGGTATTGGCTCGGCGCCCTTGTTCCTTCAGACGGCGCTGAATCGGCGAGTTTCCGATCGCTTGGCTTCGATCTCTTCCGCGCCGATGTGCTCTACCCTGCGCAAACGCTAGCGGCGGGGGACACGCTCACCCAGTCCACACAGCTTTATGCAGGCGCGAAGGAAAGCGTCGTTCTCGACACGTATGAAGAGGCGGGTATCGCGCAGTTCGGCAACGCGATTTCGTGGGGCTGGTTCAAAATCATCGAAATGCCGCTCTTATGGCTGTTGCGCACGCTCGACAGGGCGATCGGCAATTTTGGCGTGGCGATCATTGGCATGACTCTGGTCATTCGTGGGCTGCTGTTCCCGATCGCGCAGAAGCAATTTGCTTCGATGGCGCAGATGAAGGCGGTCCAGCCCAAGATGAAGGCGATCCAAGAGCGCTACAAGGACGACAAGCAAACCCAGCAACAAAAGATTATGCAGTTGTACAAGGAAGAGAAGGTCAACCCGCTGGCCGGCTGTCTGCCGCTGCTTATCCAAATTCCAATTTTCTTCGCGCTTTATAAGGTTTTGATCCTCGCGATCGAGATGCGGCACGAGCCGTTTGTGTACATTTCTGACCTCACCGCACCTGATCCGGCGACAATCCTGAACCTCTTCGGCCTCTTGCCGTTCGAAGTGTCCGGCTTCCTCGGCATTGGCGTGCTGGCGATCCTGTTGGGCATCACGATGTGGCTGACCTTCAAGCTGAACCCCAGCGCAATGGATCCGATGCAGCAGCAGATCTTCAACCTGATGCCGTGGTTCTTGATGTTCGTGATGGCCCCTTTCGCGGCCGGGCTGCTGCTCTACTGGGTGACTTCGAATGTCCTCACACTCGCCCAGCAAAAGTACCTCTATTCCAAGCACCCGCAGCTTCGCGCTCAAGCGGAAAAGGACAAGGCTGAAATGGCTCAGAAGGCCGAGCGCGAAAAGGCCGAGAAGAGCAAAGCTTGACCCTCAGCGTCTCCCCGGAAGAAGAGCGCGCGCAAGAGCTCCGCGAGACGGCCGCCGCGCGCCTGTTGTCAGGCCGGGTCGATTTCCTGCTATCCGCGCCGCAGCTCAAGTTTTTGCCTGAGCCGACCGTTCCCGAGATCGCCTTTGCTGGGCGCTCAAACGTCGGCAAGTCGAGCCTTCTGAACGCGCTCACCGGGCGCAAGTCTATTGCGCGCGCGTCGGTCACGCCGGGCCGCACGCAGGAGCTGAACTTTTTTGAAGTTGGTGATCCGACCAGCTTCCGGCTGGTCGATATGCCCGGCTACGGGTTTGCCAAGGCTCCGGTGAAGGTCGTTGAGCGCTGGAAAAATCTTGTGAAGAGCTATTTGCGCGGCCGCCAAGTTCTGGCGCGCAATCTGGTGCTGATCGACAGCCGCCATGGCCTGAAGGATGTCGACCGCGAAATGATGAAAATGCTCGACGAGGCTGCGGTGGGCTATCGCATTGTCCTGACCAAGACGGACAAGATCAAGGCGAGCGACCTTGACCGCGTCGCCAACTCGGTCGCCGATGAGGCGCGCAAGCACCCCGCCGCCTTTCCCGAACTGCACCTCACCAGCAGCGAGAAAGGGATGGGGATCGCCGCGCTCAGAGCCGCTGTCGTGGCCGACGCCTTGGGCGATGATTGGGGTTGACGCGGACGCCTGATCGCCCGGTCAATTCGCCAACTTTGCTCTCAACTCGTCGACCCTGGCGGCGTTGACCCCCGCATCAGAATATCCAACGCGAGAACCCGAACGCACATGCACCGCGTCTTCGGCTCGCCGAAACTCGATGTCATCGACGAAGCCGAACGTCGCCGAAGTGAACTCGGCTGCGATGTAGTCATCGCCGGTTACCGTGAGTGTTCCGCCCATGTCGTTGATGGTGGCGCTGATCTTGTCCCAAACCCCGGGCGGTAAGGGTTCCACGCGTTTCTCAGGCTCGGTTCCGGCTTCGCTCGACACGCAGTTTGGCGAGGACGGGCACGGCGCCAATTGCCCTTGGCTAAGGCCGGGCGCTTGGCCATTTTTCGACTACTGGCCGAGATAGATAAAGCCCCCAAAGCCGAGCACGCCGAGAAAGAGAATGACGAAAAAAACGGACTTGAGAACCTTCATCGGGTGCTTCCTCGTGGTGTTGGGCGACAAAGACAAGGGTATCGCCGGGGATAGACGGCGTAAACCCGCCCGACGGACGAACTCTACTTTGCGAACAGCCTTGCCGGATCCGCAAAGGCCTTGAATTCAAGCGCGTTGCCCGCTGGATCGCGCAGGAACATGGTTGCCTGTTCGCCGGGCTCTCCCTTGAAGCGAACGGTTGGTTCGATCACGAACTTCGTCCCGACCTCCCGAAGGCGCTCGGCGAGGGCCCGCCACGCCTCCATGTCAAGCACAAGGCCAAAATGCGGGACCGGCACATTGTGGCCGTCAACCGCGTTGCTGCTGCGATCGCCAGCGTCGGGCGAAAGGTGGGCGACTATCTGATGTCCGTGAAAGTCGAAATCGATCCACTCCTGCGACGAACGGCCCTCCGCACAACCAAGCGCATCGCCGTAAAAGCGCCGCGCGGCGGCCAAATCATCAACCGGAAAAGCCAGGTGGAACGGGGGACGATTCATCGAACGATCTCGCGTGATACAACTTAGGACGCCTTGGGTAGCTGTTCACGCTCGACAGCGAAACGCTGAAAATCTAGGCAGGGGTTCCGCGCAGCGCAACGGTGGAGACGCGCCCTCATGAAAATGATCCTTGGCAACAAGAATTACTCAAGCTGGTCCTTGCGCGGTTGGCTGGCCGCGAAGCAATCGGGGCTTGCCTTCGAGGAATTGACCGTGCCGTTGCTTGGCAGTGATTGGGACCAGGCAAAACGCGAGATGGGCGAAGTCCAACCCTCCAGCGGGAAAGTGCCCATCTTGTGGGATGGAGAGGCGGTGATTTGGGACAGTCTGGCGATACTGGAATACCTGGCGGACAAGGTCGGCCGGGATCGGTTTTGGCCCAAAGATGAGGCCGCGCGTGGTATGGCTCGCGCCATGGTGGCGGAAATGCATTCGTCCTTTATGAGCTTGCGCAGCGAAATGCCTATGAATGTCCGGCGCCAGACCCCGCTGCAAAGGGTGTCTGACACGACGCGAGAAGACATCGTCCGCACTCTCCAACTCTGGGCGGAAGCGCGCGCGCGCTACGGATCGGCGGGTCCGTTCCTGTTTGGCACGTTTGGCGCGGCTGACATTTTCTACGCCCCGGTCGTGTCGCGCTTTATCACGTACGGGGTCGGCGTTCCGGGTTTTGCGCAAAGCTATATGCAGGCGATCTGGGAGCATGACTGGATGCGCGAATGGATCGGCGCCTCGGAAGCCGAGGAGTGGGTGATCGAACAGTACGAAGAGGTCGTCTGAGCGCGCGCACGGCCCGGCGATTGCTCTGGCGCGCAGGTCTGCTAGGCATTGCACATCGTTTCGCTTTATGTTCGGCGCTGGCATCGCTGGCGCAGCATCAGAAGATCAAAGGGTTCCCACCACCATGAAGGCCTGGTTTGCAATTCCGCTCTGGCAGCGGGTTATTGGCGCGCTCATCCTAGGTATTGCGACCGGGCTGTATTTTGGCGAGGCTGCGGCGAGCATCAAGATCGTCGGCGACATCTTCATTGCCTTCATCAAAATGTTGGTCGTGCCGCTGATCTTTTTCAGCCTGGTGGCGGGCGTCGCCAGCATTGGCGATCTGCGCAAGCTGGGCGCGGTGGGTTCGCGCGCGATGCTCTTGTTTGTCGTCACTGGGCAGATGGCGGTGTGGCTGGGCCTGGGCCTGGGTACCTTTGTGCAACCGGGTGCGGGCGTCGATACAAGCGCTATCGAGATGGATTCCTCACGGCTCGAAAAGGCCGAAGCCGCTAAAGAGACCGCGAAGACGGCCACCGAAATGCTCCTCGAGATTGTTCCGTCGCGCCCCGTGCAGGTCATGGCCGATGTCACTGTCTTGCCCCTGATCGTCTTTTCGCTGCTGATCGGGATTGGCATCTTGATGGCCAAGGAAGAGGGCGCGCCGGTTCTGAAGATCTTCGAAAGCGGTAGCGTGGTGATGCAAAAGGTCACCATGATCGTGATGGAGCTGACCCCGTTTGGCGTGTTTGCGCTGATGGCGTGGGTGGCCGGGACCTTGGGGATCGAGGCGCTGCAGGCGCTGGGCGTGCTGGTGTTCCTCAACTATCTGGGCTGTCTGCTGATTATAGCGCTATTCTATGGCGGGATGATAAAGTTTCTGGCGAAGCTGCCCGTGGTCGATTTCTTCCGCGGCATTATCGACGCGATCGCGGTAAGCTACTCAACCGCAAGTTCCAACGCGACGCTGCCGGTGACCTTGCGCTGCGCGCGCCGCAATCTGGGCGTGTCGAACTCGGTCGCGAGCTTTGTCATCAGCCTGGGTGCGACGATCAACATGAACGGCACCGCAATGTATCTGGGCCTCGCCACGTTGTTTGGCGCGCAGATCTTCGGCGTTGACCTCACGTGGGGCGACTACTTCGTGATTTCCGTCCTCGGCACGCTGGGCGCGATTGGCGCAGCGGGCATCCCCGGTGCAGGCCTGATCATGATGACGCTGGTCTTTAGCGCGGTCGGCGTTCCGCTGGAAACGATCGCCTTTGTGGCGGGCGTAGACCGGATCATGGATATGATGCGCACCACCACCAATGTCAGCGGCGACGCGGCCGTGGCGACCACTGTGGCGGCGATGACGGGCGAGATCGACACGGCGGAGTTGGTAAGCGCCGACGACATCTAAAGCGCCGATGCTCAAACCGGTTAGTCTTCCCGCAGCATAACGATTTCGGTGCCCTCGAACCGGTTGGTCAGCCGGAGCTTGTCGCCCCGCACCCGGTAGTTGAACACAAGGCCTGAGCCTTCGATGTGCATCTGACGTTCGTTAAGCGCGAAGTCCTGATAGATGGTGTCGCCCTTGTCGCGGCCCCGCGTGCGCTCGGTGATGAACTCACCGTCATCGGTGATCTCGATATAGTCGCCACGCGAAAGATCGCTCACGCCCTTGTGGCGCAAGACCCGCCATTCGCCGAAAAGGTCTGACGGGAGCGTGCGCTTGCCCGAAAGCCCGGCGAGCCGGTTGGCCTTTTGTCTGAGCCCGTCGACGAGCGTGATCTCCTCGCCCATCCCATCGAGTTCGGCGGCGGCAATCCGCGTGGAGAGGTCATCGAGCGCCTTGGCCGCGCCCTTGGCGTCGCGCTTCTCGTGCCATAGCGCGAGCGCTTCGCTTGTGGTCACATATTGATCGACCAGCAGCTCCGCCTTCACCAACCCGTCTGGTGGGGGGCTGCGTGAGGCGATCACATAGTCGGTGTCGCTCTCCCGCTTCTGCGACACGGCGTCGGTGTACGCGACGGTTATATCCGCCAGGCCAGCGGTCTCCGCTTCGCCTTCAAGCGTCGCGAAGATGCCGCCTCCCTTGCTCGAGAGGAACGCGCTGCCAATGGTGATCGTGACCGTGCCAGTGCCCGCGTCTTTAATCAGCGTGTTGGGCACGCCGTAGATCGCGCCCACCTTTACGCCGTTGGCGGGGTCGATCGAGATCACGAGGTCATGCGCGACCTCGCCGACCATGTTGGCGAATTCCTTGGCGAACAGGTCCTTGGCGGATTCCCCATAGGGCACGAAGAACAGATTGCCTCCGCGAACGCTGGAGACTTTGGTCGCCAACGCGCCGTCAAAATGCCCGGCCACGCCAATCGTGGTGAGCCCGACACCCTTGCGCGATCCATCGATAGCCTGCGCCATAAAGCCTTCCGGACTGGTGTTGCCGGTGTTCGGGTTTTCGTCAGTGAACAGCATCATACGGGTCTTGCCGCGCGCTTTGTCCAGTTCGGCGAAGGCGGTTTTAAAGCCGAGCTTCATGCCCGCTTCCATCGAAGTGGAGCCATCGATCCCGATGCTATCGATAGCGCGGCGAAGCTCCGCCTCGTTGCCGGCGACATCAATCACCTCTTGATGGACCAGCGAAGTCGTGCCGTAGATCACGATCCCGAGCCGGTCGCTTTCGCGCAGTTGATCGACAATGGCGTGGAGCGATTCCTTGACCTTGGCGATCGGGTGGCCGCTCATCGAGCCGGAGCGGTCAACCACCGCGATCAGGCTGAGCGGCTCGGCCTGATAGGCTTCCGCGTCGACGCCGCTTTCAAAACCGATGCCGACGAAGTGTTCGGTGGCTCGAGCGGTGGAAGCCATGGCGTGGCTTGAGACACAGAACAATTGCTCGCATTTGCCTTTGGACGGCAGCGTCAGGTCGTGCTCGCTGAGCAGGCCTTCGACGGTGAAGCTGGCCGGGCTGGGCAGCCCGCCCGCGTCGAGTTCGTCGAGCGCGATCGAGCGGAAATGCTTGACGTCCTGCGCCCCGCCCTGCGTCACTCTTGTCCCGGTGACGACGATGGCTTCGTATGACTCCTCTTCGTCTTCGGGCGAGACGTCCTGTGCGAGAGCCTGGGTGGCCAAAAGGCTGGTTGTGAGGGCAAGGCCCGTGCTGAGCGTCAGCGCGCGCTGGATGGACTTGGAAAACCGCATTTCGTCTCTCCTCCTATGCCGCGCACGCAAGAGTACGTCGAAACGTCAAATTCACCTAATAGTATGTTTTTGCAACCGAATTCAGTTTTCGAAAGAGACCGAAATCGGTTGGTCTGACCCGCCATGGATCCATGGGAGTTTGTCGTACCTCGTTCCAAGGGGACGCGCCTCTTACTCAGGCCCGGCTGTCGAACGCGGCCTAAGCTGTCCAGGGTGCCGAGCGCGACTACGTCTTGGGCGACGCCTTGGCCGCATTCGTCACAGGCGCTTTGCGCGAAGCCTTTGGGTCCATCACCTTTTGCCGATAGCTGCACAGGTCCACCACCTGGCACCGCCAGCATTCCGGCGTGCGCGCTTTGCACACATAGCGCCCGTGCAGGATCAGCCAGTGATGCGCGTGCAGACGGAAGGGCTGGGGCACGCGCTTCTCGAGCTTTTCTTCGACCTTTTCCGGCGTCTTGCCTTTCGCCAGCCCTGTGCGATTGCCGACGCGCAGGATGTGGGTGTCCACCGCAAAGGTTTCCTGTTTGAACCAGCAATTGAGCACAACATTCGCCGTCTTGCGTCCCACTCCGGGGAGCCGCACAAGATCCTCACGCGTGTCGGGCACCTCGCCGCCATAGTCATCAATCAGAAGCTGCGAGAGCGCGATAACATTCTTCGCCTTGGAGTTGAAAAGACCGATTGTCTTGATGTGCTTGATCAAGCCCTCCAACCCGAGGTCAAGCATTTGCTGCGGCGTCTCCACCTTGGCGAAGAGCGCGCGGGTCGCCTTGTTTACGCCAACATCGGTGGCTTGCGCGGAGAGCGCCACCGCGACGACAAGCTGGTAGACATTGCCGTACTCCAGCTCGGTTTCGGGTTCGGGGTTGTCTTCGGCGAGGCGCCGAAAGAACTCGAAGATCTGCTCTTTGGTCATAGTTTTTCAGGGGCCGCACTGCTGGGAACGACGCGGGCTTCGCGGTGGCGCTGCATTGCGTCGGAAAAGGCCGCGGCGATAATCCCGGTTGGCATGGCCACCAGCCCGATTCCGCCCAGCGCCACAATCGCGGCGAGGACTTTGCCGATCGTGGTCACCGGGGACACATCGCCATAGCCCACCGTCGTCAAAGTGATGATAGACCACCACATCGCGCGCGGGATCGATCCAAAGGCCTCGGGTTGCTCTGAGCCTTCGGCCCAATAAAGCGCGGTCGCGCCCACCAGGACCAACAGTCCCGCCAAGGCGCCTGTTACCGCAAGGTCATAGCGTCGCTCGACAATCGCCGCGCTCAGCGCGCGCAACGCGTTGCTGAACTCGCCAAAGCGCAGGAGCGAGGCGAGCCGGAAAAGCCGCACCAAACGAAAGATTGGCGCGCCGGTCACCAGGAACGGCACCAGCGAAGCGATCACGACGGCAAGATCAACCAGCGCAAAGAAGGTAAGCGCCCAGTCCACCCTTTTGCGCATGGCGGCCCCCCCTCCAGGGCGTTCCGCCGCCGCCCAGAAACGCGCCACATATTCGACCAGGAAGATCACCCCAAAGCCGAATTCGGCCCAACGCAGAACGGTCCGGTTGTCGACCGTGACCTGCCGCTCGGTCCCAACGATAGCGAGAGCAACCGACATCAAGATGAAGACGACGATCATCCGGTTCGTACGCGTTAGCTTGCCGTCCGAGCGCGCTGAGGCAAACAGCTCCAGATAGACGCGGCGGCGCAAGGTTGCCTTGGTGGTCACAAGCCGAGCACATCGCTCATCGTGTAGCGTCCGGGATCTTTCCCGACCAACCACGCCGCGCCTTTGACCGCCCCGCGCGCGAAGATCATCCGGTTTTCCGCCGAGTGTGAAAGCGTCAGGCGCTCTTCTGGCCCGGCCAGGATCACGCTGTGATCGCCGGCCACGGTCCCACCGCGCAAGGAGGCAAAACCGATCGCGCCTTCCGACCGTGCGCCGGAGTTTCCATCGCGCCCGCCTTCGCGGTGGCTGGCCAGATCGACACCTCGCCCGGCCGCCGCCGCCTCGCCCAGAAGTTTGGCTGTGCCGGAGGGCGCGTCGACTTTACCGCGGTGATGCATCTCAACGATCTCGATATCCCAGTCCGGTCCAAGCTTCGCCGCGGCCTCTTGGACCAGCGCGGACAGCAGCGTTACTCCCAAGGATGTGTTGCCGGTCTGCAGGACGGGAACCGCCTCAGCCGCGCGTTCGATTGCATCGAAATGCTCCGCCTCAAGCCCTGTTGTGCCAATCAGGATCGGAACGCCCGCTGATGTCACCGCCTTGAGATTGTCCACCAGGGCAGCTGGGGCGGAAAAATCGACCGCGACATCGCATTGGCCGATAACGGGAGCGGGATCCCCACCCTGGTCCACTCCGACGCAGAATTCCTGCCCGGCCTCTTCGATGGCTCTTGCGAGAGCCTGCCCCATCCGACCCTTATGGCCGAGCACAGCGAATTTGATCATGGCACGTATCTCCGGCTTGATGCTCCACAGCCTCTAAAAGTAAGTGGTACCTTACGACAAGCGGGAGACGAGTTTGAGCGCAAGACCCAAGAGCATTGTCATCCTTACCGGTGCGGGCATCAGCGCTGAAAGCGGGATCGACACATTTCGTGACGCCGGTGGTCTATGGGAGAGACACAGCGTCTATGACATCGCAACGCCTGAAGGTTTTGCGCGCGATCCCGATTTGGTGTTGCGTTTTTACGATGAACGACGCGCGGGCCTTGCCAAAGTCGAGCCAAACGCAGCGCATCTGGCCTTGGGCCGGTTGGAAGCCGAGTTCGCAGGCGATCTGTTGCTTGTCACGCAGAATGTTGACGACCTGCATGAGCGGGGAGGGTTCGTCGACGTCTGTCATATGCATGGCGAACTCAGGAGCGCGCTGTGCACGTCTTGCGGCACGCGCTCACCATGGGAAGGCCCGATGCGCGACCGGCCTCCTTGCCCGGTTTGCAAGGCGCCGACCTTGCGGCCTGATGTCGTGTGGTTTGGTGAGATGCCTTACCATATGGACCGGATCGAAGACGCCTTGGCGGCGTGCGATCTTTTTGTCAGCATCGGGACAAGCGGTGCCGTTTACCCGGCAGCGGGCTTCGTCTCACAAGCCAGAGCGATGGGAACGCGCACGCTTGAGCTGAATCTCGAGCCAAGCGAAGGCACTGCGATTTTCCACCAAGCTCGGCACGGCGCAGCAAGCCGGTTGGTGCCGGAATGGGTGGAAGAAGTTCTGAAGGGCTGAAAGGGAGGGCGCGTTGCCTAAGCGGCGTGCTACTTGGACCCTAGTCGCAGCTCAATGCGGCGCGGGATAACCGCGATACGTTCGGGGTCTTCCTCAATCTCATCATGCCGATAAGTGCGCGGCGCGCCGACTCGAAGTCGCTTTGTCGAAAGCGCCTTCCAAACACTCTTTGGCAAGGCTTGATCGAAATGGACACCCAGCCACGATCCTTCTCGCCAGGCGATTGACCCTTGCTGAGAGTGATCGAGAAAGAAGAGGGTGATCTCACCCTGATGCGGAGCGTTGTCGCCAACTTCGAGCAAGGCCCCTTCCTGCGAGACATCGCGCACCCGGACCTCGACCTCGCCGACAGATGACACAAGGAGAGCGTCCAGCAAGACGCGGACTCGTTTGGATTGCCGCTTCGGGATTGTGACCAGCATAAAGGGTCCCCATACCTTTCATCCACCACACGATGCCGCCAACAGATTAACGATGACTTACACATGGCCTTGAAGTGACCCATTGGCGTGGCCATGATAACTTGGCTTTTGGTGTGATGAAGGCGGGGATAGCCAGCAATACCCGCTTGAGTTTTGCGAATTCCTCATTGTAACCCGCCAAGCGGGTGATTTGATGGGCTTTCGTACAAAAATAACGAAGCTAACGTTGTGCTTCATCGCGATGGCGCTTCCCGGCGGCGTTTGGGCCGAGCCCGTTTCGATCACCCATTCGGGCGGCGACCCGGTCGGTACGAAGCTTGCCCTTGAGCTTATTCAGGAAGTCATCCGGCACCCCGATCTTTCAGCGGTCGGAGAGATTGACAGCGGATGGAAGGTCGTTCTTCTAACCGTGGAGAGCGATGGATCGACCACCTTTTCGGTCAGCCTTGTCAAGAAGGCCCCCGATCAGATCTTCGACTTTTTCGTGACGTCCTTTGTTGGAGTTTGCGGACTGCAGCGCGTGCCGTCTTGCGCGCAGGAGATTGTGGAGGCGATCGAACAACCGATCTCCGTTCACAACGCGAACTGGAGCGAGCCGCCGAGCGGCGCTCAGGAGCCGCTCAACGCGCCCGATATCGTGAAGAACGAGGACTGACTTCCAAGCCCGCGTGTCTTGGGCACCGCAGCTAAGCGTTTCACCCCGTTGGCAATCGCGTCCGGCATGTCAGCCCTTACGGGCTTGGGCTGGGCTCACTGCTGAGAAACCGCTCTCACTTCGTCGGCGGTTACATACCCGCTTTTGTCGGTATCCAGCCGTCCGAAGGCTGTGTCATACATGTTGAAGCGTTTGACCATGGGGGCCCGGCCAAGCTCGTCGTCAGCGTTCAGATCGATGAACTTGCGGAACTCGGCCTTGTCGAGCTTTCGATCCTCGTTGGCATCGGCCGCCTTAAAATTCTTGGCCGCGGCTTCCTTATCCGGTCCTTGCGCGCTGGCGCCCGTTGCGATCAGGGCGAAGGCTAGCGCGGGAAGTACGGTGAGTTTGGTCATAACAACTCCGGTTCTTTGTCGAAGATAAAAGCGGGCAACCGCCAAAAGCAGGGTCGAAACAAGGGCGTAGAGTTTGGCCGCTGTATCGAGACTGAACCGGTGGTCTTAGAGACGTTCAGACACTTCAGGGTCAAGCGGCAAAACGGTAAGCAAGCGCGGTCTCGGAGGCGTTACCGACATCCCTTGCAGGCCGGGTCTTTGGCAATTTTTAGTGCGCGCATGCCAGGTTCAAGCCCGTCCAGCACAAACAGTCGGCCCCAAAGCGGGTTATCTCCGAAGGCGCTCGTCCCGCTGAGCAAGGCGCGCAGCGCTTGCATGGCGGCGAAGCTCCCGACCCAGCCGGCCATCGCGCCAAGCATTCCATCCTCGGCGCAGGTGTCGCAATCCTCGGCGTCGAAGGCGTCGCCGACAAAGCAACGGTAGCACGGCTGTCCTGCCAAATGTCCGGCAAAGGCGCCGACCTGTCCCTGAAACCGGCCAACAGCGGCGGAGAGCAGCGGTACGCGTTCGGCGACACACGCGTCCGAAACGGCAAGCCGTGTCGCGAAATTGTCGGTCCCGTCAAACACCAAGTCGGCGCCCGCGATCAGATCTCCTGCGTTTGCAGCTGTGATGCGCGCATCGGAGATGTCCACGTCAAGTTTGTCGTCGAAATTAGCCAGCCAACGGCGCGCGCTTGTGGCCTTTCCATGCCCGACATCGCGGTGGGTGAAGATGGTCTGGCGTTGGAGGTTTGAGACATCCACCGCATCATCGTCCACCAGCGTAAACCGTCCCACGCCGCTCGCAGCCAGATATTGCAGCGCCGGAGAGCCAATGCCGCCAAGGCCAATCACCGCAATATGTTTGGACGCGAGCGCCACCTGTCCCGCGCCGCCAATCTCCGGAATGACGATATGACGAGCAAAACGCTCAAGCCGGGCAGGGCTTAGCGCGGGTGCCCCTGTGGAAGGCTCTGGGGATGACTCTGTGAAAAGCCTGTCGACCATGAACACCGTGTTGGCAGGCTGTGAGCCACTTGTGAACAGCCTGTGGGTCTTGCGTGCGCAAGTCTGTGGAGGCCGCAAGGGAAGACCCCGCCAGTTGACCTTACTCAGAGCCCAGCAGAGCCCTTGGGTTTCATGTGGGTCCCCTGCTCACTTCCCCTGTTCCAGAGGGGGGACCCACACGAACAGAAAGTCAGCTCTCAAGTTGACGCAGCAGGCTGCGCACATCGCCGTCCATATCAGCGTCTCGCTCACGCAGGTCTTCGATCAGACGCACCGCGTGGATCACGGTCGAATGGTCGCGCCCACCAAATTTGCGACCGATCTCAGGATAGGATCGCGGGGTGAGCACCTTGGACAAATACATCGCCACCTGACGCGGACGCACCACTGCGCGGGCGCGACGTTTGGATGACATTTCCGAGCGGTCGATCCGGTAGAATTGGCAGACCGTGCGCTGGATCTCATCGATCGTGATCCGACGGCGATTGGCGCTAAGGATGTCGGTAAGCTGCTCTTCGGCGAGTTGCAGCGAGACTTCCTGTCCGGTGAGCTGTGCGTAAGCGATCAGCTTGTTAAGCCCGCCCACCAACTCGCGCACATTGCGGGTGATGGTCCGCGCGAGGAAGTCGATCACATCCTCTGGTACGCTGAGCGGAGCAAAGCGCGAGAGCTTGCTCTCAAGGATGGACTTGCGCAGCTCGATATCGGCGGCCTGAATGTCGGCAACCAGACCCATCGACAGACGCGAGAGCAGGCGCGGTTCAACCCCATCCAGCGCTTGCGGCGCCCGATCGGCGGCAAAGACCAGACGCTTGCCCTCAGCCAGCAGCGCGTCGATCGTGTAAAGCAGTTCTTCTTGCGCCGACGCTTTGCCGATAATGAATTGAATATCGTCCACCAGCAGCAGATCGAAGCTGCGCAGACGCGCCTTGAACTCGATCATCTGGTTCGCCTTAAGCGCCTGGACAAACTCCACCATGAAGCGCTCGGCGCTGCAGTAGAAGATCCGCGCACGCGGGTGCGCCTGAAGAAAGCCGTGGCCGATTGCGTGCAGAAGATGCGTTTTGCCCTGACCGGTCGCGGCCTTGAGATAAAGAGGCGAGAACTGCGGTTGTTCGGTCGCGGCCATGCGCTGCGCGGCGTTGCAAGCAAGCACGTTGGCCTCGCCCGTGACGAAGGCCGCAAAGGTCAGCGATGGATCAAGGCCCACGCTTGACGTGAAGCCCGCATCGCCGATCGTCCCGGCGGCAACAGCAATCGCACTGGCGCCGTCATTGGCTGGGCGACGGCCATCGTCGATCCGCAATTCGGGCAACTGCCGCCGGCCTGGGTGCACCTGTATCGCAATCTGGCGAACTTCGGGCCGGGCAATCGTCCAAGCGAGTTGGAGCCGATCCTCGAATCGGTCCTTGACCCAATTCGCCGAAAACTCGGTCGGCAAAAACAAATTGAGGGTGCCGGTCTCCCGGTCGAGGTCACCCACCTGAATCGGTTTGATCCACTGGCTGTGGAGCTGGTGTCCAAGATCCTTGCGCAGGCCTGTGCTGATGTCTGACCAATCAGCGGCAAGGTTCACGGCTTCGGCGTCTTCCATCAAATCTTCATCAGCGTTGCGACGCGTAGTCCGCGCCTTATCCATTTTTTGCACCTTGTCTTCCCCATACATCGCCGCTCCCGGAATCGCCCTCCGAAACGGATTACCAACACTGCGACAGGCAAATGTCCCCCGCTCCCGAAAAGCTAGATTTCGGAAGGACCCTATCGGCCTAGATATGTGAACCCGGACTGTCCCGCTCCGGGTGAGGTCTCAATAGACGCCTGATCGCGTCATGAAGCAACGGCAAAATTTTCATTTTTTTGAAATATATTGCTTGACCTGCTGAACACCGCACAAACCCGTTCAAGTGCCTAATTTTCTTGGATTTCGCCAATTTAAAGCCTGCGAATCGCGAGAAATCCTAGCGTTAGGAGCTGTCACAAAGGTCATATCGGTCGCAAAACAAAAGGGTCGCAGCCATTCAGCGCGACCCTTTGATTTCAACCTAGGGGAAACTTCCCAGCCGCTGGCGCCGAATCGCGTCAGGGCGGGGACTGTTTTGCGTGTTACAGAGCGGCGACTCGCTTCGTTAGGCGCGACAGTTTACGGGCCACTGTGTTCTTATGCAGCACGCCGCGTGCGACGCCCCGGGCCATTTCCGGCTGCGCGGCCTTGAGAGCGGTCGAGGCCGCTTCTTTGTCGCCCGCCTCGCAAGCGGTTTCGACCTTCTTGATGAAACCGCGAATGCGGCTGACGCGCGCGCCGTTGATTTCGGCGCGGCGATTGTTGCGACGGATGCGCTTACGGGCTTGCGGCGTGTTGGCCATAATGTGTCGTGTCTCGCGTTTTCTTTGGGGCCGCAGCGGAGCGACCGGCATGTCTCGGGTGTGTCGAAAAGCGACGCGCGGAGTCCTGCCCCACGCGTCGGAAAGCGCGCCACATAGTCCGCAGTCCCCGAAAGGTCAACAAAAGTGTGGGTTAGGTGTCGGCCACGCGGGGCGGCCCGGCAACCTTACTTCTGGCACACCGGGCAGTACCATGTGCTGCGCCCGCCTTGCGAGATGCGGCGGATGATTCCGCCGTCGCCGCGATGGCAAGGCTCGGCGGTGCGTCCGTAGACGTCGAAGCGCGTCGCGAAATATCCAAGCTCGCCGTCGGGTTGCGCGTAGTCGCGCAGCGAGGAGCCGCCGTCGCGAATGGATGCTTCCAGCACGTCGCGAACAGCCGGAACGAGCCGCGCGAGCTGTGGCTTGGTTACTTTGCCGCCCCTTTTCATCGGGTGGATCCCCGCGCGCCACAAAGCCTCGCACACATAGATGTTGCCAAGCCCCGCCACGATGCGCTGATCGAGCAGGCACAGCTTGATTGCCTGCGTCTTGCCCTTGAGCGACGCTTTGAGGTGCTCGGCTGTCAGGTCCGGTCCCAAGGGCTCGGGGCCCATGCTGGCGAATGGCGGCCATTGTTCCAGCGCCTCGGTCGCGACCATATCGACCGAGCCAAAACGGCGCGGGTCGCACAAGGCAAAACGGTTGTTCGCTGTTTCCATCACCAGATGATCGTGGGTGTCCTGCTTTTCAGGATCGATCCGCCAGCGCCCGCTCATGCCGAGATGGAAGATCACGGACTGGGCCCGGTCAAGATGGATCAGGCCATACTTGGCCCGGCGTGTAAGGCCCGTGACGCGCGCGCCCGTCATCACCTGCACCAGGTCCTGGGGGAAGGGGCGGCGCAGGTCGGGGCGGTTGAGCACCACGCGTTCAATCCGCGCGCCATCCAGATAGCGCGCCAATCCGCGCACGGTGGTTTCGACTTCGGGAAGCTCTGGCATTGCCTCTGCGCTCTAACACCCTTTGCGCGTGGCTCAATTCCATCTAGGGGACAAATCATGAGCGAAACCAGCACCGACGACACCGTCTCCTTCGGCTACGAACAGGTCGCGCCGGACGAAAAGACCCGCCGCGTGGGCGAGGTCTTCACCAGCGTCGCGAAGAAATACGACATCATGAACGACGCGATGTCGCTGGGGATGCATCGGGGGTGGAAAGACCGCTTCGTCAAACGGGTAAAACCGCAGCCCGGTGAAAAAATCCTCGATATGGCGGGGGGCACCGGGGATATCGCGTTTCGCATGGCCGATCGCGGCGCGGATGTGACGGTGGCCGATATCAATCAGGATATGCTCGATGTCGGAGCTGAGCGCGCGATGGAGCGGCGTGAGAGCGAAGGGGCGGGCAGTCTTGTCTTCACTCATCAAAACGCGGAAGAGGTCGACTTTGCGTCCAATTCGTTCGACGCTTACACAATCGTCTTTGGTATCCGCAATGTGACCTTCAAGGACAAGGCGCTGGCCGAAGCCTACCGCGTGCTGCGGCCAGGCGGACGCTTCTACTGCATGGAATTTTCGACCAGCGAATGGGCGGGTTTTCAGGAAATCTACGATCTCTATTCGACCCAGGTCATGCCGCGCATGGGGCAGGTCATCGCAGGCGACAAAGAGAGCTATCAGTACCTCGTCGAATCCATTCGCAAATTCCCTCGCCCGCCCGAGTTCCAACGCATGATCGCAGACGCCGGTTTTGTGAACACCAAGGCTGAAATCATCCTCGGCGGAGCGGTTGCGATCCATTCGGGCTGGAAGATCTAAGGCGCGCGCAGCGAACCTCTCACACGCATAGAACGCTATGACCTCTCCTGTTATCCATCTCACCCGCCTTGCGCGCTGGGGCATCACGCTAGCCCGGCGGCGCGCCCTCGTCGGGATTGAGGATGACGTCAACGCGCCGCCCCCGGTGCGACGCTTGGCGAAACTGGCGCGACTGGCGACCTTCACCAGCAAGAAGGGCGAGCCCGATTACGCCGGCGCATTCAGCGCGATTGGTCCGGCGGCGATCAAGCTGGGGCAGTCGCTCGCCACCAGGCCGGACCTTGTGGGCGATGAGGCTGCGCAAAACCTGCTGAGCTTGCAGGATTCGCTCCCCCCGGTGGCGTTTGACAAGATCAAGGCCTCGATCGAGCAAAGCTTTGACCAGCCGATCGAGGCTCTGTTTGCCGAGATCGACCCCGAGCCCGTGGGCGCGGCGAGCATCGCGCAGGTCCATAAGGGGATCACCACGGATGGGCGCACCGTTGCGATCAAAGTGCTGCGCCCTGGCATTCGTGAGAAGTTTGCGCGCGATATCCAGACCTATGAATGGGCCGCCGCGCATGTCGAAGCGATGGGGGGAGAGGCTGCGCGCCTGCGCCCGCGGCTCACTATCGCCAACTTCAAGCGCTGGACCAATTCTGAGCTCGACCTCAGGCGTGAGGCGGCCTCGGCCTCTGAACTCGCCGAAGAGATGTCAGGCGTGGGCGGCTATCGCATCCCGGAGATCGACTGGGACCGCACCAATGGCCGGGTGATGACCATTGAATGGATCGATGGCGTCAAGATCAGCCGCAAGGACGAGCTGGTCGCGCGCGGGCACGATCTTGGTCGGCTGGCGGACAAGCTTGTTATCAGCTTCCTGACGCAGGCGATCAGCGCGGGATTCTTCCACGCCGACATGCATCAGGGAAACCTTTTCGTCGAAGACGATGGGACCATTGTTGCAATCGATTTTGGGATCATGGGCCGGATCGATCGGCGCGCGCGCCAATGGCTCGCTGAAATTCTCTATGGTCTGACCACGGGGAATTACAAACGCGTCGCTGAAATCCATTTCGAGGCGCAATACGTACCCAGCTATCACTCGGTCGGCGAATTCGCGACG
Source organism: uncultured Erythrobacter sp. (assembly GCA_937899785.1). Classification (GTDB taxonomy): domain Bacteria; phylum Pseudomonadota; class Alphaproteobacteria; order Sphingomonadales; family Sphingomonadaceae; genus Erythrobacter. Next base: position 24,045 of record CALCCG010000002.1, on the reverse strand, counting down.
GCCTTGCGCGCCGTGGGTGAGCCGATGCGCGGCAAGCCGGTGAAGGAGCTCAGCGTCGGTCAGATGCTGGACGGGCTCTTCGCGATCACTCGCGATTTCGACATGCAAACCCAGCCGCACCTGCTTTTGCTGCAAAAGACGATGGTGATGGTTGAAGGGATCGCGACCCAGCTCAACGAAGACATCAATATGTGGGACACGGCCGCGCCCTATGTTCGCAGCTGGATCCGTGACGAGCTTGGCCCTGAAGCAGCGGTGGCTGACCGGATCAAGGAAGATACCGAGACCCTGTTCCGTCTGCCCGGCCTGATCCGCCGCGTCGAAGAGATGTTTCCACCCAAAGGCGGTGCGCCTGACCCGGCCCCTCTTCCCGACATCAAACTGATGACGGAAAAGGGCGAAAACTCTGGGGGCGGTTGGCTCGGCTATTTTGTGGCCGGGCTTGCCGGCGCAGGCGCGACCTGGGCGGCGGCGGCCTTTGGTTTGTTGGGCTAGGCTAGGCTGGCCTAGGCGCTCGCCAAGCCGCGCATCATTCGTGCGCCGAGGAGACACAAGACCACCGTCACAGCTTCGACCACCATTGGCAGCAGCCAGTCGTCATAGCTCCCATCGAGGATGAGGCTAAGGCATCGCGCGCTGAACACGATCGCCATGAGCGAAGCGGTGATGTAAAAGAGCTCCCCGCGCTTCTTCCAAACGCCGAGCAAAATCGCCCCGCCCGAGACCCAAAAGAAAGAGGTCATGTCCCCCCGGAGGCTCGCCAGACCCGCGTTGTTCTGAGCCTCCAGCCCGAAATTGCCGCCCATCGTGACAGGGTCGATCAGGAACTGCGCCCCGATAAACAGAAACAGCACGCCTAGAAGGGCAAGAACAATTCGTAATCCGATGATCATCTTGGAGGCCTCCTGCGCAAGCTCACAACCTGATCGCCTTACAAGTCAATGGCAAGGCCGAACAGCGTCTCTCCCAATCGCTTCCTCGCACGGGCATAAGCGTAAATTTAACCATCCTACCCCACAGAGTTCCGTGCCTTTGGCCAGCTTACGAGGATCCTCGCAAACCGGTTGGCGGGAGGGCACAGGATCGCTAGACCCTAAACGACTAAGAGAGACAATCGCTGGCGAAGCGCTGGCGTCATAAGGTGGACGAACCGAGGAATAGAATTGACGAGCCCGCTTTGCCCGTTGCGCCGTCTTAAAGGCCCCATCTCGTGAGCACCGCCCCGGTTGAGGTGGTGGGTCCGAGGATCCTGCTTGTCGTGGGCGGCGGCATTGCGGCGTACAAGTCTTGCGAGCTTGTGCGGCTGATCCGCAAGGGTGGGGGCGATGTCACTTGCGTGGTAACCAAAGGCGGCCAGCAATTTGTTACGCCCATGTCGCTCGCCGCGCTCAGCGAAAATCAGGTTTACACCACGCTTTGGGACCTCAAGAACGAGGCTGAGATGGGTCACATCCAGCTAAGCCGTGAGGCGGACCTGATCGTTGTGTGCCCGGCCACTGCGGATCTGATGGCCAAGATGGCGGCGGGTATTGCCGACGATCTCGCCACCACGCTGATCCTTGCGACGGACAAGCCGGTGATGGCAATCCCGGCGATGAATGTACGCATGTGGGAACACGAATCGACCCAGCGCAACGTGGAGGCTTTACAGGCTGCCGGAGTGGAAGTGCTTCACCCCGATGAGGGCCCGATGGCCTGCGGCGAGTTCGGCTATGGCCGCTTGCCTGAGCCAGATGCGATCTGGCGCGCGATAGCGAGCTACTTTGACATTCCCGTGCCCGAGACAAAGCCGGCTCCGATGGCTGCAAACGATTCGATTGAGGCGCTTGAGCCCGACGATGAAAGCGCGGCGGCTGGCGGGGGTCTTGGCGGCCTGCTCTCTAAGATTATTCCGCGGTCGACCGCCAAACGAAGCCACGACGATATTGAAGCGGATTATCAGGATCTGGAACTGCCCGAAGGCTTTGATCCCGACGAGCCCTTGCCCGAACTGCCCGGCGATGAGATTCCGGACTTCGATCCCGAAGGCGCCGGTCCTTTGCTGGCCAAGAAGGGCGGCGCTGCGGCCGCTCCGCCGATAGACCCTGACGCTATTAATCATGAAGTCGACGCACGCCAGTCGCCGCCGGAAACCCCGCCCGAAAGCGAGGACGATCTCGAACGCGTCGAGCCGGAAGCGGAGTGTGCCCCAGCGCCTGAGGACGGATCGGAGCAGGGGGGGGCTGACAAGCCGTCTGAAGGGCCAAATGAAGAGTCCGACGAAGAGCCCGCTGCTGCGGCTCCGCCGTCCGCCAAAGCTCCCAAGCCAAAGGCTCCGAAAGTTGAGGCCGAGGCCATTCAGGTTGAAGCCGGCGACGCGCTGGCTGGCGATGGTTTCGACATTGACGCCAACTACAAGCCGCTTGCCGGCAAGCATGTCGTTGTCACCGCTGGCCCAACCTGGGAGGCGATCGACCCGGTGCGCTACATTGCCAATCGCTCCAGCGGGAAGCAGGGCTTTGCCATCGCTGCGGCAGCGGCGGCTCTTGGTGCGCGCGTCTCTTTGATCGCCGGGCCAGTGGCGCTGCGCACGCCCGATGGCGTTGACCGCACCGATGTCGAAAGCGCGGCGGAGATGAACCAGGCGGTGCGCGCGGCGTTGCCGGCGGACGCTGCGGTCATGGTTGCCGCCGTCGCCGACTGGCGCCCGCGCCAATATGTCGGCGAGAAGATCAAGAAGCGCGGTTCGGCTCCGCCGGCCCTGATGCTGACTGAAAACCCTGATATTCTGACCAATCTTGCCGGGAGCGACAAGCGCCCGGAACTGGTGGTTGGCTTTGCTGCAGAGACCGAGGATGTGATCGGCAACGCCAAGAAGAAACGCAAGCGCAAAGCAGCCGACTGGATTATCGCCAACGATGTCTCTGGCGATGTCATGGGAGGGGATGAAAACGCGGTCCACATCATCAGCGGCGAAGGCGTCGAAAGCCTCGACAAGATGGCCAAGCAAGACGTGGCGATGGCTTTGGCCGAGCGGATTGCCGAAACATTGACGGCGGAGGCCGCTGAGTGAGCCCTTCAGTAACGGTCGAGGTGAAACGCCTCGAACACGGCGCCGACCTCCCGCTTCCGGCCTACGCGACCGCCGGGGCGGCGGGTATGGACGTGATGAGCGCGGAGGATATCACCATTGCTCCCGGCGCTCGCCATGCGGTGGCGACCGGTTTCGCCGTGGCGATCCCGTACGGTTACGAGATACAGGTTCGTCCGCGTTCGGGCCTCGCTTACAAGCACGGTATCACGGTGCCCAACACGCCCGGCACTATCGACAGCGATTATCGCGGCGAACTTAAAGTGCTCTTGATCAATCACGGTGCGCAGCCCTTCACCGTTGAGCGTGGTGACCGCGTGGCGCAGCTGGTGCTTGCTCCGGTGGTTCAGGCTGCGTGGAGCGAGGTGGCCGAGCTTGACGTGACAGAAAGAGGTGCGGGCGGGTTTGGTTCGACTGGCGGGCACGCCAAGCTCTAGTCGCAAGCGCCTGCGGCTTGGAAGGGAAACGGCTCTGGCAAACAAAAAGGGCGGCGCCGATCCCCTGGCGTCGCCCCTTCCGTCCCATCCAAGGGTGTGTCTAACGCGGATAACGCTACACCATTAATCCTCGCGGCGCACGGTCTTTTCATCTTCGCGGATGGTGATGCGCAAGGTTTCGCCCGAATTGCCGGGAAAATCTGTAAAAAGCGCGTCCACAAGATTGGGCACGATCGACTGCAAACGGTTGGAACGCGAGACGCTTTCGGCGCGGCCCTCGAACAGCCGATCGCCGGTCTTGGCGTTGTCGATCTTCACTTCCACATCGCCCGTGTAAACCGTGTAGCTGCGCACATTGGGTCCGGCGAGCCACGGATCATAGAAGCCAAAAGCGTAAGCGCGGCGAAAACCGAATCCGCCAAATCCGCCCCAGGGCGCAAACCCGGCGGCACCGAATCCCGCGTTTGTGGTCCGCACGCGCTCGCGACCGTTATCGACACCATAGTCGAACCTTACCAAAAGATCCGCCGCTTCCGGGCCGACGGCCTGGACATAGCCGAGCTCTCTCAGCTCGCTCGCCACGTTGTTGGCGTAAAGGCCGAATTCGAGACCACCCGCCAGCTTTGGATCTTCGGCCACAACGGCAAAGGTCTGGCCTTTTGGCGCGGGCAGCTCAGCGGCGAAACGCGAGACATCCGCTTTGAAGGGTGTCGCGCAGGCGGCCAGGCCAAGCGCGGCGGCGCTGACAAGCAGAAGGCTTGAGACACGGCGCGCGCCCGAAGAGCGGCGATTCGGTGCAGTGGAGGTCGTTAGTTGAGGACGGTTCATGGAGCATTTCCTTTGCGAATACATCATGTGGGCCCAAACAGGGCCTGTCCAGCGACAAATGCACCGCCTCCTGAGCGCATGGGGCTGGGTTCTTTCGGCTTCATCTGCTCTTCGTGAAGCGTTCTGAGGGTTTTAGTCCCACCGCGTCGGACAGTCGACTCTGGCTATATTGACCTTAGGCGAATGGGCTGAACAGGGTTTGAATGGAGGCTGCGCAAAGGCCGTTTGTGAGCCATCGGCGGCTTATCCGCGCACCAAGCCGAGCGCTTTATAAGCCGCATCAAGGGTCGGGCTGCCGCGCTCGCGCGCCTGGGCAGCTCCACGCGCCAGGATCGCATCGAGCGCCTCGCGGTCGTCTTTGAGCGCGCGGAACCTTTCCGAAATAGGCGAGAGCGTTTCCACCAGAACTTCGCCCAGCTTGGGCTTGAACGCGCCAAAGCCTTGCCCGCCGTTCTCAGCCAGGACCGAGCCCACGCTTTGGCCGGTGAGCGCGCCGTAAATGCTGACAAGGTTCAGCGCCTCGGGCCGCTCGTCCAGACCCGCTTCTTCGCTGGGCAGGGGTTCAGGATCGGTCTTGGCCTTCTTCACCTTCTTCATGATCGTCTCGGCATCGTCCGAAAGGTTGATGCGGCTCATATCGGAGGGGTCCGATTTGCTCATTTTGGCCGATCCGTCACGAAGGCTCATAATGCGTGCCGCTTCGGGTGGGATGATCGGTTCGGGCAGCGTAAACAGCGGTGCGTCAACCGGACAAAAGTCGTTGTTGAACTTTTGCGCGATGTCGCGGGCTAGTTCGAGGTGTTGCTTCTGGTCTTCGCCCACCGGCTCATGCGTTGCTTGATAGAGTAGCACATCGGCGGCGTGCAGCACCGGATAGGTGAAGAGAGCGATCGACTGGCCCTCACGGTTCTTGCCCGCTTTGTCTTTCCACTGCGTCATCCGATTGAGCCACCCCATGCGCGCGGTGCCGTTGAGCAACCATTGCATTTCTGGGTGCGCGGGAACCTGCGCTTGGTTGAATAGGATCGCTTTATCGGGATCGAGCCCGCAGGCGACCAATGTCGCGACCAGTTCCAGCGTCGAAGCGTGGAGATCGACCGGGTCGTGCGGCAGGGACAAAGCGTGCAGGTCAGCGATGAAGATCAGGCATTCACCGCCCGCTGTGTGCGCGTCGTCTTGCAGCTTCACATAATTGCGGATCGCGCCGAGATAATTGCCCAGATGGGGCTTGCCCGTAGGCTGAATGCCAGAGACTACACGCATGTTTTGTCTTTCTGTTTGATCCCGAGGCTGATCAGCCTTGGCGACGCATTAGGCGCAGCGCAGTGGCCTTGTCGAGTACGCCAAGCGCCGCGCCAGCCGTGCCATAGGTGGCCGCGCCAGTGGCAAGAATCGCAGCTATGCCGAACGCTTTTTCGATCAGAGAGCTTGTAAACCACGGCTCGATCCGCGCCATGAGCAGGTGAAGCGCAACCCCCATCAGCGCGGAAGCAATGGCGATGCGCAGCAGGCGGCCGATGACGCGGACGGGGAGAGTGAAGAAGCCGCGCCGCGCCAGAAGGCTGGTGAGGAGGGCAACATTGACCCAGGCCCCGACTGCTCCGGCCAGCGCAAGGCCCGCAACGCCAAATCCCATCCCGAAAATGAGAGTGAAGTTCAGCGCCAGCGTCACAGCCAGCGCTGCCAGAGCCGTGTAAACCGGTGTGCGCGTGTCTTTGCGCGCGAAGAAGTTTGGCGTGAGCACCTTGATCAGAACATAGGCAGGAAGCCCGATCACCAGCGCTTTGACCACCAGACCAGTCATACGAGCGTCTTCGGGTGTGAATTGCTGGCCTTGCATGAAGACCTGCACGAACGCTGTTCCGGTAAAGAACAAAGCTACCGCGCTAGGGATGGTGAGCAACATGGCGAGCTCGATCGCGTTAGACTGCAATCGGGACGCTTCGTCGTTCTGTGCCTTGCTGATATGGCGCGAAAGCGCGGGAAGAATCGCCGTGCCAAGGGCAATGCCGATGATCCCCAGCGGCAATTGGTTCCAACGGTCGGCCATCGCCATATAGGTGATCGATCCGTCGGGCAGCACCCCGTAAAACGCGAGATCGATAAAGCGGCTGATCTGATAGACACCCGCGCCAAAGATCGCAGGGACAATCAACGCTCCCATTTCTTTGACGTCCGCCGTGATGCGCGGAGCCTTGACCGACAGCGCAAATCCGGCGCGCCGCATAAAGAAGGCAAGCCAGAGCAACTGCAGCAGCCCGCTTGCCGACACGGCGACCGACAGCCAAAATCCGACCGCTTGCCGGGTGGCCTCGCTTTGTCCTTGAGCAGCCCCCCAGAAAAGCGCGGTGAGCAGGCAGATATTGAGTAGGATCGGTGCGGCGGCCGCCGCAGCAAAGCGCGAAAGCGAATTGAGGATCGCCGCTACCAAAGTCGCAAGGCTCATGAACATCAGATACGGAAAGGCGATGCGGCCCATCGTCACCGCCAAGCCATAGGTTTCCCCGCTCGCCCGCATATCGGCGTTGGCAAAAGGCCAAAGCACCCAGGGCATCGCCAGCATCATCACCGCTCCGAACACGATAAGGATCGGCATCAACACCGCGAGCACCTGGCTGGCAAAGCGCTTCGCCTCGCTCTCGCCTTCGGTCATGTGGCGATTGAAGAGCGGCACGAAAGCGCTTGCAAAGGCGCCTTCGGCGAACAGGCGGCGAAACAGATTGGGGAACTGGAATGCAAGCTGCCAGGCGTCCGCAACCCCGCCGGCGCCCAGAACGCGGGCCAGCATGATGTCGCGCAGAAAGCCAAACACGCGGCTCACCGCGGTCAGCCCGCCAATGGTGCCGACGTTCTTGAGGAGGCTCATGCGTTCACCGCCTCACCCGCCAGAGCCTTGCGCTCGGGCCCCCGCTCAATTCTGCGAGGTCGGGATCTCACCCTCGCCCAGACCTTGTTCCGTTCGGCGCTGCGCGAGTTGCTCCGCGTAGAGGCGGTTGAAGTCGATCGGATCGACGAGCAACGGCGGAAAGCCCGCATCGCGCACCGCATCTGCGATAACCCGGCGGGCAAAGGGGAAGACGATCCGCGGCGCCTCAGCGTAAAGAAACGCATGCGCCTGGTCTTCAGGCACGTTGCGAATGCCGACAAGCCCGCAATAATCGAGCTCAACCATGTAGAACGGGCCTTTGTCGCCGGTTGCCGCTATGTTGATCTTCAGCGTGACCTCATGGACCTCTTCGCCCTTTGGTTCCGCGGCGATGTTGAACTGCACATCAATCTTGGGCTGGTCGGTCCATTGAAAGACGTCCGGGGCGTTGGGGTTCTCGACCGAAAGGTCCTTCACATATTGCGTGATGATTGCAGCGGCAGGCTGGTTGTCAGCCCCGTTGGCGCCCGCGCCAGGGCCGGAACCGGGATTGTCGAGATTGGTGAGAACGTCGCCTTCGTCGGCCATGGTGATGGTTTCTTTCGGTTGAGCCAGAAATGTCGGGCTTGATAGGAGCGCAAAACGCATCCGCTCCTTTGCGAAGCCCGCCGCGCCTAGCAGGGGTCATCCCGCCCGGCAACACACCACGCACCACACCACGCACCACACCGGGAAGTGCCCAGGGAATGCGCGATCCAACCAAGCGAGATTCGCAAGCCCAGAGCAACCCAGCGGCGTGAAAGCTTCTGTTCAGCGCAAATATGTTACCACAAAGCTCGCTCTTACTACCGAAAGAGACCGATCCCTTGTTGTCGAATTCGATTTGAAGCCTATGTTAGGCATCAAAGCATCAGCGATGGCGTAGGGAGAGGCGTCGTCATCCTTTTGGGCAAACCGGATAACAAATGTGATCACAGAAATAGTCATTCTCGCCATGATTGCCGCTTTCTTGGGGCTTCGGCTCTATTCGGTTCTTGGTCGCCGCGCCGAGCACGAAGAGGAATCGGTGCCGAACCGCTTTGAAGGACCGGAGAATCAGCAAGGCGGACCGCAAGGTCAGACGCAGCCCCCAGCGCCAGCTCCGGCGCCCCGTCCCGCGCAGCTTGAAGGCGTGATGCCCGCTGTCGAGCGTGGTGTCCGAGAAATTGCTTCGGCGGACAGCCGCTTTGAACTTGGCAGCTTTATCGAAGGCGCGCGCGGCGCGTATGAAATGGTGCTTGAGGCGTTTTGGGAAGGCGACCGCGAAACCCTGCGCGAACTGTGCGACGATGACGTTTTCGATGGCTTTAGCGCGGCAATTGATGCGCGCGAAGCGGCGGGCGAAACGCTCGAAAACTCGCTTATCCGCGTTGAGGAAACACGTATTCATTCGGCTTCCCTCGATGGGCGCATCGCTCGGATCGCCGTGCTGTTTGTTGCGGACATCGCCGCTGTGACCCGCGATCACGAAGGCAATGTCGTGGCCGGGTCTCTCGACGACGCCATCGAAAGCCGTGATGTGTGGACCTTTACCCGCGACGTGCGCTCGAAAGATCCGAACTGGATTTTGGACGAGACCGACGAAGGGTAAGGCCGTTTGTCGGTTCCAGCCCACCCGCAACCTTTGGCGGAGTGGGTTGGCCGAACCGATCTCAACAGGAGCGTTCACACAATGCCTGCGCCGCTGGCATCGTTGATACGGCTGCCGGTTGTCGTCGGCTTGGTGTTGACGGTTCTGGCAGGCTGCGCGGCGGAGCCTAAGAAAAGCCCGTTAATCCCCGCTGCCGCCGAGGCTCTGGCAGCTCCAGCCCCTTCCAGCGCCGCCTTGGCTGGTGTGACGCGGGGGCCAAGCGTCGACGCGCTTACGATCAGCGCAGGGGACGCTGGCACAGCTCTGACGGGATTTATCGAATCGTGCCCCAAGTTGCTAATCCGAGAGGATGTGAGCGGCCTGAGCCGACGCGCCGATTGGCAGCCGGCCTGCGACGCTGCGAGCGCTTGGAGCACAGGCGCGGCGCGCGACTTCTTTATACGCTACTTCGAAACCGCGCGCATCAGCGATGGCCGCGCTTTTGCCACAGGCTATTTCGAGCCCGAAATCGAAGGGGTTCGCACAAGGCGACCGGGCTATGACGTCCCCGTCTATGTATTGCCCGATGATCTGCTGCGCGCCTGGCCGGTGAGCACGCCGAGCGCGGAGCGGACCGGACGCGCGCCGCTTGGCCGTTACGATGCCAATGGCAATCACGTGCCCTATTTTGACCGCGCTGCGATTGAGGATGGGGCGCTTGCCGGGCGCGTCCCGGTGATCGGCTGGGCCAAGGATCCGGTCGAATTCTTCTTCTTGCAGATCCAGGGTTCGGGCCGCTTGCGCTCGCCCGAGGGCGAGGTGATCCGCATCGGCTATGCCGGGCAGAACGGGCGCGGTTACACAAGCGTCGGACGCGTCCTGCGCGAGCGCGACCGGCTGGGCGATGGTCCAGGCCAGTATCCAGGATCGATGCAGGGCATCATGGCCTTCATCCGCGAAAACCCTGAAGAGGGCCGCGCGCTTATGCGCCTTAATCAAAGCTGGATATTCTTTCGCGAACTGACCGGCGATGGGCCGCTTGGCGCTCTGGGTGTGCCGGTGCGACGGGAGGCTTCGATCGCAGCGGACCCGGCCTTTGTGCCGCTGGGCGCGCCAGTGTGGCTGGATCTCGACCGTGATGAAGCCGACGGCCTGTGGATTGCCCAGGACACGGGTGGCGCGATCAAGGGTGCCAACCGCTTTGACACGTTTTGGGGGGCTGGGCCCGAGGCGCGCGCAATAGCAGGCGGCATGTCAGGGCGGGGCGACGCGTGGCTGTTGCTGCCCAAAGGAACCGTTGCGCGCCTTAACGGGCCAACGCCGTGAGCGCCCCGCGAGCTGCGCCAAGGGGATTGAGCGCCGAGGAAAAGGCGGCTTGGGAGCGCCTTGCTCAAAGCGTGACCCCGCTCGCCGGTCGGGCGCGCCCGGTGTCCGCCAGTCCCGTGCCCGAAGAGACGCCGGCACCTGTCGGCGCAAAACACCCGGCCTCGCTTGCCGCGAACAAGCGCCCTTTATCAGCGACGGCCAAACCGGCACATGCCCGTCCGATCGCGCCGTCACAGACAGGTCTCGATTCGCATTGGGAACGGCGCTTTAAATCGGGCCGAATTGAACCGGATCTCACACTCGATCTGCACGGCCACACGCTCGACAGCGCGCACGCCCGCATCACTGCGGGGCGTGATCAGGCGCGGGCCATGGGCGCGCGTGTGGTGCTGGTGATTGCGGGACGCGAGCGCCCCGTGGATCCGGCTGATCGCTCCAGCCGCCGAGGCGCCATACGCGCCAAGCTGCTCGATTGGCTGGCGGCGGGCCCCCACTCCGATTCCATCGCCGCTGTCCGTCGCGCCCACCGCGCGCATGGCGGCGAGGGCGCGTTGTATCTAATCTTGAAACGGCAGCGTTAGTCTTAGAGCGATCACCCACCGCGCCTCACCAGAACAGCCAGACATTGAGCAACCGCCCCGGCAGCGCGATGCTCACAACACCCGGGATCGTGAGCGCGCCGAGATAGAGCGAAAGCACCTCGCTGCGATGGCCCTGCATGTCGCCCCGGCGAGCGGTCGCAACGATCTTGTAGCTGGCGATGTAGGTCATCGGGACGAAGATATGGATGAAGCTGAAGCTTCCACCGGACTTGATGAAGATCGCTGACGTTGCGGTGGCGAGCATCAATCCGACCCACAGCTTGCCCAATTGCTTGTGCAGCTTGGTGCCCTTGCGAGTGAGCAGCAGATACGCGCCCAGCGGGACCGCGGGAAGGACCGTTGCGACATGGATGATGATCGCGATGTGTCGCGTGGCGCCGTGGCTGGGGGCCATACCGGTAAACCCGCGCGCCAGAGCGATCAGAGTCGCGGCGGTCAGCCCCACCGCGCAGGCCCACACCACCATCCGCACGCGCGGCGCGATGTCAAACCCGCTGTTGGCGTCAAAGGGGCCAGAGGGCTTTTTATGGATGAACGGAATGGGCAGTTTGCGGATGCGGTCGATCAGGCGGACTGCGTCGGTGCTGGCTGGATCGGTGCTGGCTGTGGCGGTCATGGGTTCGGCTCCGTAAGGGTCGTGAAGGCGTGTGCTGGAGCGAGAATGGCGCGGGCCCATCCACCAGCAACCGGTCTTGCGCCAATGGGCCGCTGCCTTCGCCAACGGGCTTGCGCGCGTACGCCAGACGGCGGATTTGCGCCCTTTGCCTCTTTACGAAGCGCGAATAGGCAGCCAATTTCACACCTATGACCACGTCGTTGGCCCAGCCCCCGCAGCCGCCATTGCGCACGCGTCACTCGCTGGCGCGCAAGATCGTGATCGATTTGACGATTATGACCGCGATCGGCGTCATACTCGCCTTTATCGGCCCGTTTGGCAGCTTTGAGGAGCCTTTGGGCTATCGACTGGTGAGTTGGGTGGGCTTTTCCTGGATCGGCTACGCCATCTATTCGCCGATGGGGCCGTTGGTGGACCGGGTGGCGGGCGCGCTCGATCTTCCCACTGCGCCGCTTTGGGTGGTGGCCGCGGCGGCGGCCTCGCTCCCGATGACAGCGGCGGTTTACGCGATGGGCTATCTGCCGGGCCCCGTGCCGTGGCCAAGTCTGGAGGTCTTCTTCACCCGCTACCCCTATGTCTTTGTCATCGGCGGCGGGGTGACGGCTTTGTTCTACATGCTCGAGACCCGCAAGTCTGCCGCGCCCCAGCCAGCGCCCGCAGATCAACCGCAACCCGACAGCCCTGCGCCAGCGGTGCCCAACCCTCTACTTGACGCGCTCCCACCTGCTCTTGGCAGTGACATTATCGCGCTCGAGATGGAGGATCATTACGTCCGCGTGCACACCGCGCTGGGCAGCGAACTGGTGCTGATGCGGCTGCGCGATGCGATCGCGCATGTCGCCATGATCGAAGGCCGCCAGGTCCATCGCAGCTGGTGGGTGGCGCGCGGCGCTGTCGAAGAGGTGCTGCGCGAGGGCCGCAATGTCCGCCTCGTTCTAGCGCGGGGCGTCGAAGCGCCGATCGCCCGCGCGCAGGTGAGCGAGCTGAAGGAAGCGGGCTGGATCTAGCCGGCAAAGAAAAGACCCCCGGCGAGAGGGGCACTCGCCGGGGGTCAATTGCGACCCTGACTTTAAGGGGATTAGTCAGGGTGAGAGCCCAAAGGCTCTCGGGGGTCACGCTTTGTATTACGCGTGATGCTTGGCAAAGGTTACATCGAACCGGTCCGCGTTCATCACTTTTGTCCAGGCGGCGACGAAATCGGTGACAAACTTCGCCTCATTGCCGCTTTCCGCATAGACTTCAGCCTGAGCGCGCAGCTGCGAATTGCTGCCAAAGATGAGGTCAGCGCGCGTGGCGCGGTACTTCTCTTCGCCGCTTGCACGGTCAGTGCCGACATATTCCTCATCGCCTGAGCCTTCGACGGGAGTCCACTTGGTGTCCATGTCGAGCAGGTTGACGAAGAAGTCCGGGGTGAGCGTGCCGACGCGGTTCGTGAAGACGCCGTGCGCGGTGTTGCCCGCATTGGCGCCCAGAGCTCGCATCCCGCCGACCAGCACAGTCAGCTCAGGGATCGAAAGGCCCAGCAGGTGCGCCTTGTCGATCAGCATTTCCTCAGTGCGGACATTGGCCTTGGTCTTGAGGTGGTTGCGGAAGCCATCAGCGAACGGCTCCAGCGGTTCAAAGCTCGCCGCATCGGTCTGCTCGTCGCTCGCATCGCCGCGACCGCCAAGGAACGGCACCGCGACATCGTGGCCAGCATCCTTGGCCGCTTTCTCGACCGCAGCCGAGCCTGCCAGCACAATCGCATCAGCCATCGATAGGCTGCCGCGATGGGTGTCGATCACGCTCAGCACGCGGTCCAGTTCGTCGGGGTCGTTCGCTGCCCAGCCGCTTTGCGGAGCCAGCCGCACACGCGCGCCATTGGCGCCGCCGCGATGGTCTGAATTGCGGTAGGTCGAGGCCGAAGCCCAGGCCGCTTTCACCAGCTCGCTGACGGTGAGGCCTGAGCCGAGGATTGCGTCCTTGAAGCTGGCGATATCGGCGTCCGAGGGTGTGGTGCCTGCGGGAACCGGGTCCATCCAGATCAGCGTTTCGTCGGGCACTTCGGGGCCCATATAGCGGACCTTGGGTCCCATATCGCGGTGGCACAGCTTGAACCAGGCGCGGGCAAAGGCGTCGTCCAATTGCTCCGGGTTTTCGAGGAAACGCTTGGAGATCGCGGCGTAGTCCGGGTCCATCTTCAGCGCCATGTCGGCGGTTGTCATCATGGTCGGGACCTTGATCGAGGGATCGCGCGCGTCGGGGGCCATGTCCTCTTCGTCCGGGTTGATCGGCGTCCATTGCTGCGCGCCGGCCGGGCTGTGCACCAGTTCAAAATCGTACTTGAACAGGATGCGGAAATAGTCGTGGCTCCACGCCGTCGGGTTGTTCGACCACGATCCTTCGATGCCCGAGGTTGTGATGTGGCCCTTTTCGATCTCGTCTTCGTCGGTGAGCCAGCCAAAGCCCTGCTGGTGCAGGTCTTCGCTTTCGGGTGCGCCGCTGAACGTGTCGGCAGGCTGCGCGCCGTGCGCTTTACCAAAGGCGTGGCCACCAGCGGTGAGCGCGACGGTTTCCTCATCGTTCATCGCCATGCGAGCAAAGGTTTCGCGCATGTCGCGCGCGGATTGCAGCGGGTCGGGATTTCCGCCCGGACCTTCGGGATTGACGTAGATGAGGCCCATCTGGATCGCGGCGAGCGGATTTTCGAGCGCGGCGCCATCATCGGGACGGATGCGGGTGGCAACGCCTTCGTTCACCCATTGCTCTTCCGTGCCCCAATAGACGCTCTCAGGTTCGTAGACATCGGCGCGGCCGCCGCCAAAGCCAAAGACCGGCCCGCCCATGCTTTCGATCGCGACGTTTCCGGCGAGGATGAAGAGGTCGGCCCAGCTGATCGCCTTGCCGTATTTCTGCTTGATCGGCCAAAGCAGGCGGCGCGCCTTGTCGAGGTTGCCGTTATCGGGCCAGGAATTGAGCGGGGCGAAGCGCTGTTGGCCAGAGCCCGCGCCGCCACGGCCATCGCCAGTGCGGTACGTACCCGCAGCGTGCCAGGCCATGCGGATAAAGAACGGGCCGTAGTGACCATAATCAGCCGGCCACCAGGGCTGGTTATCGGTCATCAAAGCGGTGAGATCGGCTTTGAGGGCGGCGTAGTCGATCGTGTTGAACGCTTCGGCGTAGTCGAAGTCTTCGCCATAGGGATGCGCGCTCTTGCCTTCCTGCGTGAGGATATCGAGCTGGGTGGCCTCAGGCCACCAGTCGCGGTTCTGTCGGCCCAGAAGGCTGCGCATTCCGCCATCGGCGTGGAACGGGCAGCCGCTCATTTCACCTGTTTTAACGTCCATTGTCTGCTCTCCTCACTTCGATCACCGATCCCGGGACTCGGGATATGTCGGGTTGATGCGCGGATAATGATGCACAGGTCAGGCTGCGTCCAAGCGATTAACATGCGCAGTTTGATCGAATGAACCGATTGAAACACCCCTGACTTATTGATGCAGTGCACAATAAAGGAGAAAAAAGGCGCGCTGCCGCCATGGCAACGCGCCGGAATTCTTGTGTGATCTTCCGCGAAGGCGGGAGCTCACCTGTCGCCTAGGCCGCCTGCGCGATCTCTTCGACAGGCTCGTTGCGGATGAGGTAGTCGAAGGCGGAGAGACCCGCTTTGGACCCTTCGCCCATCGCCACGACGATCTGCTTGTACGGCACGGTGGTCGCATCGCCGGCGGCAAAGATGCCGGGCAGGTTGGTTGCGCCCTCTTCGTCGATCACAATCTCGCCAAACTTGGACAATTCCAGACCCGACATGGCAAGCCACTCGGTGTTAGGCACAAGGCCGATCTGCACGAACACGCCTTCAAGCTCGATCGTGCGCAGCGCTTCGCTGGCGCGGTCCTTGACGTTGATGCCGTTGACCTTGCCATCGGCGCCGGTGATCTCCGTGGTTTGACCATTGGTGATGATCTCGACATTGGAGAGCGAGCGCAGCTTGCGCTGGAGCACTTCGTCGGCGCGCAATGTGGTGTCAAACTCGATCAAGGTGACGTGGCCGACGATCTTGGCAAGATCAATCGCTGCCTCGACGCCCGAATTGCCGCCACCGATCACCGCGATGTTTTTGCCCTTGAACAGCGGTCCGTCGCAATGGGGGCAATAGGCGACGCCCTTATTGCGATATTCCTCTTCGCCCGGAACGCCGAGCGAGCGCCAGCGCGCGCCGGTGGAGAGAATAAGCGAGCGGGCCTTGAGCACGGCGCCGTTTTCGAAGTGAACCTCGTGCAGCCCGCCTATTTCGCTTGCAGGTTTGAGCTCGCTGGCGAGCGCCAGATCCATCATGTCGATCGTGTTTTCGTTGACCTGCCTTTTTAGTTCATCGGAAAGCTTGGGCCCTTCGGTGTAGGCGGTGCCGGGCAGGTTCTCGATGCCGAGCGTGTCTTGCAATTGCCCGCCAAAGCGCTCCGCCGCGATGCCGGTGTGAAAGCCTTTGCGCGCGGTGTAGATGCCGCTGGCAACGCCCGCCGGACCGCCACCGATGATCAGCACTTCGAACGGTTCCCTAGCGCTCATCTTGGCTGCGGCTTTGGCCTCAGCGCCGGTGTCGAGCCGCGCGAGGATTTCGGCAAGCTCGATCTTGCCGTTGTAGAAGGTCTCGCCATTCAGGAAGGTCGCAGGGACAGCCATGATATCGCGGCGCTCAACCTCATCCTTATGGGTGCCGCCTTCGATCAGCGTCGTAGAGACGTTGGGGTTTTCGAGCGCAAACAGCGTGAGCGCCTGCACCACGTCAGGGCAATTGTGGCACGTGAGCGAGAAGAACATCTCAAACGCATATTCGCCCTCAAGCGCGCGCGCCTGTTCGATGAGGTCGGCGTCCACCTTGGGTGGGTGCCCCCCGGCCCATAGGAGCGCGAGGACGAGGCTGGTGAATTCGTGGCCCATCGGCAGACCGGCAAAGGTCACGCTGCGTGAAGGGTCGCTGGCGCGCACGATGTCGAAGCTGGGCACGCGGGTGTTGCTTCCCCCAAACGAGGCGCTCACCTTTTCGTGCAGCCCAGCGATCTGCGTTAGAAGTTCGCGCGTTTGCGCGCTCTTCTCGCAGTCATCCAGGCTGGCCACAAGCTCAACCGGCTCGCGCAGATTGGCGAGATATTGTTTCAACTGACCTTGCATGTTGGCGTCGAGCATCGTGTGTCCCCATGGCGGAAGCGGTTGAGAGGGTTGGAACGAAAAATGCGGGTCCGGCCATCGCTCCCCGGCTCATAAAGGGGAGAGGGTGGCCAGGTTTGTCGCGACGGTCCGGACCCTGCTTTCGGCCCTAAAGACACCGCGCAAGGCGAGGGCTTCGGGGCAAGGGCGGCGCGAGCGCAAAGGGGGGAGCGCCCGCGCCACAAGAGGCGAGACTTAGATCTTGCCGACCAGGTCGAGCGAAGGAGCCAGAGTCTCTGCGCCTTCTTCCCACGCCGCCGGGCAGACCTGACCGGGATTGGCGCGCACATATTGCGCGGCCTTGATCTTGCGGGTCAGTTCGTTGGCGTTGCGGCCAACGCCTTCGCAGGTGATTTCCATGATCTGGATCACGCCATCGGGATCGACCACAAAGGTTGCGCGGTCCGCGAGCCCCACGCCTTCACGCAGAACGCCGAAATTGTTGGCAAGAACGTGGTTCTGATCACCCAGGAACGGGTATTGCAGCTTGCCGATCTTGTCCGAGGTGTCGTGCCAGGCCTTGTGGCTGAAATGCGTGTCGGTCGACACGGCGTAGACTTCGACGCCCATCGACTGCAGCATTTCGTACTTTTCGCCCAGATCTTCCAATTCGGTCGGGCATACAAAGGTGAAGTCGGCCGGGTAGAAAAAGAACACGGCCCATTTGCCGGCGATGTCCGCGTCGGTGATGTCGTAGAAGTCTTCGCCCGCCTTGAACGCGGTCGCGGTGAACGGTTGGATGGTCGAACCGATAATGCCCATAGGATGTATGCCCCTTATTATGTCTGGGTTGGTGTGGAGAGAGTAGAAACGTGCTGCACTGCACATAGAGATTTGTGCGTTGCAAAAAAGCGGAGAAAAGCGATTGAGTTCATCGCTTTTTTCAATAGCCGAAACGGGAACCAATCCGGCTCGTTCCGCAGCCGTCGAAGCCATCTGTCGGGTTGAAGCCGCTTTTGATAGATAAGACAGCTAAGAGCCACTTCGACACCTCATATCATCGGAACCCAGCCAGGCTAGAATTGAGGGATTAGTGTGAAAACAGCGATTGCAACCGCGCTTATCGGCCTAGCGATATCGGCTTGCGCGCAGGCGCAGCAGGCCATCGCCGATCTGCCACCTGAACTGGCTGGCGGCTCGACGCGCTCGGAACGAGAAGACTGCGGCGTTGGCGTTTATGGCCAACCGGATGACTTCATCGCCGTGACGAAAGGGGGCGCTGGCTATCGCTACGTCTTTCATGACGGTCGCGAAGGCGCGATCCGCGAGGATCGATCTGTCCGCTGCGTTGGCCCTCAAGGGCTTGAGGTGGATGGCACGCTTTACCCACATCGCCCCATTCGAATTACCGAAATACGTTTTGCGAGCAAGGACGCGACGCTGGTTGGACAATTGATGGAGCCGCTCAACGCGAACTCTGAAACACCACTTGTCCTGTTTGCGCATGGTTCAGAGGATAGTGGCTGGATCGAGCGAGCGCGCGACCCTTATCAGATGGTGGCTCGTGGCCTGTCGGTGTTTGTCTACGATAAGCGCGGTACGGGCCGTTCTGGTGGTGTGTATTCTCAAAACTTCCCTGAGCTTGCCGACGATCTGGTCGCGGCATCGCGCATCGCCAAGCGATTGGCCGCCGGGCGGTTTGGTCGTTTTGGTTTGATCGGCCTTAGCCAGGGTGGGTGGATCGCCCCTTTGGCCGCTGAGCGGGCCGACGCTGATTTTCTGTTTATTGGCTATGGCCTGGTCGCGGACATTCTTGAAGAAGACGCCGCTCAGGTGGAGCTGGAATTGCGCGAAGCCGGTTATGGAGATGACGCCGTTGCCAAGGCCAAAATCCTAACCGACGTAACGGCAAGGCTTGCCGTATCAAACTATCAGGACGGCCTTGATGATCTTGATCGCTTGCGAGAGGCGTACAAATCTGAACCTTGGCTCTCCAAAGTCAGAGGCGGATTTTCCGGTGTCATTCTGGGCATGAAAACACAGGAACTGCGGGAAAGCGGCATTCCGATGTTCGACCGTTTGAGGATTGATTGGTCACTCAAGCCGATGGATGTGATGCGCAAGGTCAAGGCGCCGCAGCTTTGGGCCCTCGCTGGTTCGGATCGTGAAGCGCCAATTGCAACGACATTGGCGCGGCTTGAAACGGTGCGGTCTGAGGGGCGCGACCTGCGTATTCGCGTGTTCCCCAAGACGGATCATGGAATCTGGGAATTTGATCAAGGCCCCGATGGCTCGCGACGCAACACACGGATATCGGAAGGCTATTTCGATCTTATGGCCGACTGGGCCAAGGGAGACCTGCGCGATGTCTATGGCAAAAGCGTTGCGCGATGATCTCGGAAGAGCTGGATCTAATGCAGCTTCAACCGCGGCCGCACGATCCGGTTGACCCGCCCGATCGCCATCAGCGAAAGGCCTTTGAGCCAGCCGTGGATCGCCAGCAAATGCATCGAATAAAGCGAGGTGTAGATCAGTCGCGCCAGCCGCCCTTCGACCGCCATCCGCCCGCCCACCAGATTGCCCATCAAGCTGCCTACGGTTGAAAAGCGGCTCAAGGACACAAGCGATCCGTTGTCTTTATAGACGAACGGTTTGAGCGCAATTTGCGATCGGCCCGCCTGCGCGCGCTTGGCGTTGTTCATCACGCGCTTCATATTGTCGTAGACCGTGTCAGCCATTTGGTGCGCGGCCTGCGCGCGCGGCGGGATGGGGCGTTGTTCGCCTTCGGGGATGTAAGAGCAGCAATCTCCAAGCGCGAAGATGCGATCGTCATCCACACTCTGCATCGTGTCGCGCACGATGATCTGATTGTTGCGATTGGTCGTGAGCCCAAGCGTAGTCAGGAACTCTGCGCCCTTCACACCAGCCGCCCAAACGATCAGATCGGCGCGGATCGCGTCATCGTCGCGGGTTAGGAAGAGGCCCTTGCGCGCTTTGATCACTTGGGTCTGGACACGCACTTCGACGCCCAGTTTTTCAAGCTCTGAATGCGCGGCCTGGCTCAAGACTTCGGGCAGCGCCGGCAAAATCCGTTCCCCCGCTTCAAGCAGCGTCACTTTGAGGCGGCTTTCGTCGAACACTTCGAGGCCGTAATGCTTGAGCGCCCCGGCGGCGTTGTAAAGCTCCGCGGCCAGTTCCACTCCCGTCGCGCCGCCGCCGACAATTGCGACGCGCACCCTGGCGTTAGCCGATGGATCGACGCTCATCGTGCGGCTGACGCGCAGGCAATGGTTGAGCAGCTTGGTGCGGAATTTGTCCGCCTGATCGCGCGCGTCGAGATAGATCGCGTGATCTTTGACCCCGCTCACGCCGAAATCGTTGGAGACCGAACCGACCGCAAGGACAAGGTAATCGTAGCGGATCGTGTGCTCGGAGATCAGCTCGCTGCCATCGTCGTCGAGAACCGGTGCAAGGCGCACCGCGCGCCGTTCGCGATCAACGCCCGAAAGCGTTCCCTGGAAAAAGCGATAGCCCCATTTGTGGCAATGCCCGCGATACCCGACCTCATCGAGATTGGCATCGAGCGATCCGGCCGCCACTTCGTGCAAGAGCGGCTTCCAGATGTGGCTGGGGTTTTTATCGACCAGGATGATATCGTGATGCTTGCGCCCGAACTTCGCGCCCAGCCGCCGCACCAGCTCCAGCCCACCCGCGCCGCCGCCCACGACCACGATCTGCGTCTTGCGCCCGACGCCGCTGCGCCAAGTCTGCGCTTCGCCTGCGACATCGCTGGGCACGCTGGCCGCTGTATCCAAAGAGGACTGAAAGTTCATGCGAGAAGCGCCCTCCTTGGCTGGCGGTGAAGAATTTCGTGCTTTCGTGCTGCGCGAGTGTGCCCCCGCCTGACCCTGCTCTGGTCCCTGCTTATCAACCAAGTTCCAGACGCGAAGTTCCCGGTGGGCCCCTCCGGATGATCACGCAGTTCGCGCAGCTGCGCCAGCTCCAACCGGAAGAACTTCAAGGTCTGCACGGTCTGCTTGAGCCATGACCTCTTCCCATCCCCAACGCGGTCGCCATCCCAGCCGCTCGTGAGCCTTGGCGTTCGAATAGACCCGGTCGACGCTCCTCGGGAGCGGCCAGCCGCGCGCGTCCATCGCGGCAAGGAAATCGGGCGCACGGGCCTCGAACACCGCGCGCGGATCGCGCGCCAGCGTTTCGCAATCTTGTGGGTGAAAGGGTGTGGAGCCCGAGAGGATAAAGCGTTCGAACGCTGCGGCGTGATGCTTGAGCGCCAGAGCGTGCGCTGTTCCCACATCGCGCGCATCCACGCCGCGATGCAGACGATAGGCCGCCATCTTCTGGGCGCTTTCCGGGAAACACCGCGACACGCGCATCACCTGAACCGGCAAAGCGTCCGTAGCCATTTCTTCCAGCATCACTTCGGCCGCGTATTTGGTGCGGTGATAGACGCTGCGCGGTTGCGGTGGGGTCTCCTCGTCCACCCATGCACAGGCGCCTGGGACAATCGCATCGCCGTAGAGCGCGGTCGTGCTGGTGTAGACAAAGCGTGTGACCCCAGCCGCCCGGGCCCATTCATACAAGTCGTGCGTCGCTTCAATATTGACCCGCTCGAACTCGGCGTCCGAGACGACATCAACATGCGGCGCGTGCGGTCCGGCGGCGTGTATCACCGCGTCGACCCCATAGAGTAACGGATGAAGGATTCCTTCATCCGCAACATCCCCTAGCGTATCGGTGGTAGCGAAGGGGTGGCGATCCAGACCGGTCACGTCATGCTGGGCTGCCAGCGCACCGTAAATCGCGCGGCCAATTCGACCCGAGGAGCCGGTAAGGAGTATTTTCATCGCTCTTGCTCCTGGCTCAAGACGGGGCTAGCGGATGAGCCTGTCGATGGGCCTGCGGACGGGCCTGCCGATCGGGTGCACAAGGCAATCAAGCCAAACATCACGAGCAGTCCGACGCCCCCCAGAACACCGCCTTCTGGTCCGTACTCTCCTCCGGTTAGCCAAGCCGAACCCGAAATTTCAGGAACCAGTGCCGATGACGTGGAGGCGTTGCCGCTCATCGCGAAACCGAAGACGTTGAGCTGCGCAAAGTTCCACGCGCTGTGCATCCCAGCGCACAGCGCCACGCGCTCCGTTCGGACAGCGGCAAAGCACCAAACGGCTCCGTTGCCGACGAAGAAGGCGATAGCGGCGGGCGAGACATTGTCAGTAAAGCTGTGCGCGCCGGCGAAAAGGATCGAAGAAATGGCGATGGCCAGGCCCAAGGCACGACTTTGGGAAAGCGTCTTGCTCAAGCTCTCCCACAGGTTTTGGAGAACGACACCACGAAACAGGCCTTCTTCCCAAATCCCAACCAACACCGCGGTCGCCATGGGGGTGAGCAGGGCGAGCGCGTCGATATCGTTGGCCCACCGGGCCTCGACGATCACGCCCATAAGCAAACCGGTTGCGAACACGGCACCAACCGCGACAAAACCGGCCGTGAGGCCCAAAACCCATTGCATCCCCCATCGCACGTCGAGCGTAAGCCCATAGGTCCCCGCCCCGCGAGGTTCAAAGCTCTTCTCCCAAATCCAAGCGAGCGCGAGGAAGATCAGCGTGCCCAAAGCCAATTGGGCGAGGCGATTTGCAAGCGGCAGCAACGGCAGGATCAAAAGGATAAGGGCGCACGCAAAACAGAGCAGGCGCAGCAGCGGGGATTGCAGCAGAACGCGTTGAATCGATTGCGTCATGAGTTTCTTCGACAAGGCCCCGATAATGTCTTCCGGATGCGTCCTGGTGTTGCGCTAAGCGTCTCGTATTTGCGCTTTGTGCAGCAGCTTGTGATCGGCCAGCACGAGCGCCATCATCGCTTCGACCACCGGGGTCCCGCGAAGGCCCACGCAGGGATCGTGGCGGCCCTTTGTGCGCACTTCGGTCGCATCGCCGTCCGACGTGATCGAAGGCACCGGTGTCAGGATCGAGCTGGTCGGCTTGAACGCGACGCGGCACACCACGGGCTGTCCGGTAGAGATACCGCCCGCCGTGCCGCCCGCGTGGTTGCTGGCAAAGACCGGCGGGTCGCCATCCTTTTTGCCTGGGCTCATCGCGTCGGCGTTTTGCTCACCGGTCAGCCGCGCCGCTTCGAACCCGTCGCCGATCTCGACGCCTTTGACCGCGTTGATGCTCATCATCGCGCTCGCCAGATCGCTGTCGAGCTTGGCGTAGACCGGCGCGCCCCAGCCCGCCGGAACCCCTGTGGCTACGCATTCGACCACAGCGCCCAGCGAAGACCCGTCCTTGCGCGCCTTCTCCACGCGTTCGGCCCAGCGCACCGCGGCCCAGCTGTCGGGGCAGAAGAAGGGGTTCTTGCCGATCTCGTCGTAATTGATCGCCTCACGGTCGATCCGGTCGCCGCCCAATTCGCAAACATAGGCGTGGATGGTGACTTCGGGGATAATCATCCGCGCGACTGCGGCCGCCGCGACCCGCGCCGCTGTCTCGCGTGCCGAAGAGCGCCCGCCGCCGCGGTAATCGCGGATGCCGTATTTGGCATCATAGGCGTAGTCCGCATGGCCTGGACGATAGCTCTGCGCGATCTCGGAATAGTCCTTGGAGCGCTGATCGGTGTTCTCGATCATCAGGTGGATCGGCGTGCCGGTGGTCGTGTCGTTGAACACGCCCGAAAGGATCTGGACCGCATCGGCCTCTTTGCGCTGCGTTGTGTACTTGCTCTGGCCGGGCTTGCGCGCGTCCAGATAGGGCTGGATGTCTTTCGCGCGCAAAGTCAGCCCCGGCGGGCATCCGTCAAGCACCGCACCCAAGCCAGGCCCGTGGCTTTCCCCCCAGGTCGTGAAGCGCAAGACGCGCCCGAACGTGTTCCAACTCATGCGATCAGCCCCTCGTCAATCGCGCCCGCTTTGTCCACTCCCCTCGGCTTTTCGGCCAGAGACATGGACCGCCTGTTACACGGTCCAGAGGGTAAAAACCGTCCGGCTGTAAAGGCGTCTTTGGATCGGCTTTCCCTATGCGAAACAGGCGGATGAGCGAATACGGGTTTCATACCCTCCTTCATACGTCAGCGCCCGCGTGTAGGAAATTGCGAAAACCCTCCGCTGACCGTGTTTGCGCAAAAGCTCACCGCATGCACTGGAAAGAGGGCCAAGGATCGTTCAAGCGTATCGCATGATCGCAAAGCTATCGGGCAGACTGGATTCCACCGGCGAGGACTGGGCCATCGTTGATGTTCAGGGCGTGGGCTATCTGGTGCATTGCTCGGCCCGCACGCTGAGCGCGCTTGGCGAAGTGGGCGAGGCCTGCACCATCCACACCGATATGCAGGTGAGCGAGAACGATATGCGCCTCCTGGGCTTCGCGATGAGCGCTGAGCGCGACTGGTTCCGCTTGCTGACGCAGGTTCAGGGCGTGGGCAGCAAAGTCGGCCTTGCGATCCTGTCTGCGCTCTCCACCGGCGAACTGCGCGACGCCTGCGCCGCCGGAGACGCGGCCAGCGTGGCGCGCGCCAACGGCGTGGGGCCCAAGCTGGCGGGACGGATCGT
>CALCCG010000001.1 GCA_937899785.1 uncultured Erythrobacter sp. | reverse complement strand
TCGACATGCGGGGTGTGGTGCTCAAAAATCGCGCGGATCTGGCGGCTGGCCTCTTTGTAGGCGTCAAAACGATGCTTCACAAAAATGAGGTCCGGGCACAGCCGCTTGGCCGTGACCGAGGGCATCGCGCTTTTCACGCCAAAGCGCCGCGCTTCATAGCTAGCGGCTGCGACAACGCCGCGACCGCCGGCTCCGCCCACGGCCACGGGCTTGCCGCGCAATTCGGGATTGTCGCGCTGTTCCACGCTGGCAAAGAAGGCGTCCATATCGACATGGATGATCTTGCGAAGGCCCGTTGCGGCTTCCGCCAGTTCCTCGTCCTGATGGGCTGTATCCGCCATAGCGGATGCAAAAGTAGAGGTTTTGCCGCAACGAAGAAACCATTCTCGGCGTTTCTGGTCGAGCGCCTTGGAACTTTCACAGGGTTGGACGATATTGTCGCTATGCGAACACAAGCCATGTCTTCCGGCGAGCCGCCTGCGGTTGCGCCGCCAAAGGGTTCTGCTGACACCGCTGCTCCTCAAAAGCAGATGGGTGAGACCGAGCTTATCTGGATGATGGCGTTGCTCATGGCGCTGCAGGCGTTCGGCATTGATGCCATCCTGCCAGCGATGGATGATCTTGCGCTGTCCTTGAGTGTGTCCGGGAATGATCGACAATATGTGATCGGTGTGTACCTGCTCACCGCAGGAATCGGCGCTTTGGTTCCTGGCGCTCTGGCGGATCGCTTTGGTCGCCGTCCCATCGTGCTCGGATCGATTGGTGTTTATATTGCTCTTTCACTGGCAAGCGCGTTGGTAACCTCGTTTGAGGCGCTGTTGGCCGTGCGCGCGGCGCAAGGATTTTTTGGCGCCGGGATCGTCGCCATTCCTCCCGCCATCATCCGAGACCGGGTCGGCGGGGATAAGATGGCGCGCATGATGAGCCTGATCTTCGTGATCTTTCTGATGGTCCCGGCGGTGGCTCCGTCGATCGGAGAACTCATTCTGATGGTAGGAGATTGGCGCACGATCTTCTTTGCTATGGCGTTGCAAGGCGTGATTGTCGGCAGCTGGGTCTATCTGCGTCTGCCCGAAAGTCTGACTCCTGAAAATCGTCAACCTATCGAACCGCGCGCCATCGCCCGAAACATGGGCACCGCGATCAGTGATCGTTCGGTAATCGGCTATATTTTTGGCAGCACCGTCGTTTTCGGCGCCCTCTTCGGCTTCATCAATTCCTCGCAGCAGCTGATTATGGAAGGTTTCGGCAGCCCGGACGCCTTCCCGATTGTGTTTGGCATTTGCGCGGGATCGATGGCGCTGGCGAGCTGGTCGAACTCGCGCATTGTGGAGCGTTTTGGCGCGCGCCGGGTCAGCCACACAGCCATGTTCGCCTTCATCGCGGTCGCTTCTTTGCAGGTCTATTTCGCCTTTTCCGGTGAGGAGACCTTGTGGGAATTCGTGCCACTGATGGCCGTCAATATGGCGCTGCTGGGCTTTGTCGGCAGCAATTTCGGCTCGATTGCGATGACGCCTTTCTTCCATATTGCGGGCGCGGCGAGCTCTATCCAGACCTTTGTCCGAATGACCTCAGCGGCGTTGATCGGAGCGCTGATCGGGCAAGCGTTTGATGGCACCGCGCGCCCGCTGGCGCTGGCCTTGCTGGCGAGCGGTATTGCGTGCCTCTTTCTTGTGCTGTTCAGCGAGAGGGGACGCCTGTTTGCCCCGCCGCAAGCGGTGCAGCGCTATCCCACCGGAATGCGCAGCTAGGCGTTCTTTGCTTTCGGCTCGCTGACGCTCGCGCATGTGGCTAAGCCGCCGAGGACAATCTCCGCCAGGCGAGTTCTGCAAATTCGCACAGCAAGGGCCGCGTGTCGCGTGGGTCGATGATATCCTCGACGTTGAAGCGTTCGGCAGATCGGAAGGGGCTCGTCACCTTGTTCAGCCGCTGCTTGATGTTGGCGAGTTCTGCCGCTGGGTCCTCGCTCGCTTCGAGTTCAGATTTGTAAGCGACCTCGAGCCCTCCGGCGATGGGAAGACTACCCCAGTCGCCCGAAGGCCAGCAAAATCGGTATTGGTAACGGTCGGCGTTGCTCATCGCGCTGCCGGCAATACCGTAGGCGCGGCGCATGACGACGCTGGCGAGGGGCACGGACGCGCGATAGATCGCGTTCATCGCCTTCACGCCATAGCGGATCGTTCCGGCCATCTCCGCCTCGCGTCCGATCATAAAGCCGGGATTGTCGACAAGGTGCACAAAGGGCAGACGGAATTGATCGGCGAGTTTGACGAAGCGTTCGACCTTTTCCGCTGTCTTGGCCTCCCACGACCCACCCAGGAACGAGGGATCGCTTGCCACCACCGCGACCGGCCAGCCGTCGAGCCGGGCGAGGGCGGTGATGGCCGCGCGGCCCCAGCCCTTGCCAATCTCGAACACCGTTCCCTCATCGAGGATTAGCTCGAGTGCGCGGCGCATCGAATAGACTTGGTTGGCCTCATGGGGGACGAGGCTGAGGAGAGCTTCCTCGCGTCGGTCGACAGGGTCAGAGCTTTCCGCGCGGCGCGCCAGATCGCCGACATGTTCGGGCATGAAACTTAAGAAGTGGCGCGCTCTGGCGAAGGCTTCGGCCTCGCTTGCCACTGCATCGTCGATCACGCCATTGCTCGCATGGATGTCCGCGCCGCCTAGTGCTTCCTTGTCGCGCGGGTCGGTGCCGTGGTCACCGTCCATCGCGGCCACCACGGCCGGGCCAGCGGCGAAGATCTGCGAGAGCCCGCGCACCATGATCGAATAATGGCTCGCCACCGCGCGCGCCGCGCCCAGCCCGGCTGTCGGCCCCAGCGCCAACGCGACCACCGGCACTGTCTCCAGATTGCGCACCACATCGCCCCAGCCGGGCACGGCCGGGATATAGGTCGCGCCGATCTGCTCGAGCATCTTGACGCTGCCGCCGCCGCCCGTCCCGTCGATCATCTTGACGATGGGGAGCTTGAGCTCGTGCGCCATCCGCTCGGCCTGCACCATCTTGCGCACGATCCCGGCATCCGCCGCGCCGCCGCGTATGGTGAAGTCGTCGGCGGTTGCGACAATGGGCCGCCCGCCGACTGTCGCCTTGCCGAACAGGAATGGGGCGGGGGTGACGCCGGTAAGGTCGCCGTTTTCGTCATAGTGCCCTTTGCCAGCGATCTTGCCGATCTCGCGGAAGGAACCTTCGTCACACAAGGCCGCAAGCCGTGCACGCGCGGCCATCTTGCCGCGCGAATGCTGGCGCGCGAGCTTTTCAGGCCCGCCCATTTCCTCAGCGAGCGCTTCGCGGCGGCGCAGTTCTTCGAGTTCTTTCGCCCAGGTCATCAGTTTTTGTCCGAGGTGCCGGGGCCACCCGCTCCCTCCACCCTTCCACCCGGATCGTGACCCGGAGTGATAATCCGGGTGGAAGGGTGGAGGGAGCGGGTGGCCTGGGAACGCATTATTCGCCCGGCTCCACCACGCACAGCACCGCTTCAACCTGAACCTGCCCACCAACGCTCGCCTCAAGCCCTGTGACAGTCCCATCAAACGGCGCGGTGAGCGCGTGCTCCATCTTCATCGCTTCGAGCACCATCAAGCGCTGACCAGCGGTGACCGCATCGCCCTCGGAGACGTCCACCGCGATGACCTTGCCCGGCATGGGCGCGAGGATAGCGCCATCGGCGGCGGAGGCCCCGGCACGGTGCCGGGGCGGTTGGGGCCAGAAAACATAGTCTTGGCCACGCTCGGTCACGATGATGCCATCGTCCCAGCTTGGGAATGTGTTGGATAGACTCTGAGCTCGTTTCGGCGAGGTCTGGAATTCCTCTCCGTCGCACCAGAGCCGAATTGTATCTTGGCTAGAGCCGTTCAGGCGAAAACTCGAGAGGCCATCCACAAGTGGGTCGAATTCGCCAAAGTCGAAACGATCGAAGAGAAATCTTCGAGCCGCTGTGTCTGCGGTGCCAGCGCTTGGCTTTTCGGGGGGAATGAGCGTTTCGGCGGCATCTGCAATTAGGCCCGTGTCTATGTTGGCGGTCTCAAAGTCAGGGTGATCGAGGCATTCGAAGAGGAAGCCCTTGTTGGTTCTGACGGGAGTGACGTAGCTAAATCTCAGAGTCCTCTTGAGCGCTTCAATGGCTTCGTCGCGGTCGCGATCGCAAACAACAATCTTCGCGACCATTGGAACGTAGAAGGGAGAGACCGAGACGCCCTCTTCCACTCCTGTTTCGATGCGTGCCCAGCGATCGTCCAGAGAGAGGGAGTCCAACCGCCCAGTACTCGGCAAAAACCCTTTCGCCGGGTCCTCAGCGTAAAGCCTTGCCTCAATCGCGTGGCCGTTGATGGAAAGCTCTTCCTGCTTAAGCGGAATTGGCTCCCCGCTTGCCACGCGCAACTGCCACTCCACCAAATCGACCCCGGTGATCTCTTCGGTCACGGGGTGCTCGACCTGAAGCCTTGTGTTCATCTCCATAAAGAAAATGCGGTCGGCGCGCAGGCCTTCGCTGGCGTCGGCGATGAATTCGATTGTGCCCGCGCCCTCGTAGTTGACCGCTTGGGCGGCGCGCACGGCGGCGGCGCAGATTTCGTCGCGGGTAGCCTCGTCCATGCCGGGAGCAGGGGCTTCCTCGATCACCTTCTGGTGGCGGCGTTGGAGCGAGCAATCGCGTTCAAACAGGTGGACGACATTGCCGTGTGCATCGCCGAAGACCTGCACCTCGATATGTCGCGGGCTGGTGATCCACTTCTCCAGCAGCACTTCATCGTTGCCAAAGGAGGCTTTGGCCTCGCGTTGGCAGCTTTCGAGGCTGGCGGCGAAATCGGCGGGATCATCCACCTTGCGCATGCCCTTGCCGCCGCCGCCCGCGACCGCCTTGATCAGCACGGGATAGCCGATCGCCTCGGCCTCTCTGGTGAGGCGCTCCAAGGACTGGTCCTCACCCAGATAACCCGGCGTCACCGGTACGCCTGCGGCGATCATGCGCTCTTTGGCGGCGTCTTTGAGGCCCATCGCTTCGATGCTGGCGGGCTTGGGACCGACCCAGACAAGGCCAGCGTCGCTCACCGCCTGCGCGAACGCGGCGTTCTCGCTCAAGAACCCGTAGCCCGGATGGATCGCCTCTGCGCCCGTTTCCTTGGCCGCCGCGATGATTTTCTCGCCGACCAGATAGCTCTCGGCGGCGGGCGAGGGGCCGATATGGACCGCTTCGTCAGCGCTTCGCGTGTGCAGAGCCTTGGCGTCCGCATCCGAATAGACCGCGACCGTGGCAATGCCCATGGACCTGGCGGTGCGCATAATCCGGCACGCAATCTCGCCGCGATTGGCGATGAGGAGTTTCCGGATCACTGGCCGACCCAATTGGCGCCGACAATATCGCACATGTCAGGCGGAACCATGGTGAAGCTGGTGTTCCCGACTTTCCAACCTTCGTCGGTCTTCACGATGTTCAGGATATTCACACCGCAATGCGTGACCTCGCCTTCAACCGAAAAACTGTACGGGCCTTCGACGATGCCTAGGTCACCATTTTCGTAGACGCGCTCATAGACCATTTTCTCCGAGACGTTTCTCGTCCCACGCGCCCAACGCGCAAGGTGATCAGCAACGGGCACGATATCAACGCGCGGATTTCCGAGCTCCATACGGTTGTGCACGAAGATCGTCGCTTCCCGAATCATCACATCGGCAAGGGCGGTTTTGTCGGCACTGGCCAAGGCCTCGAAGAAGGCGTCCGCAGCCCCAAGGACGCTATCCCTTGGATAGGCGGGACCTTCAGAAGACTGCGCGTCTTCTTGCGCTTGTGCGAGCTGCGGGGTGAAAACCATCAGCAACCCTGCGGTGAATGTCAGAAATCCTCTCATGGCTCCCAGCGCTACGCCGCTCGGGCGCTTGCATCAAGCCGGATCAGGAGCCTCTGGCCGATAATCGGCGATCCCCCAATCGACACCGTCTTTCGGCATCTTCTCGCGGTTGATCGCAGCGGAGAGGAAGGCGCGCGTGCCATAAAGCGCTTTTTCCCAGCGCGGCACATAAGTGCGTGAGTTCCACGCCTCGCCCCCTCGGCTGCGCACCTTGCGCCCGATTGCGCCGTAAATGCGGGCTGCAGACAACACCGCCCAGCGGCTGCGGAAAGGCAGGCGCGCGGCGCCCACGCGCGCGGCGGCTTCGTGCTTTTCGACCAACGCGACGAGGCGCGCGGCCATTTCGGCAAGCTCCTCGCGGTGATGCGGCTTGGTGTGTTGGCCGGGCTCGATGTCCTGCTCCACCAGCCATTCGACCGGCAGATAGCAGCGCCCCGCCGCATCATCCTCAACGATGTCGCGCGCAATGTTGGAAAGCTGGAAAGCAAGGCCCAGATCGTTCGCGCGGTCGAGCGTGTCGGTATCCTTGGGCGCGACGCCCATGACCACCGCCATCATAACGCCCACTGCGCCCGCCACATGGTAGCAATAGCGCATCATATCCGCCTCGGTGCGCGGGCGCCAATCTTCGGAATCGAGTTGGAAGCCGGCGATGACGTCCTCAGCCATTTGAGGGGTCAGCCCGCATTCCTTGGCCACGACGCTGAGGCAGTCGAAGGCGGGGTCGCCGGTGGGCTTGCCTTCGAAGGCCAGCCCAGTGAGCTTGCGGATATGGGCGAGCCGGGCGTCGAGATCCGACTGATCGCCGAGCTCGCCGCCCATCACCTGATTGTCGGCAATGTCGTCGCATCGGCGGCACCAGGCGTAGAGCAGCCAGGCGCGTTCGCGCGTTTCGCTGTCGAACAATTGTGAGGCGGCGGAAAAGCTCTGCGAGCCGCGCTTTATTGCGAGCCTGGCGTGCTCAACAAGCGCGTTTCGGCGTGCTGTATCGAGAGCGGGTGCGACCCCCATGACGCGATCTATAACTCCTCGGCCTTCATTTGGAAGATCGGCGTGTGTGGCGCGTACGATGCCATCTTGTGGAGCAGATCGGGCAGCGTGTCGGCGGCGATTAGAATGTTCGAGTGGACGGGGCGCACAAAGCCAACCTCAGCCATCTTGGAGTTGAACTTGATGAGGTCGTCATAAAATCCAAACGCGTTGAGCAAGCCTACGGGATCAGAGTGGTAGCCCAACTGCGCCCAGCTCATGGCCTCCCACAATTCGTCCATCGTGCCCACGCCGCCGGGCAGAGTGACAAAGCCGTCGGAAAGGTCGGTGAAGCGCTGCTTGCGCTCATGCATGCCGGAGACAGCGATCAGTTCGTCGCAATCGGTGTTCGCGACTTCGGCTTTGATCAGAGCTTCGGGAATGATCCCGATAACCTCGCCTCCGGCGTCCTTCGCGCCTTTGGCGACCGCGCCCATCAGACCAAGCTTGCCGCCGCCATAAACGACGCCAATCCCGCGCTGGGCAAGGGCCGCGCCGACATCTTCAGCAAGTTCAACATAACGCGGATCGGCCGGGCTGGCGGAGCCGCAATAGACTGCAAGACGTTTCATTTAGCGCTCTGAACTGACGTTTGAATCCTCCAATGACGCCATGCCGTAAGAAACACAAACGCGGCAAATGCGCTTTGAGCAAGAAGCGGAAAAAAGAACTCT
Source organism: uncultured Erythrobacter sp. (assembly GCA_937899785.1). Taxonomy (GTDB): domain Bacteria; phylum Pseudomonadota; class Alphaproteobacteria; order Sphingomonadales; family Sphingomonadaceae; genus Erythrobacter. The sequence continues at coordinate 12,668 of CALCCG010000001.1, read as the reverse complement.
TCGTATCCAATCAGCAACGTATAGCTGTTCACTGCGATGTTGGTTGCCATTATGAGCGTCCCCAAGGCGATAGCCCAGCTTTTTCGCACCCAGATCAGTCCAGCCGCAAGTGGATCAAGAAAGGTCAGGCTGGTCCAGTAGATGTTCCAAGCGAGCGGTCGAAATTCATAGGGCAACCATCCGTACTGGATGAGGTCCAACGCATGGGTGGTGGTCCCCACCAGGAAACCAATCGTCCAAACGATCTTCGCGAGCACTCAGCCTTGCCCCGCCACCGTGCACAGTTGACCCAAGCGCCGGAAGGCTCGGGCCTAAACCGGCTCCTTGATCGCCATATCCTCCAGCATCAACCCCGCGGTTGCCTTGCCGCTGCCCACAACGCCGGGGATGCCAGCGCCTGGATGCGTGCCCGCGCCGACGAGATAGAAATTCTCGATCACGTCGTCGCGGTTGTGGCCACGCAAGTAAGCGCTTTGCCACAGCAGCGGTTCGAGGCTGAAAGCGCTGCCCATGTGGGCGCTGAGGTCTTGCTGAAAATCCTTGGGCGCGTAAGAGAACTTGGTGACGATCCGATCGTGAATGTCGGGGATCAGGCGGCGTCCGATCTCATCAAGGATCATCTTTTCCAGACGCGGGCCTTCGACGTCCCAATCGATCGGCATCTTGCCCATATGCGCGACCGGCACGAGCGCGTAGAACGTGCTCTTGCCCGGAGGCGCCATCGAGGGATCAGTGACGGTCGGGTGGTGAAGATAGATCGCGAAATCCTCTGGCAGGACGCCGTTTGAGAAGATATCGTCGAGCAGGCCCTTATAGCGGTTGGCGAACAGGATCATGTGGTGGGCAATGCCCGGCCACGCGCCATCGAGGCCAAAGTGCACGACAAACAGCGATGGGCTGAAGCTCTTGCGGTTCAGCGATTTTGCCATCTTCTTGCCGCGAGACGAGTTCGATAGCAGATCCTTGTAGGAGTGCATGATGTCGCCGTTCGAAGCGACCGCGTCAAAGTGCTGCTTGAAGCCGCTCTTGGTTTCAACCTCGGTCGCGCGCGTGCCCACGGTATGGACCTGCACGACCGGATCACCGATGCGCATCTGGCCGCCCAGACGCTCAAAATGGCGCACCATTCCGGCGATCAAGCGGTTCGTGCCGCCACGCGCCCACCACACGCCGCCGTCTTTTTCCAGCTTGTGGATGAGCGCGTAAATGCTGGAGGTCTTCATCGGGTTGCCCCCGACCAGCAGCGAGTGGAAGCTGAACGCCTCGCGCAGCTTCTCATTTTTGATATAGCTCGACACCATCGAATAGACGCTGCGCCAGGCCTGTTCCTTCACCAAAGCGGGCGCGGCTTTGAGCATCGTCTTGAAGTCGAGGAACGGCTTGTGACCAAGCTTCACATAGCCTTCTTCAAACACCCCGGCCGAGTATTCGAGGAAACGCTGGTAGCCCACGACATCGTCGGGGTTGAGCTTGGCGATTTCCGCGAAAAGCTCCTCTTCGTCATTCGAATAATCAAAGTTCGTGCCGTCGGGCCAGTTGAGGCGATAGAACGGCATGACCTTCATCAGCTCAACGTCTTCCGCGATGTCATGGCCGGTCAACTGCCAGAGCTCTTCAAGACAGGGCGGGTCGGTGACCACAGTGGGGCCTGCATCAAAGGTGAAGCCGTCCTGCTCCCAGAAATAGGCCCGGCCGCCCGGCTTGTCGCGCGCTTCGATCACGGTTGTGGCGATGCCGGCGGATTGCAGCCGGATCGCCAGCGCCATGCCGCCAAAGCCTGCGCCAACCACACAGGCGGTCTTGCCGGTGTAGCGTTCAGCCAGCCGCGGATCGATCCCCCTGCCACCGGGCGTGGAGGCAATGTTGAGCTTTGTTGGGGCGTTCATACGGCTTTCTCCGTGCTAGCTTGAGGCTCTCGTATCAGAATTGCTGCGCGCTTGGGATTGCGTTTTCAGCGGCTTGCCGCGTTGGAAAATCGCCGCCATGGCGCGCCGGATAGATACGGGTGGCTTGCCCCACAGGACGCGCGCCTGATCCCTAAGCGGGGAGCGCGCGGCGTAAAATCGTTCTATCAGGCCTTGGCCTAGCCCGTAGAAACGTTGGAAAATGACGAACCGTTTTTCCGGATCGGCGGCGAAAAATAAGAAACGCGCGAGCAGCCGGTAGTATCCGGTGCTGTTCCAATGGCGGCGCGCGCGCGCTTCAAACAGGGCGGCAACCTTATCCGCCGCCGCCTCTGCGTGATCGGCGAGCGCGAGCGCGTTCTCGACCGCTATCGGCATAGTGTAGCTGGTGAGCGGGTGGACAAAGCCGCCGCGCGCGCCCGCGATCACCACTCCGGGAATACGCATGTCGGCCTGGTAGGCGCCAAAGTCGCCTCCGGTCAGCACCGGCAGCAGCCCCGCCTCATGCCCTACGGCTACGCCGTTCTGCCAACCGTTGGCATGGCCATACTGATCGATCCGCCCCGATAAAGCGTCGCGGTCCAGCTTGGCTTCGTCTGCGTAATAGGTGTCTTCGATAAAGACGTCGGTTTCGTTCAACGGCAGAACATAGACGAAGCGGTAGGCGCCGCCATTGCCATGGGGCGCAAGCTGTTCGACATCCGCGTCCATGATCACCGGACGTTCGACCGAGTGGGGCTGGTCGAGCTGGATGTGCCGACCCATGAAAACCTGCCATCCGCCGCGCAGATGCTCGGAAGGCTGGAAACTGCGGCAGTCGATCACAAGCCGCGCGTTGAGCCTCTCGCCGTCTTCCAGCGTCACGCCCGTGGCTTCGACCGTGCGCGCTTTGCGTCCCAGATAGAGCGCTTCGGCTGGCAATAGCTGCATCAGCCCGATGTGGAAATCGGACGAGGCCATCGATGTGTAGCCGGTATCAAGCGTGCGTTTGAGCTTGGGGAAGCGAACATCGTAGCCCTTGGACCATTGGGTTTTGGCAAAGGGCGCCAGCAAGGCGTGGCCACGTTCATCCAGATCGCTGTCGAACCAACTCCAGCGGTGGTTGCCGCCGATCGTCGCCCCCGCTTCGATCAGGCCGATGCGTCGTTCGGGCCGATGCCGGTGCAGCGCAAGCGCGATCAGACCACCGGCCAGGCCGCCGCCCACAATGGCCACATCCAACGCCACATCGAAGCCAGAATCGCTCATGCAAACTTGGCCGTAGGGCACGAGAGCGCGTGCGGCAATGTGTCGGCAAAGGAGCGATGAAAAACAATACAAAACTTGTGTTGCGCGGGCTTCCCCGCCGCCTAGACACGAGGTCGCGCGCCACGCTGTTTTTCGGGAACCGTAAACGGTGGCGTTCATTATATGCTTGGTCAGCCTGCAAGGGCTGCCCACACTGCTGTTGTAACGCCTTCCTTCCCCCCAAGGAGACCTTCATGACGCCCCCCGCTTTGCTTTGCTTGAGAGCTCTCTTATGCACCATTCCCTTCGCGGTCCCCGCTGCTCTGTGCGCTGACAATGGCGAGACCTCGTCGCAAACCGACACCGTTGAGATCGCGACCCCCGACGCCGCCACCTTCACACTGTCTTCGCCCCACTCTTTGCCCCCTGCCCACGGGGTCACCGGACCCCCGCGAGACAATTCGGCGCAATTGGGCTTGACCGATCAGACTTCGGATCAAGCCGAGCCGTCGCAAAGGCGCAGTTGGCCAAAAATCGAAATGCCCAAAATCGTGTTTGACGAGACATGGGCGTCGATCGGTTTGGGCGCCGGTCTCGTGCCAAGCTATTCCGGCTCCGACGACTATATCGTCTTCCCGCTTCCGCTTGTGGTCGGGCGTATTGGCGGGGTCGGCATTCGGCCCAATGGCGCGGGCTTGCGGCTGGACTTTCTCTCGCCGGCCCCGGCGCTTGGTCCGCGTCAGAAAACCACGTTTAATCTTGGGCCAACGGTCCGTTTTCGCAACGAGCGCGCGAACCAGATCGAAGACGAGGTGGTCGAGCTCGCTGAGGATCTGGACATCGCGCTTGAGCTGGGCGTGGCTGGCGGCGTGACCTTTCCCGGCGTGTTCAATCCAAACGATTCGCTCACCTTCAACACCGGGGTGAGCTTCGATGTGCTGGGCGCGCATGATGGTTTCTTGATCGAGCCCAACATCGGTTATGCGCGGCCGTTTGGAACCGGGGTCTTGTTTCAGGCCAGTATCGGCGCCCAGTTCGCCGATGACAATTTTGCCGATTATTACTACTCAGTCACGCCGGAGCAGAGCGCGGCCACGGGCTTGCCGCTGTTCACCGCCGATGGCGGCCTGAACAGTCTTTCAAGCAATGTGGTGGTGAACTTTGACCTTGATGGCAACGCCTTGAATGGCGGGCTCAGTGTTTACACGATTGTCGGCTATTCGCGCCTTGTGGGCGACGCGGCGAACACACCGTTCACCGCCGATCGCGGCGACCCAAACCAGTTCATTGGTGGCGTCGGGCTGGCCTATACGTTCTAAGTCGCGCGATGCGCGCGGGCGCGGGTTGGTCGCCCGCGCCCCACACCCCGAACGGCGCGCCCTGTTCGGGCGTGGCGTTTCGGGCTTGGCGCCGCGATTGCCCATGCGTTAACAGCGCTTGAGGTGCATCACCAAATTGGCCTCTCTTTGCTCGGCGTGGGGGTCCAACGCAGAGGACCAGCCGCCCCACGCGCGCCGCATGTAATGATATTTTCTATCATTTTCAGAAACTTGCAGGACCTGGCTTGACCGTGCAAAGCGGAAAAAAAGACCTGCCCAGGCTGATCGCGCGCGAAGCGCAATCCCGGATGGCTGAAAAGAGGGGAAAGCCCATGAGACTGCTCACACACTGCGCTGCTGCCATGGCCGTTATCGCTGCGACTTTGGGCGCGCCGGTCGCGGCGGAGACGATCGCGATCCGCGCCGGATCGGTTTTGACCGATGCGGCGTCTGAGCCGATAGGCCCCGCCACTATCCTGGTCGAAGACGGCAAGATCGTTTCCATCACTGACGGGTCCGGCGGTGTCGAAGCGGACACGGTGATCGATCTTTCCGACAAGACCGTCCTGCCAGGCCTCATCGATTTGCACACGCATCTGTCAGGCGATCCGTCGGGCGAGTTCTGGCGGGCCGCGACCACGCCGCCGGAATACTTCACCCTGATCGCCGCCAAGAACGCGCGCATCACGGCGCTTGCCGGGTTCACAACGATCCGCGATCTGGGCTCGCGGTCGGACCAGGTGACGCAGGCCCTGCGCGCGGCGACGGCTCAAGGGCTGGTGCCGGGCCCGCGCGTGATCACCGCCGGGCGCACGATCGCCATCGTTGGTGGGCACGGCGATATCAGCGGCTTTCGCAAAAGCGTCGATGACGCGATCCGCTCCGGTTTCACCTGCACCGGGCCGGTTGAGTGCTCCGAGAAAGTCCGGCTGGCGTCCAAATACGGCGCGGACCTGATCAAGATCACGGCCACCGGCGGCGTTCTAAGCCAACAGGGCCGCGGGCTCGAAGAGCATTTCACCGCAGCTGAAATGAAAGCGATCGTTGAAACCGCGCGGCTCTTGGGCCTGAAAGTCGCCGCGCACGCGCACGGAGCGCGGGGAATCGAAGCGGCGGCCCGCGCGGGTGTCCACACGATTGAACACGGCACCTATATCGACGCCGCCGCGGCGCAGGCGATGAGCGAAAGCGGCACGACGCTTATCCCCACGCTGATGGCGTTCGAGGGGATCAAGAAGAATCTGGGCAAACAGTTCTACACCCCCGTGGTCGAGGCGAAAATCCTCGCGGTTTCCAAGGTTGCCGACACCATCATCCAGCGCGCGATCGAATACGATGTGCCTATTGCCTTTGGCACCGATGCGGGCGTCTTCCCGCATGGACAGAACGCGGGCGAATTCGCTCTGATGGTGAAGGGCGGCATGAGCGAGGCCGACGCTCTGGCAGCGGCGACGACGGGCGCGGCGACGATCCTGGGTATGGAAGACGAGATCGGAAGGATTGCGCCAGGCTTTTCGGCCGACATTATCGCGGTGAAAGGCAATCCGCTGGAGGATGTGACCGTGTTGGAGGCGGTGGACTTTGTGATGGTGCGCGGACGGATAGTGAAGTGACGGGCGCAGCGTCTGGGTCCTAGGCTGACCCGTCTTTGCAAGCTTGCCCATAGCCGGCTGAGCGTTGCGCATCAGTAATACTCAAAGCTGGTCATCTCGCGGTAAAGTTGGTAAACACAACCTCTTGATGACGAGGTGAACAAACCAAGAAGACGAGTGGCGCTGAGGTTGGTGCTGACGATTGGCACTCTGCCAAGAGAGTGCCAGAAGTGCATAAAAAACAGGCGCTTGCGTATTTTCATCATGGAAAACAAAGTCCTAATTGGCTCTATTAGAATTTAGAGTTGCAGTTTGGAACCTATTGGCTTTTCCGGAGTATGATGGTAATACTCTAAGTGGTTCAGTCGGCCAATGAGGTCCGATCTGAACGCGGTTGAGACTAGGCAAGAGACCGCAATTGAATGGGCAGCGTTGCCCCTGCGGTTCCTTGCAGCAACAGGGATCCATCAGCGCAAGAGCTGATGGATGCTGCGGGAAAGGCGACGCGAAGAGCGTGCCCCTCCTTGCCGACAGTCAACAAATACAACTCCCCATGGTGGGCGGGGGCGAAGCGTGGTGGCGGGTAAGGCCCGTCAGCGGCCGCAGCTTTGTCAACCTAGAGGGACAAAATAGGAACACTGTAGCGCATTAACCCGATGCAATCGAACAAGGTGGAGTAAGATGAACGTTTGGGACACTCTGGAATGGATAGCGGGCCACGCCGTTGATCTGTCCAGTGTGCTTTCGCCGTTCCTCGTTCTCGACGCGTTTGTCTCAAATGTCTGGCCCCGCGCCCGCGCCTGGTTCTGGAAAAGCGCGCGCGCCAATTTTGCGGCGTCAGTCCGCACAAGCCGGGCCATCGCCCAATCCTTTGCAAGGGTGCTCACGGATACGGCGCGAGCGTTCCTTTCGAGCTTTGCCGGTTGGTTGAAAAGCTTCTTTTCCCAGGTTTTGGCAGGCGTGGTCGCCGGCCTGATTGTGCTGTTTGGCGTCCCTTATATTGAGCAGGAATTCGACGTCGATCTGCAGGATGTGGTGCAGTGCGGCCTGTTCAACGTTCGGGCTTGCGAGCGTGCGGAAGCGGGCCTGGGCGAAGCGGGCGGCCTTATCCCGCCTCCTGCGCTTGATGCGACGCCCGACACCGACACCGACATGCCCCCCTCAAGCCGACCAGCGCCGTCGCTCGCGCCCAGTCCCGCGCTTGTCGACCTGCCGACGTTAAAGGACCCGCCGCAGCGCGCCTTGTCTCGGCCCGAGCCCGTCCCGGCGCTGCCCGCACCCGCGCCGCCTTCGGCATCGCCGGACTTCACCGAGGCGTTCGAGATTTTTGAGGGTGAGCTGTCGCAGGTCGACAAATATCCCGAAGTGTATGGTCTCGACCAGCCCAAGTCGGTTGAGCCCCTGCGTGAGCCCGGCAGCGAGTCGGCGCAAGGGCCTGTGGGAGAACCGGACGACCTGTTCGATTTGCTTAAAGGTGTGGCCGATGCGGCGGGTGAACCCACCGAAGAACCGGTGATCGAGCCGGGCTGCTAGCCTCCTGCGCGTGTCTTGCTCTAACGCGCTTTCATCGCTTGGAGGTCATCGCGTGTCGCGATCGCCTTTTCGGTAAACGCGCGTGCGGCTTCGGCGACCTCTTTGCCCAGATGCCAGTCGAGGATCTGCATGTCCTGCGGGATTGGCGGGATCAGCAAGGCGTCGGCCTGCGCCAGACTTTGCTCGACGGTGCCTTCGCTTGCCACCACCATGGAGCGCGACATGATCTCGATCAGGCTGGGAAACTCGCGCTCGGGTTTTCGCCGTAAGACGATGTCCCGCACGATCCGCCCTGGGGAGCGCACATCGCCGTATTTGGCGTCTGTCCGCCATTCCTCTCCCGCATCCGAGCGCAGCGCGACCACCACGTTGGGCCCAGCCTTGAGCTCGCGCATGATCGCAACCGGAATGTTGTCGAGCACGCCGCCATCGACCAGAATATCGCCTTCTTCGGTGATCAGCGGGGGCAGGATCGTCGGCAACGAGCCAGAGGCGCGCACCGCTTCCCATAAGGGGCCACGCGTGTGGATGAAAATGCCGTTGGTTGAAAGATTGGTCGAAACACCGAAGAAGTTGAACGGCAGATCGGCGATATCCTGGGTGCCATAGCGCTCTCGCAATTGCTCATCGAAAACGCGTGGGTCGAGGAAGGAGTGCACCGGGACGGTCATCTTCTTCATCGCCTTATTGGCAATGAACATCTCTTGCATCTGCGCCAGCGTGTCCTCGGCCGACAGCCCTTGAGCGAGCGCCCCGGCCATCGCCGCGCCTGCGCTGGCGCCGCCGTAATAATCGATCGGAACACCGTTTTCGAGCAACGCCTGCATCACCCCGATATGCGCGCAGCCCAGCGCTCCGCCGCCCGCCAGCACTACGCCGTTGGCGCGGCCCGCCATAAACCGCGCGATCCGGTCAAACGCCGCCTCGCTGTCGAGCGGGACATGATGGTGCAGCTTCACATCCCGATGTTCGAGCCAGGCTGGTGTGCCTTCGATCCCCTTCGCCTCGTGCGGACGCCACAGCATCAGCTGGCGGTTGGCGCGCTGGAACAAGGGCAGCGCGTAGGTCTCCAATTCTGAAAGCTCTGGCCGGCGATCGTAAAGCGGCGCAACCAGCAGCGCATCGTCGGCGTTGCGGGCGATGGCGCGGTTCCAGCTGTCGTCTTCGCGGCTCGCGCGCAGGATCACGCGGCCCGCGCCGCTTTCCAGCTGCGCAACCCAGGAGCCAAAGCTCGCGTCTTCGGGCTTCAGGCCAGCGGGCATGTCCGCGCGCCGCACAAGCTGGGGATCATCGTATTTGGCAAGGCTGGTGGTCAGCTGCTCGGCAAAGCCATCGGGCAGATGCGCGTCGCCGGCGGGCAGCAAGGCCACCACGCGGCCTGGCTTGGCTTCGAGCGCGGTCGCCCCCGCCGTGGTGCGCGCCAAGCGCTTGGCAACCGTGGCGAGAATTGTCTGGGTGATTTCCGGATGCTCAGCCGCCACCGCGTCATAGGCCTCGCGCGAGAGCGCGTAGATCGCGCTGTCGCGGGTCGCGCGAACGTCAGCGGTGCGGGTTCCTCCGGAAAAGAACGCCAACTCGCCAATCGGTTCGCCCGCTTCGATCTCAGCGACGACCCGGCCATCGGGCAATTGCACGTGGAACCGTCCCGCGCTGACAAGGTACAGCGCATCGGCCTCCTCGCCATAGCGCACAAGGACATCGCCGCCCTTGATCGCGCGTGTTTCCGCTGCGGCGCCCAGCGCCACGATCGCCGCCTCGCTCAGCATGGAAAACGCTTCCACCGCCGAGAATTGCTGTGACATCACATTTCCCCCAGCTGGCGCGAAGCCGCGCCGTGCACTTGTATTCCCTAAGGGAACTCAGGGGCTTTTGGAAAGAGGGCGCTCAACCCACGCGCGAGGTGGCGATGTCCGGGAAGGCGGCGGCGGCCAACAAAGCCAGGGTGATCGAGCCAAACAGAAGCGCGGTGGAGCGCTCCAGCGCCGTGTGCCGATCAAACAGCAGGAAAGCGGTCGCGCCGCCGTTGGAAACGATGCCCATCGTCACGATGCCCCACGGAAAGCCCTCCGCGCGCAGCCAGGACAACGCCGACGCGTAAGCGACAAGTAAAGCGAGGATCGCAACCGCGTAGAGCCGCATCAACGGCCGGTCTTTGGGCGGCTCCCCGTTGATGGCGGCCACGCGTGCGTCGCTAAAGAAAAGGTAGGGCACCGGGATGATCAGCGCGGTGGCGACGATCTTGACGACGAGGAGAAGGTCAATCCATTGCATTTTGCAACTTATAATGGATCCTTAGCGCCGTTCAAGCGTGTTCGATCTCGAACAGCGCTTGCCCGCCCGGGTGTTCAATCAACCGGCGCGCGCGGTCCCAGTCCGCGTGCAGCCACACATCCTGCGCTCTCCCGCCTGCCGCGACTGCAATCGGCATCGCTTTGGCGTCCAACGTCTTGGCGAGCCCTTGCGTTTCGAGGGACAGAAGCGAGAAAGCGGGTACGTCCTCATCTTTCCACAGGCCCAGCAAGGCAAAGATTGGCTGGTCTTCAAGGCCAAGCCAGTGCTTTAGCCGCCGGCCTTCGTAGTCGGTGCCTTGTCCCCAAAGCATGAACGCGGTGGCCGGGATCAGGCAGCGAAACTCGCAGTTGCGCAGGTGGCCGATCCAGTACGGGCTGTCGAGGTTGCGCACGGAAGTAACGCGGCGGCTCGCCGGGTCGGCTGAAGGGGGCGGCATCACGCCCCACAGCCGGGGTACGGCGCGCGGTTGCAAGCGGCGGTCAGTGGGACGCGGTCCGGCGACAAAGTCGCGGCTCGCGGTGATTACCGGGGCAAACGTATCCGGAGCGACATAGCCGCCGGCCCATGGATCTTCGCCCATGCGCGCGCCAAAGGCTTCGCCCACCGCGCGGGCGGATGCGTCAAGGCGGTAGAGCTTGGTCATATGAAGAGCTGTTTTGAAGGCGCCTTTTTGGGGTGGTAACTTTTCGCCGCTTGCTCGCGTATAGGCGCGTGTAAGGCAATCACGAAAACAGGCACAAAGGGGGCCAATATCATGGAACTTTCACTTAAGCACACCGTGAGTGTGGTCGCTTGGCTGCTGGTCGCAGCGGCGGTTACGCAAGCGGTCTACACCGGCATGTATGCCGCCGAGATGACGCCACCGCGCCAGCTCCTATGGGGCACCGAGGGCTTCTTATTCGTGATGCTCGGCGCGTTTGCGGGCGCCGCCATGGCACAGGCGAAGGGCCTCCATCTCGCATGGTCGGCTATCCTCGGAGCGGCGATCCTCAACGTCGTGCAGGTCGGCGTGGGCCTCACCATGTTCGGCCCGTTTCGCGAAGTCGCGGAGGCAGTGCCAGAAGCGGCGCCGGCAGCTAGCGGTGTCGTGGCGTTCTCCTTCATGGTCTACAATGCGGCAAAGGTGCTGCTCGCGCTTGCCTTGATCGTGGTGGGCCTTGCAAGGGCAAGCGAAGGGGCCAAAGCGCTTGGCTGGATCAGCGCGGTTGTGGGCGCCTTTGCCTTGGTCACCAACGCGCTGTCGATGGCGATGGGGCGGGACTTCGCTGGCGAACTGCCGCTGGCGGGCGGATCGGGGGTGCTGGCGACGGCGCTCCTCGCCGCATGCCTGTTCACGCTTTCGTTCGGCGACGACACCTAGTCGAGGCCCGCTCTCGCTATTGCACTGGACTTGCGCGCCAACGCCGCGTACCCCTTGGCTCATCCCCGGGGAGCCAGCTTCGTTGGCTGAGAGGTGGGTGTTGCGGCCCACGACCCGTTGAACCTGAACCGATTAGCATCGGCGGAGGGAGTGGGCAGCGCTTGGACGGGAATCCTTTACGCGCATCTTTGTCCGCTTATCCTTCGCCGCCAAGGAGAGCAGACTCATGGCGGACATCAATTCCCCGGTAGAGATTGGCGTGACCACGGGGCCCATTCGCGGCAGCCGCAAAATCCATGTCGGCGCGCGAACCGGAAGCGGCGTTCAGGTCGCCATGCGCGAGATTGATCTGGAAGGCGATGAGCCTTCGGTGCGCGTTTACGACACATCCGGCCCGTATACCGATCCGAACGTCGCGATTGACATCAACGCTGGCCTCGCTCCGCACCGCGCCGAGTGGATCAAGGCTCGCGGCGATGTGGAGGAATACGCCGCGCGCGAGGTGAAGCCCGAAGACAACGGCCAGCTTGGTCCGGACCGCTCGGGCGGGGTGCCGACCTTTCCCAATGTGGTGAAACGCCCGCTTCGCGCCAAAGGCGGCGTGGGCAGCGGCGTAAACGTCACCCAAATGCACTACGCGCGCAAAGGCATCATCACCCCTGAGATGGAATATGTCGCCGAGCGCGAGAATCTGGGCCGCGAGATTGCCAAGGACTTTGTGCGCGACGGGCAGGATTGGGGCGCGGCGATCCCTGATGTGATCACGCCGGAGTTTGTCCGTGATGAGGTCGCCCGGGGCCGCGCGATCATCCCGAACAACATCAACCACCCGGAAACCGAGCCGATGGCGATCGGTCGCAATTTCCTGGTCAAGATCAACGCCAATATCGGCAACTCCGCCGTGGCCTCGGACGTCGCGACCGAGGTCGATAAGATGGTGTGGGCGACGCGCTGGGGCGCGGACACGATCATGGATCTATCGACTGGCCGCAACATCCACGACACGCGCGAATGGATCATCCGCAACTCCGCCGTTCCGGTGGGCACCGTGCCGATCTACCAGGCGCTGGAGAAGGTTGGCGGCATCGCTGAAGAGCTCACTTGGGAGATTTTCCGCGACACGCTGATCGAGCAGGCCGAGCAGGGCGTTGACTACTTCACGATCCACGCCGGCGTGCGCCTGCCCTTCGTGCCGATGGCGGCCAAGCGCGTCACCGGCATTGTCAGCCGCGGCGGATCGATCATGGCGAAATGGTGTCTCGCGCATCACAAGGAGAGCTTCCTCTACGAACATTTCGACGAGATCACCGAGATCTGCGCCGCTTACGACATCGCCTATTCGCTGGGCGACGGCCTGCGCCCCGGCTCCATCGCCGACGCCAACGACGAAGCGCAGTTCGCCGAGCTCTACACGCTGGGTGAGCTGACCAAGCGCGCTTGG